>DASSJT010000132.1:0-49768 GCA_035691065.1 Dermatophilaceae bacterium
GGTGTAGGCGGTCGGTGTGCCACGCCAGGACGACGTCGACGGCACCGGAGCGGATCTCCTCAAGCATGGCCCGATAGCCCGGCCGTGGCTTGCCGGAGTAGGCGCTGATGTCGTTGTCGGTGTGGGTGGAGACGATGGACCAGCCGAGCGAGTCGGCGAGTTCTCGGCAGTCCTGCTCCTGAGCGCGCACGCCAAGCCCGGCGCCCTCCCGGTCGGAGGAGATTCTGGCGTACACCGTCGCTCGCATGGCGTAAGTATGTCATAGTTAGGTGTCCGAAAGGTCGAACGCGGAGCCGCTCTTGGTGATGGACGCCGGGGACAGGTTGACCGTCACGCGCATCTGGCTGACCGACAGGCCAAGCGGCAGCGTCGCTGCCTTGATCCGCTCGGGTGCCTGGCCGCAGGCGGCGTCAGGAAGGCCGGTCACCGTGAACTGGGGCAGGCCCTGCCCGATGTGAGCCTCGACCTCGACGGCCGCGCCCTCCAGCCCGTGCAGCGCCACCGAGCGGGCCATGCCCAGCTTCACGAGCCCACTCCGGCGATGTGTCGCACGATCGGCGGCCGCCCGGGTCGCAGCAGGATGCCCACCACGTCGATGCGCACGTCAGGTGCCGACTGACCATGCCCGGCCAGCCATGCCGCCGCGAGCCGGCGCAGCCGCGCGGCCTTGCGCCAGCTCACGGCCTCGACAGGCTCGCCGAACCCCGTGCCGCGACGGGTCTTGACCTCGCAGAACACGAGGCAGTCGCCCTGGCGCGCCACGAGGTCGAGCTCCCCGTGGCTGCATCGCCAGTTGCGGTCCAGGATGGTCATCCCGCGCTCGACCAGGAACCGCTCGGCGAGTCGCTCGCCGAACGCCCCGACCTCCTGTGCCGCCGTCGTCATGCCTTCATGCTGCGGTGCGGGCGCGAGGGCCGGAGCCGGGCGGTCATGGCCTGTGGACCGTGGGGCAGGTGGGGTCAGGCGGCCCAGCCGCCTGTGGAAACCGAGCCTGAAACCGAGCCGCCCAAGACTCGGCGGGGACTCGGCTCTAGAAGCCGGCGTCCTTCGGCAGCTCGATCTCGGCCTTGGCGAGCTCTTCCACGTTGACGTCCTTGAACGTCACGACGCGCACCTGCTTGGCGAACCGCGCCGGCCGGTAGATGTCCCACACCCAGGCGTCCTGCATTGTGACGTCGAAGAAGACCTCCCCACCCTCGCTGCGCACCTTGACGTCGACCGAGTTGCACAAGTAGAAGCGCCGCTCGGTCTCGACGACGTGGGTGAACAGCCCCACCACATCGCGGTACTCGCGATAGAGCTGGAGCTCCATCTCGGACTCGTACTTCTCCAGGTCCTCTGAGCTCATTGCGCGTCCTTCTGCCAGTCGAGCGCCAGGTCGGCCCACTCCACCCCGGCGCGGGACCCACCAGCCTCCGAACCAACGGTGTCACACGCGACAACATCGGCCATGAAACCATCCTCGCCCAGCTCGACACCCTCCTCGAACGGTCCGTAGTCGCCCTCCTCCAGCGGCTGGCCGATCCCGGGCAGTCGCCAGGAGCGTCGATGCAGGTCGCAGGGCCCGATCCGGGTGAGTGCTTCGAGGTGCTCGGGTGCGGCATAGCCCTTGTTGTCGTGCCAGCCGTAGCCCTGGTGGTCGTCGGCGAGGGCGACCATCATGGCGTCCCGCTCGACCTTCGCCAGCACGCTTGCCGCCGCGACCGACGAGCACTTCATGTCGGCCTTGATCATGGTGGTGACCGGCGGGGTGGTGGGCGCGTCGCCGGCGAAGGCGAACAGGCCCACCTCCTGGGGCGCCGTGAGCCAGTCGTGGTTGCCGTCGAGGATCACGAGATCCGGCCGCACGGGCACCGCCCCGAGGGCGCGCAGGCCGGCGAGCCGCAGCGCAGCCATGATGCCGATCTCGTCGATCTCGGCCGGGCTCGCGTGCCCGACGGCGTAGGCCAGGGCCCAGCGCTCGATCCGTGGCACCATGCCCCGCCTGGCCGCCGGGGTCAGCAGCTTGGAGTCGCGCACGCCCGCGGGCGCGCTCCGGCACGTCTCGTCGATCAGGACGACGCCCACGCTGACCGGACCGGCAAGAGCACCCCGGCCGACCTCGTCCATGCCAGCGAGGACCCGGTGCCCGTCGCGCTGCAGCGCGCGCTCGACCCGCAGGCTTGGCTTGCGGGAGCCAGGCCGGCCCTGGGAGGGGCGCCGGGGCGGGGTCGTGCTGGCCGGCATACGACTATTGTCCGCCGCTCAGCGCCTGGGGTGGCCCACCCGCCGACGGAACCGCCGCAGCCGAGCGCGGGTTCGGCACTTTGGCGAACACGACTTCGGGCGTTCCGAGCCCGGTGATGTGGCTCAGCGGCCAGACCAGGGCCACGGCCCGGCCCGTGATCAGGCTGATCGGCACCGAGCCCTGCGCGCCAGTGCCGCCCGGGTCGTGGTAGCGGGAGTCAGAGGAGTCGCTGCGGTGGTCGCCCATGACCCAGACCCGTCCCACCGGGACCGTGATGTCGAACGGCGTGGCGCTCGGCTCGTTGCCCGACTTGACGTAGGTCTCGGTGATGGGGATGCCGTTGATCGTCAGCCGCTTGGTGGCGTCACAGCAGACGACATGGTCTCCCGGAAGGCCGATCACCCGCTTGATCAGGTGGTCCTCGGAGTTGTCGGGCAGCAGGCCCACGAAGGTCAGTGCCTCCTGGACGGCCTCCACGACCGGGCCGCGACTCGTCGTGGTGTGGACCCCGAGCCAGTTGCCGGGGTCGGCGAAGACCACGATGTCGCCGCGGTGCAGCTCGAACGGCCCGGGCGTCAGCTTGCTCACCACGACGCGGTCGTTGAGCACCAGGGTGTCTTCCATCGACCCCGACGGGATGTAGAACGCCTGGAGCAGCCAGGTCTTGACGATCAGCGAGAGGCCGAGGGCCATCGCGACAACGACCACGAACTCCTTGGCCGCCGCGCTCATGTGGGACCACGGGGACAGCCGACGGGGATGTTGACCCTCGCCGGAGGGCGACGCTGCGGGTTCGGACTCGACCTCGTGAGTCTCCGGCATCTCGGTGCTGGCCTCCTGGGCACTGTGCTGAGCACTCACGTGAGTGGAGTCGTATGCCGGGTGGTCGCCGTTGACGTCCCAGTCACCTGTGCCACCTGTGCCGCCAGCGCCGCCAGCGCCGCCGACGTCACCGGAGGGGGCGCTCTGCCGGTCACCAGCACCAGCGATGCGGCCGGCGTCTGCCTCAGGGGCGGGGCCACTTCCATTGCCCTCCGGCGCACCGGTGCGGACCCCGACCGCCTCGCCCTCAGGTGGGGGCGTGGCCGGGGTGTCCGGCCGCGGCTGGCGGTCCTGGGTCATGATCCTCCCCCTGTCGGTGCTGGAACGGAGCGGAGTGCGCCGGAGCCTGGCACTCCACCCGCCCGGGACAGGGGCCAGTAGATCACCGAGGCACGTCCGATCACATCGTCAATCGGGACCATTCCACCACCCGGGTCGCCGAGGTGTGCGCGCGAGTCCGAAGAGAGCGGCCGGTTGTCGCCCAGGACCCACATCCGGCCCGCGGGGACGGTGACGTCGAACGTGACGTCGCTCGCCTTGGCGCCGCGGGGAACATAGGTCTCGGTCACAGCCACCCCGTTGACCACCAGCCGCCCCTCGGGGCTGCAGCACACGACGTGGTCTCCTGGCAGGCCCACGACGCGCTTGAGGAAGTCCTGCTCGCCCAGGTCGATGCCGAGGGCGCTCGCGGCACTCGACAGGGCCTCCCCGACGGCGCCCCTGTCAGCGGCGGGTGTGCGGTCAGCGGCGGCGAAGGTCGTGGTGCCGTCGAAGACGACGACGTCGCCCCGACGCAGGTCATCGGCCCGCACGAGCTTGTTGACCACGAGGCGGTCCCCCGGCTCCACCGTGGGCTCCATGGAACCGGACGGAACGTAGAACGACTGCGCCACCAAGGCGCGCACCACCACAAGGAGCACCAGACCGACCGCCACCGTGACCAGCAGCGTGCGGCCTCCAAGGGTACGGCCACGACGTGGCGCGGTCCCCCGCCCTGGATCGGGACGAGGGACCGGGTGCGTGTCGCTCGCGCGCGCTCCGGCAGCCATCGGGGGGAGCCTAACCCCCGAGGCTGTCAGGACAGGCAGAACCGCGATCTGGGGCAGCGCCTGTGGGTCGCATGGGGCGAGCGGTCACGCGTGAGAGAGGGCGGCGTCAGCTGGCCGGGGTGGTCGCGCGCTTCTCCTTGATCTTGGCGGCCTTGCCCCGCAGGTCGCGCAGGTAGTAGAGCTTGGCGCGCCGCACGTCGCCGCGGGTGACGACCTCGATCTTGTCGATGATCGGGGTGTGGACCGGGAACGTGCGCTCGACGCCGACGCCGAAGGAGACCTTGCGGACCGTGAAGGTCTCGCCGACTCCGCCACCGTGGCGGCGGATCACGACGCCCTGGAACACCTGGACACGGGAGCGGGTGCCCTCGACGACCTTGACGTGGACCTTGACCGTGTCGCCCGCGCGGAACGCCGGGATGCCGTCCTTCAGGGAAGACTTGTCGAGCTCGTCGAAACGGTGCATGGCTGCTTCGCTTTCTTGTCGGCGCCACAGGTCGCCCACGGGTCCGGACACCCTCTGGGGGTTGTCGCTCATGTTCGATGGTGTGCGCTGACCGCCACGTAACCGGTCAGGAGCTGTCGTCGGACATGCCCTCGGGCATGCAGTCGGACGTGCCTCAGGACCAGTGCACTCCCCCTGTGGCAGGGGCAGAAGTCGTCAGCGCCAGCGACCAATGGTGCCACAGCGGGCCCCCCGGCCCGAAATTCGGTGAGCTGACCGCATCCGGAGTGCCCCGAACGGGCCGATAGCGTGACCCCGGTGAGCATCAACCCGGGCTGGAGCGTTGGCCTTGCCCTCGCGCTCCTGCTCGCGCTCGCCGTGGCCGCCCACCGGGTGAGCGGCTATGGAATGGAGCGGCCCGTGCTGGTCGCGGCCGTCCGAGCCTGCGTTCAGCTCGGTCTGGCGGCCACCTTCATCGCTGTGGCCGTCAACAGCCTGCCGCTGTCGGCGCTCCTGGTCGCTGTGATGTTCGCGGTCGGCGTGCTGACCACCTCCACGCGCGTCGAGGCTCGACCGTCCTGGCCCTCGGCAGCCGTCGCCATGGCTTCCGGGGTCATCCCGGTCGTGGCCGTCGTGCTCGCCACCCGCACGATCCCCCCGAAGGGCATCGCTCTGATCCCCATCGCAGGAATCATCGTCGGCAACGCCATGACGGCCCACACGCTCGTGGGCCGCCGCGCCTTCGCCGCGCTCCGCGAAGAGCACCCGCAGTACGAAGCCTGCCTCTCCCTCGGAATGCTCCCGGCCCAGGCTGTCACCGAGATCGTCCATCGCCGCGCGCCGGAGGCGCTGCTCCCCGGGCTCGACCAGGTGCGGACCACCGGCGTGGTCACGCTGCCGGGGGCCTTCATCGGGGTCATGCTCGGGGGCGGAACGCCCGCGCAGGCTGCGACGGCGCAGGTGCTCGTGCTGTTCGGGATCATGGCCGCGCAGACGGTGACCGTCGGTGTCGCGGAGCGGCTGATCGCGGCGCGCCGGCTGCTCCCTTCCGACCTGCGCACCGCGCTCATCGACTGAGCGAGCGGGGCCGCCGGCGAGTCTGGCGCCCGGAGCTACCCCGGGCTACCCGGTCGTCTGTCGCGGTTTGGTGAGGTCGACGGTGCCAGGGAAGGCGCCCTCGCCGGGCTGCACGCGGTAGCCGGCCTTGCGGTAGATGCGCAGGTTGCGCTCGCTGCCGGCGCCGGTGTTGAGCCAGTATGCCGTGGTGCCGGGCGGTGCGGCCGCCTCCGCGAAGGCCAGCAGGGCACGCCCCAGCCCTCGACCCTGGAGGTCAGGGGAGACCATCAGCCGCCCGATCTGCCAGGTCGTCAGCTCGTTCGGGTGCACCCGCCCGCGAACCGAGGCGACCAGGCGCCCCTCGGCACGGAACGTCCACGTGCGCCACACGCCCAGCCCCGCCACGACGTCATCGACCGACTCCTCCCCCGCTTCGAACATGCCGTACCGGGCGAGCTCCTCGGCCCAGCACGCCCGGGTCAGGGTCATCAGCTCGGGGGCGTCGGCGGCCGTCGCCACGGCAACGGTCAGGCCGCGGAGACCGGAGCCGGCGGGGATGGCCTGTGCCGGATGGAGCAGGTCGGGCCGTCGCGCCGCAGTGCGCTCGAGCCGCTGTTGGTGGCGCCACGCCGCGATGTCGGCGTGGTTCCCCGACAGCAGCACCTCGGGGACAGCGCGCGGCTTGCCTCCGGGCCCCTGCCACACAGCGGGCTTGGTGTAGACGGGGTACTCCAGCAGCCCGTCCTCATGTGACTCCTCGACGAGGGACTCGGCATTGCCGATGACGCCGGGCAGGAGCCGGGCGATGGCCTCCACCATGGCCAGCACGGCCACCTCGCCCCCGTTGAGGACGTAGTCACCCAGCGAGACGACCGAGACCTGCAGGCGCAGGTCCTGCGCGGCGTGCTCGTAGACCCGCTCGTCGATCCCCTCGTACCGTCCACAGGCGAACGCCAGCCACCCCTCGGCGGCGAGGTTGCGCGCCATGGCCTGGCTGAACGGCATACCCCCTGGGCCTGGCACCACGAGGTGGGGGCGCTCACCGCCCTGGGCCGACCCGAGGACGTGGGCGAGCGCCTCGGCCCACGGCTGCGGCTTCATCACCATGCCGGCTCCCCCGCCGTAGGGGGTGTCGTCGACGGTGCGGTGCCGGTCGTGGGTGAAGTCGCGCAGGTCGTGGACCCGCACGTCGAGCAGCCCGTCGCGGCGCGCCTTCCCGATGAGCGAGAGGTCCAGGGGCGAGAGGTAGTCGGGGAAGATCGTGACGACGTCGATGCGCATGGGGGTGCCAGGTCAGCTGCGGTTCAGATCGAGCAGACCCGCAGGTGGGTCTACGACGATCCGCCCGCCCGCAAGGTCGACCTCCGGGACGATCGCCGTGACAAAGGGGATCCAGGCCGAGGTGCCGTCCTCAAGGGTCACGACCAGGAGGTCCTGGGCCGACCCGGTCTCGAGACTCGCGACCGTGCCCAGACGCTCGCCGGCAGGCGACTCGACCGCGAGACCGACGAGCTCGTCCTCGTAGTAGGCGTCCTCGTCGTCGTCGGCGGCGGCTTCAGAACCGGCTGCAGAACCGGCTGCGGCCTCCGCCGCCTCGTCCGTGTCGACCACCAGCCGCGCGCCGCGCAGGCCCTCGGCTCCGGTGCGGTCGGGTATGCCCTCGAAGGACAGCAGCCAGGTTCCGTTGTGCGGGCGCGCGGTGCGGATCGTGAGCTCTCGCGGCACGCCGCTGCCGGAACGCGCCTCGGTGGCGAAGGAGGCTCCAGGGGCGAGCCGCCTCCCAGGGTCGTCGGTGTGGAGCTGCACCGTGACCTCGCCACGGAGCCCGTGCGGCTTGCCGATGCGGGCCACGACAATGCTCATGTGCCGCATCCTCTCAGGTGTCGAGGATCCTGAGGGCACCCTCCACCCGGCACCCCCACGGCTGCTCACGCCGACGTGGCCGCCAGTCGACGGGCGGCGGCGAGCACGCAGCCGGGAGCCTCGAACCACGGGAAGTGCCCGGCTTCCGGCTCGACGTGCGACCACGCGGCAGGGATGCGGGTCGCCGTCGCGAGCCCCGCTTCGTCAGGAGGCATCGGGCTCAGCCCACCGACCAGCACGCCTACCGGTACCCCTATCGACGGCAGGGTGGCCTCGAGCCCGGGCAGACTCGCCTGCATGTCGGCCCACAGCTGCGCGTTTGCCGAGAGTGAGAAGGCCACCGGCGGCAGGTCCATCACCCGTTCGGGCCGGGCGAAGTAGGACGGCCAGACCAGCGTCAAGCTCTCCAGTGCCTCGGCCTCGGTGCCCTCGCCCGCCTCCTCGCGCGCCTCGAGCTCCACGACGCGAGCCCGCAGGGCCTCGGGCATCCTCGCCAGCATCTCGTTGTGGAAGTCCTTTTCGCCCCCGTCACCCACGGCGCCGAGGGGGTCGACGGAGAGCACGCCAGAGAGCCGCTCCGGAATGGCGACCGCTGCGTGGAAGGCGAGGTGGCCGCCCCACGAGTGCCCCACCAGCATGGCGCGGTTCCAGCCCAGGTGGTCGAGCACCGCGGCGATGTCTTGGACCGCCTGGGCGATCGTGAAGGGGCCGGTCCCGATGGATGGCGCCAAGCCGCGCTGCTGGAAGGTGGCCACCTCGAACTCAGCCGACAGCTCCTCCATGAGCCCGTCGACCATCTCGTAGGACACCCCGGGTCCGCCGTGGAGCACGATCACGGGCCGGCCCTCGCCGACCGACCAGCCGCCGAGGACACCGCCCTTCACCGGGGCAGAGAAGGGCACGCGCCGCACACCGCAAACCGTACCCGTCGGGATGGCTCGACACGGCTGGAACGAGAGGTATGCCGAGTGGCTGGCACCTGTCGAGTGGCACCCCGGCATACCGCGGCCTCTGCGCCAGGCGGGGCCCCGGGAGGTCTCCGTGGTGCTCGCACATGCGCGAGGGCCGCTGGGAGTGGATCCCAGCGGCCCTCGCGGCGCTCGTGCTGCTCGGAGCACTCCGTGTCGTCAGCTGACCCGGTCGGTGTCGACGATGTCGACCCGCACGCCCTGGCCTCCAGCCAGGGCGCCCATGACGGTGCGCAGGGCGCTCGCGGTGCGGCCGGAGCGGCCGATCACGCGACCCAGGTCGTCAGGGTGGACGCGAACCTCGAGGACCTCACCGCGGCGCAGGGTCTTGCGGCGCACGACGACGTCGTCCTTGTGGTCGACGATGCCCTTGACCAGGTGCTCGAGCGCCTCGTCGAGCACCGTCAGGCCTCTCCGCCGGACGGCTTGCCAGCCGACGCCGGGGCGTCGCCCTTCTCGGACTTCTCGGTGCGCTCGGCCTCGGCGGCAGCCAGGACCTTGGCCTCGGCCGCAGCCTCCTCGGCCTCGACGTCGATGCTGCCGGTGGCAGAAGGCGCGGCGGGGGCCGGCGCGTCGGCGGCCGCAGGCGCCTCAGCGGGCGCCTCCGCCTCGGCCTTCTTGGCGGCGGGCTTCCGGCGTGCGGTCGTGGCGGTGTCCTTGGCGTCCTCGGTCTTGCCGGCGGCAGCAATCGCAGCTTCGTAGAGCTCCTTCTTGCTGGGCTTGCCCCGCTTGACCTTCAGCGTGCCCTCGGCGCCCGGCTCGCCCCGGAACTTCTGCCAGTCGCCGGTGACCTTGAACAGCGCCTCGACGGCCTCGGTCGGCTGGGCGCCCTGGGTAAGCCAGTACTGGGCGCGCTCGGAGTCGATGTCGATGACCGAGGGCTCCTCGGTGGGGTGGTACTTGCCGATCTCCTCGATGGCCCGGCCATCGCGCTTGGTGCGCGCGTCCATGACGACAACGCGGTAGAACGGTGCACGGATCTTGCCCATGCGCTTCAGACGAATCTTGACGGCCACGTCTGTGGTGTCTCCTGTTTCTGATGTGGTTCGGGCGCACGCCACACCCCGGGTGGGGAAACACGTGGGGAGCGAAGCGGCCCTGTGGACGCGTCGCGGGCTCGGTGAGAGGGGCCGGGCCTGACGGGTACAGCGGGACATTCTGCCAGATGGCGGGCGCTGACTCGAACTCGCGAGCCGATGGCTCACAGGGGCTCGTGCGGGAGCAGGTCGAGCTCGCTCTGCAGGGCGCGGGCCAGCACGCCGTGGTCGGGCACGTGGTCGGGGTCGCTGACCACGGTGACGACCAGGCGACCGGCATACGAGAGCACGTCGAAGGAGAAGGTGACGTTGTCCGGGTTGATCGCGATCGGGACGATGCGCCGGATCGTCCCGCCGCCCAGGTGGATCGGGTATGCCGGCCCGCGCACGTTGGTCTCGAAAGTGTGCACGAGGCGCTGGTGGCGGACGAACCACTGGAACGCGCCGCCTGCGGCGAGCAGCCGGAAGGTGGGCGCCAGCAGGTTCATGGACTCGCCGCGGGAGGGCCGGTCATGAGGCGCTTGCGCTGCTCCATGACCGTCCCCACTGTTCCGTATCGCTGCATTCGTGCGAGTCAGCGACGGCGGGGCCGTGGGGATCGCTGCGTTCGCGCGTGACAGGGACCCGTGGGGCCGGGCGGTTAGCGGTTCTCCCAGGCGTCCGGGGCCGCCGCCATCGCCCGGACTCGCGCGGGCAGGTCGCCGGACAGCACGTCGGCCAGCGTGGTCTCGTCGAGCACCAGGCGGAGGCTGGCCCGCACCGCGACCCACACTGTGGGGAGGTGCTGCGCGACGCCCTCGTAGCGCGTCTCGTGTGGGCGCAGGCCGCGCACCTCGGCAAGCGGCCCGTCGACCGCCCGGAAGATGTCGCCGAGCCGGGTCTGCGAGGCCGGTCGGCTCAGCACGTAGCCGCCACGCGCCCCTCGGGTGCTCGTGACCAGACCTGCGCGGCGCAGGTCCGAGAGGATCGCTTCGAGAAACTTCCGCGGCAGGTCCTGGGCTGTGGCCAGCGCGTCGACCGAAATCGGTCCCGAGCCGCTTCCCTCCGACTGGGCCAGCGCGAGCATCGCCCGGACGGCGTAGTCGGTCTTCGCGGAGATGTCCACGGCCGCATTGTGGCGTATGCCGGGCATCCCGGGACCCGCACGCGGTATTGCGGAGCCAGGACGGCCGCCGCGGCGCGGTCACAGGCATGGCCGTCCTAGACGGCGTAGTCCTCGGCCCCCTCGCCGGCGTGCGGGTCCACCGCAGCCCGGGCATAGACCGTCTCTCCCGGCATGAGGCCCAGCCGCTCGACCGTGGCCCTGGTGACCTGCGCCGAGAAGGGCTCACCTGTCGCCGCGTTGATGAGCTCTACGCGCACCTCGAAGCCCAGCCGCACGATCCGCTCGACCCTCGCGCGCACGACCAGTCCCTGCCCTGCGCGGTCGACGACCTCGGCGCGCTGGTCGCGCGAGAGCCGAATGTCGTGGGGTCGCACCAGGGAGCCGTTCAGGTGCGCTACGGAGCCCAAGAAGGACATGACGAAGTCGTTGGCCGGCCGGTCGTAGAGCGCCACCGGATCACCGACCTGCTCGATGCGGCCTCCGCTCAGGATGGCGATCCGGTCGGCCACGTCGAGCGCCTCCTCCTGGTCGTGGGTGACCAGGACGGTGGTGACGTGGACCTCGTCATGCAGCCGGCGCAGCCAGCGCCTCAGGTCGGCGCGCACCTTCGCGTCGAGGGCCCCGAACGGCTCGTCCAGCAGCAGCACCTCCGGGTCGACGGCCAGCGCCCGCGCCAAGGCCATCCGCTGGCGCTGGCCCCCCGACAGCTGTGCTGGATAGCGGCGCTGGAATCCCTGCAGGCCAACGATCTCCAGCAGGCTGTCGACCTTCCTGGCGATCTCTGCCTTCGGGCGCTTCCGGATCGAAAGCCCGAAGCCCACGTTGTCGCGGACCGTCATGTGGCGGAACGCCGCGTAGTGCTGGAAGACGAAGCCGATCCCGCGCTTCTGCGGAGCCAGGTGTGTGACATCGCGGCCGGCGATGGAGACCGACCCGGAGTCGAGGTGCTCGAGGCCGGCGATCGAGCGAAGCAGGGTCGACTTGCCGGATCCGCTCGGTCCGAGCAGGGCGGTCAGCGACCCCGAGGGGATCTCCAGGCTCACGTCGTCAAGCGCGGCGAAGCTGCCGTAGCTCTTGCGGGCGTTCGCCACGGTGATCACGAGACAGTGCTCCTCTTGCGCTCCAGCAGGGTCATGGCCATCAGCGTCAGCAGCGCGATCCCCATGAGCAGGGTCGCGGCTGCATACGCGCCGTAGGTGTTGTGGTCGTCGATGTAACGGGCGTGCACGAGCAGCGTCAGTGTCTGCGAGACACCGGGGAAGCCCGAGGAGACCATGAGCACGGCACCGAACTCCCCCAGTGCCCGCGCCACCGTCAGCACCACGCCGTAGGTGAGGCCCCAGCGGATCGACGGTAGCGTGATCCTCCAGAAGGCCTGCCAGACCGAGGCGCCGAGCGTCGCCGCCGCGAGCTCCTGGTCGGTGCCGATCTCGTGCAGCACGGGCTCGACCTCGCGGACGACGAAGGGCAGCGTCACGAAGATCGTCGCGATCACCATGCCCGGGAGGCTGAAGATGACGTGGATCCCGAGCCGGCTCAGGCCTCCGAACCAGCCGTTCACCCCCCACAGCAGGATGAGCGAGACACCGACGACGATCGGGGAGACGGCGAAGGGCAGGTCTACCAAGGCCTGGATGAGCCCGCGCCCCCGGAACCGCCCACGCACGAGAGACAGGGCGGTCACCACTCCGAAGACCACGTTGAGCGGGACCACGATCGCGACGATGAGCAGGGAAAGGTTGACCGCAGCGATGGCCGCGGGCGTGCGGACCGACACCCAGAACGCGGCCAGTCCGGGCTCGAAGGTGCGGTAGAGGATCAGCGCAATCGGCACCGCCAGCAGCACCAGGAGGTAGCCGAGGGCGACTGCTCGCAGGCCGATCCGCGCCGGGTGCGAAGGTGTCATGCGTCCTGCTCCTCGTGGCGCCGCGCGCGCCCGGACAGGAAGCGCAGGACGAACAGGGTCGCGAACGCGATGGCGAGCAGCGCGACCGAGACGGCGGCGGCGTTCACGGGCCGGTCGATCTCGATCTGCTGCTGAATGTACTGGGAGGCCATCTGGGTCTGCCGCGGGATGTCGCCACCGATGAGCACGACCGACCCGTACTCGCCGATCGCCCGCGCAAACGCCAGCCCTGTCCCGCTGATGATCGCCGGCAGCAGCGTCGGGAGGATGACCCGCCGGAATGTCGTGAGGTTGCCCGCTCCGAGCGAGGCGGCGGCCTCTTCGACCTCGCGGTCGGCCTCGATGAGGACCGGCTGGACGGTGCGAACCACGAAGGGCAGGGTGACGAACAACAGCGCTACGAGGAGTCCTGGCTGGGTCGCGTTGAGGTGCACCCGGATCGGGCTGCTGGGGCCGTAGAGCGAGAGGAGCACGATGCTCGCGACGATCGTGGGCAGCGCGAAGGGCAGGTCGATCATGGCGTCAGCGACCCGCTTCCCCGGGAAGTCGTCGCGCACGAGGACCCAGGCGATGAGCGTTCCCATGACCGCGTTGACCGCCGCCACGGCGGCTGACACCTCTACGGTGACCCACAGCGCGGCGAGGGCGACTGGCGCGGTGACCGCCTCCCAGAAGCCAGCCCATCCACCCGAGGCGGACGTCACCGCAAGGGCGGCCAGGGGGAGCAAGACGATGAGGCTCAGCCACAGCGTGACCAGGCCGAGCCCAAGGTAGCCCGCGGCGCCGGTGCGACCGAGCGCGCTGCTTCGACGCGCCCGCAGAGCCGACAGCTCGGACTCCTCCGCGATGTCGGCTCTGCCGGTGAGGGTGAACGTGGCCATGGCTAGGAGGTCGCCTTGTCGTAGATCACCGCAATGGACCCGACGTCCTTCTTGAACAGGCTGCCGTCCACGGTCTTCCAGCCGCCCAGGTCGTCGATGGTGTACAGAGTCGTGGGCTGCGGGAACTTGGCCGCGAACTCCTTGGCGACCGCCGGGTCAACCGGTCGGAACCCCGCCTCCGCCCAGAGCCGCTGGGCCGGAGGGGTGAACACGTAGTCGACGAATGCCTGGGCAGCCTTGAGGTTTGTGCTCGTCCTGACCACGGCGATGGGGTTCTCGATCTTGAACGTGACCGGCGGCGTCACGTGCTCGACCGGGTCGCCCTTTGCCTCGGAGAACAGGGCCTCGTTCTCATAGGTGAGCAGCGCGTCGCCGGTGCCTTGCAGGAACGTCTCGGTTGCCTCGCGGCCGGACTTCGGCTGAACCTTGACGTGCTCGGTCACCAGCTTCTCGATGAACGCCAGACCGGCCTTGGGGTCCTTGCCCCCGTCGCTCTTCGCAGCGTATGGAGCCAGCAGGTTCCACTTGGCCGATCCCGAGCTGAACGGGTTGGGCGTCACGACTTCGATGCCCGGCCTCAGCAGGTCGTCCCAGTCCTTGATGCCCTTGGGGTTGCCCTTGCGGACCACGATGGTCACGACCGATCCGAACGGGATGCCCTTGTACGGCCCGGCGTTCCAGCCTGGGTCGACGAGCCCGGCGCCGACCAGCCGCGTGATGTCGGACTCCACCGAGAAGTTGACGACGTCCGCAGCGGCGCCCGCGGCGACCTTGCGGGACTGGTCACCCGAGGCGCCATAGGACTGCTGGAACGCCACACCCTTCCCGGCGGCCGTGGCGTTGAAGCCGGGGATCACCTTGTCGAAACCCGGCTTGGGCACTGCGTAGGCGTAGATGTTGAGCGTGCCTGCCGAGCCACGTGACGCCGAGGCGCCGGCACCAACGGCGTCGCTCGCACCGCCGCCGGCACAGGCCGTCAGCGCCATGGCGGCGGCGGCCAGGACGGCCGTGACGGCAAGTGTGCGGGGGCGGAGGTTCACGCCTGCTCCTGGCTGGGTGACGGGGCTTGGCCCCTTGTCCTATGTGGCAACTAGGATTTTTGTATAGCCTTTGCTTATCGGTCAAATAACACCCAGTTATGTCTCGCATCGTGGATGGCGAGCGAGCGTCCGGTGATGCGGAAGGCACAGAACCCCGCGGCCGCAGCGGCGGTACGCCGCTCAGTCGACCGTGACGCCGCGCAGGACGATGTGCCGAGGTCGGGTCAAAGCGGTGATGTCCTCCCGCGGGTCGGCGTCGAGGACGAGGAGGTCGGCGTCGGCCCCCTCCTCGAGCCCGGGGCGCCCCAGCCAGCGCCGCGCCGCAAAGGCCGCGGAGTCGAGCGCCCCTCGCGGGCCCAGCCCCGCCCTGTCCAGCTCCACCGCCTCCTGCGCGGCAAGGCCGTGCCGGAGCGATCCTCCGGCGTCGGTGCCGACGTAGATCGGGATGCCTGCCTCGTGGGCGGCGCCGATGGTCTCGTAGCGCCGCGCGTGCAGGTCGAGCATGCGCTGGTAGTAGGCCGGGAACTTCTCCCGCGCCGGCTCGGCGATCTGCGGGAAGGTGGCGATGTTGACCAGCGTCGGGACGATCGCAATGCCCTGCGCGGCGAACTGCTCGATGGTGGCGGGCTCCAGCCCCGTGGCGTGCTCCACACAGTCGCTGCCGGCGGCCGCGAAGTCGTAGAGCGACTCCTGCCCGAAACAGTGCGCCGTGACACGGGCCCCCTCCTCGTGCGCCGCGGCGATGGCCTCGGCCAGGACCTCGCGGGGCCAGCACGGGGCCAGGTCGCCGAGGTCGCGGTCGATCCAGTCGCCCACCAGCTTCACCCAGCCGTCGCCCACCTTCGCCTCGATGCGCACGCGCTCGACCAGCGCGTCGGGCTCCACCTCGTGGGCGTAGTTGCGCAGGTACCGGCGGGTCCGCGCGATGTGGCGGCCGGCCCGTATCACCTTGGGCAGGTCCGGCCGCTCGTCGATCCACCGCGTGTCCGCGGGGGACCCGGCGTCGCGAATGAGCAGCGTTCCGGCCGAACGGTCGTCGATGGCCTGCTGCTCCGCGGTGGCCTTGTCGACCGCGCCGTGCGGTCCGAGCCCGACGTGGCAGTGCGCGTCGACGATCCCGGGCACGACCCAGCCCTCGAGCACCACGACATCGGCACCCGGCGACGTCGCCGGCTCGAACGTCACCCGCCCGCCGACCACCCACGCCGAGTCCCGAACATCGTCGAGCCCGACGAGGACCGGACCCGTCAGGTGCAGCACCGTCGCCGTCATGGTCGCGACCCTACCGACCCGCAGCCGCGAGCCGCGGCTGGCGGGTGGCTGGCCGGCATACCTGCGAATCCTTGGGCGGTGGTGGTGGTGGCCTCCGGCGGGTGTCACCCTTGAACGACCGAGGAGGTATGCCGGGTAGCCGCCCGCGCGGGGAGGGGCGAGACGCCGCGCGGCAGGGTCTACGAGACCGGGTGGCGGTACTCGGGGTTGAAGTCGAACCGCTCGCCGTGGTCCCACGCCGTGCGCTGGTTGCCGTAGGCGGGAATGCCGCCGGCGTCCTTCAGCATCTTGGCGAGGTGCATGAGGTTCCACGTCATGAACGTCGTGTTGCGGTTGGTGAAGTCGTTCTCGGGTCCTCCGGAGCCCGGGTCCAGGTAGGAAGGGCCCGGCCCCACCTCGCCGATCCAGCCGGCGTCGGCCTGCGGCGGGATGACGTAGCCGATGTGCTGGAGGCTGTAGAGGATGTTGCTGGTGCAGTGCTTCACGCCGTCCTCGTTACCGGTGATCAGGGCCCCGGCCACGCGTCCGTAGTAGGTGTACTGGCCCGCGGCGTTGGCCTCGCCGGAGTGGGCGTAGAGGCGCTCGATGACCCGCTTCGTCACGCTCGAGTTGTCGCCGAGCCAGATCGGCCCGGCGATCACGAGGATGTCGGCGCCGTACACGCGCGGCCACAGCTGCGGCCACTCGTCGCTGGCCCAGCCGTGCTGGGTCATGTCGGGATAGACGCCCGTGGCGATGTCGTGGTCGATCGCGCGGATCACGTCGACCTCCACGCCGTGCTTGCGCATGATCGCGCTCGAGATGTCGACCAGGCCCCCGGTGTGGGACAGCTCGGGTGAGCGCTTCAGGGTGCAGTTGACGAACGTGGCCCTCAGGCCGGTGAAGTCGTAGGGCGTCGGCCTGCTGCCATCGTCGCGTACGGTCGTGCTCGGGTCCACGTCGGGCATACCAGTCACGTTAGAGCGGCCGGGACCGTTCCCGCGCGCGAACCGGGCCCGGGGGACCTTACCGTCCGAGGAACTTCTCGAAGCCCTTCGGCAGCTGGGTGGGGTCGAGGTCGTGCAGCTGGGAGCCGCCCTCGCCGGTGGCCGGCTGGCCGAACGCCGCGCCGGACTGGCGGGGCGCCGCCGCGCGTTGGGCCGCCGCCCGCTCCTCCGCGGCGCGCTTGGCCGGGTTGCCGGACTTGCTCTTCTTGCGCTGCGGGGCCTGCTGCCGCCCCTTCCTGCCGCCGCCCATGCCCGGCATGCCCGGGATGCCGCCTCCTCGGGCCAGCTGCTTCATCATCTTCTGGGCCTCGCCGAACCGCTCCAGGAGCGCGTTGACCTCCGACACCGTGACGCCGGAGCCCTTGGCGATGCGCGCGCGGCGCGAGCCGTTGATCTGCTTGGGGTGGGTGCGCTCGAACGGCGTCATGGAGTGGACCATCGCCTCGACCCGGTCGAACTCCCGCTCGTCGAGGCTGTCGAGCTGGGCGCGCATCTGGCTCATGCCCGGCATCATCTTCAGCATCGAGGTGAGCGACCCCATCTTCTTGATGGCGGCCATCTGGCTCAGGAAGTCGTCGAAGGTGAAGTCCTCGCGGGCCAGGAACTTCCGCTCCATCTCGGCGGCCTGGCGCTGGTCGAAGGCTCGCTGGGCCTGCTCGATCAGAGTGAGCACGTCGCCCATGTCGAGGATCCGCGAGGCCATGCGGTCGGGGTGGAAGACCTCGAAGTCCTTCACGGTCTCGCCGGTGGAGGCGAACATGATCGGCCGGCCGGTCACCCCGGTCACCGACAGCGCCGCGCCACCGCGGGCGTCGCCGTCGAGCTTGGTCAGCACCACGCCGCTGAAGTCGACGCCCTCCTGGAACGCCAGGGCGGTCTCGAGCGCGGCCTGCCCGATCATCGCGTCGATGACGAACAGCACCTCGTCCGGCTGGATGGCGGCGCGGATGTCGGCAGCCTGCTGCATGAGGTCGGCGTCGACTGCCAGCCGTCCGGCGGTGTCGACGATCACGACGTCGTGCTGGCGGGCGCGAGCCTGCTCGACGCCGGCCCGCGAGACGGCGACCGGGTCGCCGAAGGAGCGGGTGCCCTCGCCGGTGGGCCCGACGGCGTCGTGCCCGCCGACGTTGCCCCGCTCGGGGGCGAAGACCGGGACCCCGGCCCGCTCGCCCACGACCTCGAGCTGGGTCACGGCGTTGGGCCGCTGCAGGTCGGCCGCCACCAGCAGCGGCGTGTGGCCCTGGTCCTTCAGCCACCGGGCAAGCTTGCCGGCCAGCGTCGTCTTTCCGGAGCCCTGGAGGCCGGCAAGCATGACCACGGTCGGCGGGTTCTTGGCGAACCGGATGCCGCGGGTCTGCCCGCCGAGGATCTCCACCAGCTCGTCGTTGACGATCTTGATGACCTGCTGGGCCGGGTTGAGCGCCTGGGAGACCTCCTCGCCCAGGGCCCGCTCGCGCACCGCGTGGGTGAACTCCTTGACCACGGGCAGCGCCACGTCGGCCTCGAGGAGTGCGAGGCGGATGTCGCGGACCGTCCGGTTGACGTCGGACTCGCTGAGCCGGCCCTTGCCCCGGAGGTTCTTGAAGGTTGCGGTCAGGCGGTCGGAGAGGCTGGTGAACACCGCACAAGGCTAACGGGCGGCGGCCGGGTGCACTGACCCGACCGCAGCGCGGACGCTCAGAGACCGCTCAGTGGCGGCTCAGCACCCGCTCAGCCCCGCTGAGCCAGGGTGGCGTCACACGTGTCGATGACCATGGCCACCGTCTGGGCGACCTTCGCCGGCGACAGGAGGCGACCACCGAACTCGGTGAGGTAGAACGTGTCCAGCGTCTGGCCGGCATACGTCGCAATGTGCGCGGAGCGGACGCTCAGCCCGGCCCGTGCGAACGTCATCCCGAGCTCATGCAGCAGTCCCGGCCGGTCTTGGGCGCGCACCTCCAGCACCGTGGCGTCCTCGGCCGCCTGCGGCACGACCAGGGCCCGCGCGTGGCCAGGCGACCCAGAGGCCGCCCGCGAGCTCGTCGTGGCCCGCACCCCGCGGCGGCGCTCCAGCAGGTTGAGCGGGCTTCGGTCTCCTTGAGCCAGGCGGGTCAGCCCCCGGACGATCTGCTGGGCATCCGGGGTCTGCCCGGTGGGCGTCTCGACGTGCCATTCGTTGGCCGCCACCCCGTCGAGGGTGCGCAGGATGGCCGTGCGCACGACCATGCCGTATGCCGCGAACAGGCCTGCCGTGTCGGCGAAAAGTCCCAGCCGGTCGCGGTCGAAGACGTCCACGCGGAACGTGCCCCCCTGCGGGCGCACGACGACGTACGGCTCCCCGGCCGCGACGGCCGCGATGGTGGCGGAGCTGACCTCGTCGGCCTCGGGGGCCGCGCTGCGGCGAGGCCCGTCGGCGAACCCGGCCCGGGCGGTCTCGGCGAACTGGCGCAGCAGGGTGGCTCGCCAGTCGGTCCAGGCTTTGGGGCCGGCTGCGCAGGCATCCGCCTCGGTGAGGGCCAGGAGCAGCTCGAACACGTCGCGGTCGCCGCTGACCGCCTCGCGGGCGGCCTCGGCCGTGCGTGGGTCCTGGTAGTCGCGGCGCGTGGCCAGGTTGATCAGCGTCAGGTGCTCGCGGACCAGCGTGGTCACGACCTCGACGTCCGCGGGTGGGAGGCCGAGCCGGGTCGCGATGGTGGCAGCGATGGGTGCTCCCACGACGCTGTGGTCGTGTGCGCCTTCGACCTTGCCGATGTCGTGGAGCAGCGCGGCCATGAGCAGCAGGTCGGCCCGGTTGACCTGGCGCACCAGCGCGCTCGCGTAGACAACCGTCTCGACGAGGTGTCGGTCGACGGTGTGGCGGTGCACCGGGTTGTGCTGGGGGCGGGAGCGGACGTCGGCCCATTCCGGGATCCACTGCTCGGTGATCCCCGCTTGGTCGAGGCCCTCCCATACCCCGACCAGGCCCGCTCCGGCGGCCAGCAGGTCGGCGAAGAGGTCGCGTGCGATGGTCGGCCAGGGCTCGGGCAGGGGCGGCGAGCTGGCCGCCAGGTTGTGCAGTGTGGCGGGAGCGATGGGCAGCCCGGTGCGAGCCGCCACCACGGCCGCCCGCAGCGGCAGGAGCGGCTCGGTGCCCACGGTGTGCCGAGGCCCGAGGACGACCTCGCCATCGTGCTCGAAGAGCCCGTAGCCGAGCGGGTTGAGCTGCGGTCGGCGGGGGCCGACGCGGAGCGTACGCGCCCGCTGTGACTGGCCGGCCCGGCGCGCCGTGCCGTCAAGGGAGTACGCGATGACGCGGGCCGAGTTCGACACGGTGGTCAGCATGGCATCGGAGTCGGGGTGGCCGAGCAGGGCCGCGACCGCGTCGTGGTCCTCGCGGGTGAGGCGGTCGCGCCCGCGGCCCGTGACGACGTGGAGTGCGTCCCGGACGTCGAGCAGCCGCTGGTGGGCGAGGTCGACGGCACCGTGCGGGCGGTCGGTCAGCCACGCGGCGGCGAGGGCGTTCAGGACGGTCATGTCGCGGAGACCGCCGTGTGCCTCCTTGAGGTCAGGCTCGAGCGACTGGGCCAGGTCGCCGTTGCGGGCGTGGCGCTGCTCCAGGGTCTCCAGCAGCTGCGGGAGCCGCTTGCGGGCGTTCGAGCGCCAGTCGTGGCCCACGGTGGAGCGAGCCGCCGCGACCAGGCCGGCGTCGCCGGCGACACAGTCCAGGTCGAGCAGCCCCACGGCCGCGGTGAGGTCCCCCGAGGCGACCTGGCGGCACTGGCTGACCGTCCGGACACTGTGGTCGAGCTTCACCCCGGCATCCCAGATGGGGTACCAGACGCGGTCGGCCGCGCTGGTCAGGGCCTGTGCCCCGAGCGTGCGGCCGTCGTGAAGCAGCACGAGGTCGACGTCGCTCAGTGGACCGGCATCACCTCGGGCGAGGCTGCCCACGGCCGCAAGGGCGACCCCCTCGGAGGGGCGCCCGGCCATGGCCTCCGCCCACAGGCTGGCCAGCCACGAGCGGGAGAACCGGGCCAGGCTCTGGCGGCGGGAAGCGCCGGCACCCGGAGCCGTGAAGCTCCGGGTGCCAGCCAGGTCCAGCCGCTGAGCAGTCAGGTCGGTGTACTCAACGGTCATGTGATGGGGCTCAGATCGCCTCGACGCCGCGCTCGCCGGTCCTGACCCGGGCCACGTCCTCGACGGGCACCGTCCAGATCTTGCCGTCGCCGATGCGGCCGGTCTGCGCCGCCTTGAGGATGACGTCGACCACGCTGGTGGCATCGACGTCGTCGACCAGCACCTCGACCCGGACCTTGGGGACGAAGTCGACCGTGTACTCGGCGCCACGGTAGACCTCGCTGTGGCCGCGCTGCCGGCCGTATCCGGTCGCCTCGCTGACCGTCATGCCGCTGATCCCGAAGGCCTCGAGGGCCTCCTTCACCGGGTCCAGCTGGTGCGGCTTGATGATGGCAGTGACGAGCTTCATGCCGATGCTCCCGTCGTGCTCGAGACGCTGTGCGCGTCGTCCATTGTCGCGGTTGCGTGCGCCGAGGCCATCCCGCCGACCCGGCCGCCGCGCGGCACGAGGTCGTACGCCGTCTCAGCGTGCTCCGCGAGGTCGATGCCGGAGACCTCGAGCTCCTCGGTGACGCGGAAGCCCATCGCCTTGTGGATCACAAGACCAATGATGTACGTCGCGCTGAACGAGAAGGCAAGCACCGCGAACGCACCCACGGCCTGACGCCACAGCTGGTCGAACCCGCCACCGTAGAAGAGGCCGTACGCGCTCAGGTCGGCGGCCGGGCTGCCCTGCTTGGTGGCGAGGAAGCCGATGGCCAGCGTGCCCACGAGGCCGCCCACGAGGTGGACGCCCACGACGTCGAGGCTGTCGTCGAAGCCGAGGCGGAACTTCAGGCCCACCGCCCAGGCGCAGACCGCGCCGGCGACCAGGCCGATGATGACGGCGCCGATCGGGGTGACCGTTGAGCAGGAGGGCGTGATCGCCACGAGACCGGCCACCACGCCCGAGGCTGCGCCCAGGGAGGTGGCGTGGCCGTCGCGCAGCTTCTCCAGCAGGAGCCAGCCCAGCATCGCCGCGCCGGTGGCGGCCAGCGTGTTGACCCAGACGCCGGCGGCGAGGCTGCCGGCGCCCAGCGCGGAGCCGGCGTTGAAGCCGAACCAGCCGAACCACAGGAGGCCAGCACCGATCATGACCAGGGTGAGGTTGTGCGGCCGCATCGGTTCCTTGGCGAAGCCGATCCGCTTGCCCAGCACTAGGGCCAGGGCGAGGCCCGCGGCTCCGGCGTTGATGTGGATCGCGGTACCCCCGGCGAAGTCGAAGGCCTTGATGCCGTTGGCGATCCATCCACCCTTGTCGGCCGAGAAGCCGTCGAAGGAGAAGACCCAGTTGGCGACCGGGAAGTAGACGACGGTTGCCCAGACGACGGTGAAGACGGTCCAGGCGGAGAACTTCGCGCGATCGGCGACCGCACCGCTGACCAGGGCCACCGCAATGATGGCGAAGACGACCTGGAACGCGACGAAGGCGGGACCGGGGATCATGTCACCCTTGGCGCCGTAGGCCGCGTCCATCACTCCATGCAGCCCGAAGTGCTGGAACGGGTTGCCGATGAGGCCCTTCCAGGAGTTCCCGAAGGCCTCGCTGTAGCCCCAGAGCACCCAGGCGACCGAGATGGTGCCCATGGTGATGAAGCTCATCATCATCATGTTCAGGACGCTCTTGGCCCTGACCATGCCTCCATAGAACAGCGCCAGACCGGGGGTCATGAGCAGCACCATGGCGGCGGCTGCGAGGACCCAAGCGGTGTCGCCGGTGTTGATTTCCATGGCGAAGATGCTTGTCCCGGCGCGTTTCACCACCGGTGTCGTTGTGTTACGCCCGTGTTAGCGGATCCACGCTCCGGTAAGGAACACGTAACCGCGGGTGGACCGTCCCGCATCGCGAGACAACCGGCTTTCGGCGATTGTCCGTCGGGCGCCCAGGGGTCGCTGCGAGGATGACCCCGCACCCGAGCCCGTGGGGAGGACCGATGACCGAGCCGCAGACCGAGCCTCAAGCAGAGGCGCTGACCGAGCCTCAAGCAGAGGTGCAGACCGAGCCGCCAGCAGAGCTGGAGACCGAGCCTCTGACCGAGGAGGACCTGCTGTCCGTGGTGGGCGCCTACCGGCTGACCGCGGCCGTCGTGGCGATGACCGAGCTGTCCCTGCCCGACCACCTTGCCTCCGGCCCCCGCACGCCGGAGGACCTGGCGGCTGCCGCTGGGGTCGACCCGGATCTCCTGGGCAGACTCGTGCGGATGCTGGCCGCACAGGGCGCCCTCCTCGTCGACGACCAGGGCCGCTACGCCAACACCGGGTTGTCCGCCGCCCTGCGCGTCGGCCCCATGCGCGACATGCTGCTCGGCTGGGCGGCCCTGCCGGGAGTGGTGCGGGCCTGGAGCGGCCTGGCGTCGGGAATCCGCTCGGGAAGGTCGCCGTTCGAGGTCGTCAACCGCAGCTCCTTCCACGACTACCTCGTGGCCAACCCGGCCGAGGCGGCGGCCTACGACCGGGCCATGGGATCGACCAGCCAGGGCTTCGAGGACCTGGCGAAGACGCTTGAGCTGTCCGGCCGGGAGACGGTCGTGTGCGTGGGCGGCGGCAACGGCATGGAGCTGGGGCCCCTGCTCGACCGGTACCCCGGTGTGCGCGCGATCCTTGTCGACTTCCCCGACACCGTTCCCGCGGCGGAGGCTGCTCTGGCCGCCCTCGGCATCCGCGACCGCGTCGAGATCGCCCCGGGCGACGCACGGCGCGCGGTCCCGCCCGGTGACACCTACGTCATGTCGACCGTGCTGCGCTGCCTCGACGACGAGAGCGCCCGCGATGTGCTGCGGTCCTGCCGCCGCTCGGCGGCACCTGGGGCGACGCTGCACGCGTTCGAGATCCCGCTGCCCGAGGGCCGGCCCCAGTACCCCGCGGCGATGATGGACCTCACCGCCTGGGTCGCCTACGGCGGCAAGGACCGCACCGTGTCCCGGTGGCGTGAGCTGTTCGCCGAGACCGGCTGGCGCCTCGAGGACGTCGTCATCGTCACCGAGCCCTACGGGATGTTGAGCTGCACGTCCGCGGAACCACCGGCCTGAGCGACAGGCTCAGCCCGCTGTCCGGCACCTTGGCAGACCGGCGGGTATGCCGGTCACCGGGCCGCCCGGCATACCTCCCGCAGGTGCCCACCTGTCCGAGTGTCGAGAGCTCTCGACTGGTCAGCTGACGAGTGCGTCGACGAAGGCCTCGGGGTCGAAAGGTGCGAGGTCGTCGGGCCCCTCGCCGAGTCCGACCAGCTTGACCGGGACCCCCAGCTTCCGCTGGACTGCCACGACGATGCCGCCCTTGGCCGTGCCGTCGAGCTTCGTGAGGACGATTCCCGTCACCTTGACCACCTCCGAGAACACCTCGGCCTGCCGCAGGCCGTTCTGGCCGGTGGTCGCGTCGAGGACGAGGAGGACCTCGTCGATCGGGGACTGCTTCTCCACGACGCGCTTGACCTTGCCCAGCTCGTCCATCAGCCCGACCTTGGTATGGAGGCGTCCGGCGGTGTCGATGAGCACGACGTCGGCCTCCAGCTCGCGGGCGGCCTTCACGGCGTCGAACGCGACCGCGGCCGGGTCGGCACCATCGCGTTCGGAGCGCACCGTGGGCACGCCGACCCGCGCGCCCCATGTCTCCAGCTGGTCCGCCGCGGCGGCACGGAACGTGTCAGCGGCGCCCAGCACCACGTCCTTGTCCTCGGCGACCAGCACCCGGGCCAGCTTGCCCACTGTGGTCGTCTTGCCGGTGCCGTTGACTCCCACGACCATGACCACGGCCGGCCGGCCCTCGACGCGCCGTGAGGCCACCGAGCGGTCGAGAGTGGGATCGACCTGGGCCAGCAGCTCCTCTCGCAGCCAGCTCCGGACGGTCGCCTCGTCGGTCGCGCCGTCGACCTTCACGCGGGTGCGCAGGCCGTCGACCAGCGCGGTCGTGGCCTCGACACCGAGGTCGGCGGCGAGCAGGGTGTCCTCGACCTCTTCCCACGCCGCCTCGTCGAGGCCGCCCCTGCTGAGCAGGCCCAGCAGGCCCTTGCCGATCGCGGAGTTGGACCGGGCCAGGCGCGCACGCAGGCGGTGCAGACGCCCGGCAGGCGCCTCCGGCCGCTCGATCGCCGGTGCCGGGGCGGGCTCGACCGGCTCGACGGGTGCCGGGGGCGCACCGGGCGGAGGCAGCGTGTCGACCGACGCGCGGTCCTCGACCCGACGCTTAGGGGTGTCTCGGGGCGGCTCGGCGTCGTCTCCGACGCCTGGGAGGACCTCGCCACGGCGCGCGGGAGGGGCGGACGGGGCCCCACGCCGACGTCGAGGGCGGAGCAGGGCGACGAGCACCACCCCGAGCACGACGACGAGGGCCACGGCGATGGCGAGGTACTCCCAGAGCTGATCGATCACGCGGCCATCCTCTCAGCCGCCGGGAGTCGGCCCAAACCGGCGAGAGGCGCCGGTACGGCGAGCTGACGCTAGCCCGCGCGGGACTCGGTGCGCTCCCTGACGCCGCCCTCGACGGTCCCGTCGGCGCTGGACATGGGCGCGCGGGAGCCGTCGGCGAGGGACGGGTCCGGACGGGACGCCTCGGCGGAGGTCGACTCCTCGCCGGCGGCCGTGGCGACATCGCCATCGCGCGGCTCGCCGCTCGTCCCGGTGGCCTGAGCGCGGATGGCGGCGACCACCTCTTCTCCCCGCGGCGTCAGCACATCACGACCCTCCCTGCGCGCGGGCACGGCGACGAGCCCGACCACGGCGAGGGCGAGTCCGATGCAGATCAGCATGCCGACGATGAGAGCCACCATGCCTTCAAGGGTGGCCCACTGCCGCGCCTGGCTCAAATCGTGGCCCGGTCAGGCGGGCTGCGCGACGTCCCTCAGCCGCTGGGAGACCACTGTGGTCACGCCGTCGCCGCGCATGCTCACGCCGTAGAGGGCGTCGGCGACCTCCATGGTGCGCTTCTGGTGGGTGATCACGATGAGCTGGCTGGAGTCGCGGAGCTCCTCGAACAGCGTGATCAGCCGGCCGAGGTTGGTGTCATCGAGGGCCGCCTCGACCTCGTCCATGATGTAGAAGGGACTTGGCCGCGCCTTGAAGATGGCCACGAGAAGGGCCACCGCCGTCAGGGACCGCTCTCCGCCGGACAGCAGGGACAGGCGCTTGATCTTCTTGCCGGGCGGCCTCGCCTCGACCTCGATGCCCGTGGTGAGCATGTCGCTCGGGTCGGTGAGCACGAGGCGTCCCTCGCCCCCGGGGAACAACCGCTCGAAGACGCGCTCGAACTGCGCTGCCGTGTCCTCGTAGGCGTCGGCGAACACGCGCTGCACCCGCTCGTCGACCTCCTTGACGATGTCGAGCAGGTCGCGCTTGGAGTGCTTGAGGTCCTCCAGCTGGGTCGTGAGGAACTTGTGCCGCTCCTCCAGCGCGGCGTACTCCTCCAGCGCCAGCGGGTTCACCCTCCCCAGGGCACTCAGCCCCCGCTCGGCGCGGCGGAGCCGCTTCTCCTGCTGCTCCCTGACATACGGCATCGGCTCCACCGCCGTGTCCGGGTCGTCATCGGGCCCCGGGACGTACGGAACCGGCTGGTGCGGGCCGAAGTCCTCGGTGAGCGCCTCGGGGTCGACGCCGAGCTCCTCGATGGCCTTGCCCTGCAGCTGCTCGATCCGGGCGAGCTGCTGGGCCCGGGCCACCTCGTCGCGGTGGACGGTGTCGGTCAGCTCGCGCAGCTCGTCCTGCTGGGCCGCCAGGGCATCCCGGATCCCGCGCAGGTGCTGGTCGCGCTCGGCGCGCAGCCGCTCGTGCTCGGCCCTTGCCTCGCCCGCCCGGACCAGGGCTTCGCTCATCCGCGCCCCGGCAAAGCCTGCGGCCACTTGGACGGAGGCCGCGATCGCGGCCTCCCGGCTACGGCGCTCCCGCCGCTCCCGCAGCCGTGCGCGAGCGGCCAGCTCGTTCCGCGCGGCTCCCTCGAGGGACTCGGCACGCCCGCTCAGCGCCCGCGCCCGCTCCTCCTTGGTGCGCAGGGTGAGCCGCAGCTCGGTCTCGGCCGTGCGCGTCGCGCTGGCCTCGGCCTCCAGGCGGTCACGCTCGTCGGTCGAGGGCTCCTCGGCCTCCCCCGGCTCGGCGCTGGCCTCCTCGAGTCGCTCTGACAGAGTGGCAAGCTCGGCCCGGTCGGCCTCGAGCGCCGCCGTTGCGTCGGCCACACCGCGCTGGGTGCGTTCTGCCTCCGCACGCGCGGACCGCATTGCCCCGCCCAGGTGCCCGAGCCGCTCGGCGACGGCCGCCATTCTCGCGTCGGACTCGTGAAGGGCCTCCAGCGCAGAATCCACCTGCTCGGTCAGCACCCTTACCGACTCCTGCGCTGCGGCGCGGGCGAAACGCCCCTGCTGCAGGCGCCGGGTCGCGTCAGCCACCGACGCCCGCGCCTCCTCGACCGCGGACTGGATCTCGATCAGGCTCTGGCCACCGTTGCCGCCGCCACGGGCAAAGCCCGGGCCGAACACGTCGCCCTCGGAGGTCACGGCCGTGATCTCCTCGCCCCGGGCAACGAGTGCGAGGGCGCTGGCTGCGTCCGGGACCAGGGCCACCCGCTCGAGCAGCTGCTCGACCGCAGGCGCGACGTCCCCTGGCGCGGTGACCACGTCGCGCGCCCACACGGCATACCCCTCGATCTGTGGCCAGGACCGCGGGTCGGTGGCGCGCGCGGTCTCCGCCACCACGAGCCCGGCCCGGCCCGCGTCCTGCTCGCGCAGCGAGCGGACGGCAGCCGCGGCGTGGTCAGCCGAACCCACGGCGACCGCGTCGGAGGCCCAGCCGAGGGCCGCCGCGACCGCTGCCTCGTGACCGCCGCTCACCTGGAGCAGGGCCGCGACGCTGCCCACGACGCCGTGGCTGCTGTCCGCAGCGGCGAGCAGGGCGGTCGCGCCGTCCTTGCGGCGCAGGCTCAGCTCCAGTGCCTCGAGGCGGGCCTGTCCGGCGGACCGGTCGCGCTCGGCGGTGCGCTCGGCCTCGCGTGCGGCCTCGACCTGCTGCTCGGCGGCCTCGAGCTCGGCAGCCGCCTTCTCGTAGGCCGAGTCCAGGCCCTCCTCCCCCGCCTCGACGTGGGCGATGGTCGCCTCGAGAGTCGCGAACTCCTGCTCGGCCTCGTGAGCCCGCGCGAGGGAGGACTCGATCGCCTGGCGGAGTCGGCCGATCTCTGCCTCGCCGGCCTCGATCCGGCTGCGCCGGGCAGCGACCTGACCCGCCAGCTTGGCCAGGCCCTCACGCCGATCGGCGTCGGCGCGGGCGAGGCGGGCCAGCCGCTTCTGCTCCTCCGCCAGCGCACGCTCGGCGTCGGCCCGAGTCTGGACGGCGGCCTCCAGCGCAGCGCTGGTCTGCGCCACCTCGGCCCGCAGCTCGACCTCGGCCTCGCGAGCCTGAGCAGCCTGGGCGCGCAGCTCCTCGGGGTCGCGGCCGGTGGTCGTCTCGTCGACGTCGTCCTGGCTCAGGAGGCGGACCCGCTCGGCCGCCACTGACGCGGTGGACTCCAGCCGGTCGCGCAGGTGCTGGAGCCGCATCCAGCGGTCCTGCGCGCGCAACGCGTCCGGCTGTGCCTGCGCGGTCTCACCCTCCAGCGCCGCCAGCCGGTCGCGCAGCGAGGCGATCGACTCCTCGATCTCGGTTCGCCGGGCGATCAGGGCCGACTCGTCGGCAACCTCCTGCTCGAGGGCCGCCGTGAGCTGGACGAGATCGTCGGCGAGGAGCCGCAACCGCGCGTCACGCGCCTCCGCCTGGATCACCGCAGCCCGGCGGGCGGCCTCCGCCTGACGGCCCAGGGGACCGAGCTGCCGGCGGATCTCACCGGTCAGGTCGGTGACCCGGGTGAGGTTGGCCTCCATGGCCTCGAGCTTGCGCAGCGCGCGCTCCTTGCGCTTGCGGTGCTTGAGGACGCCGGCCGCCTCCTCGATGAACCCCCGCCGCTCCTCGGGCGTGGCCCGCAGGACCGCGTCGAGCTGGCCCTGGCCGACGATGACGTGCATCTCGCGGCCGATGCCTGAGTCGGAGAGAAGCTCTTGGACGTCCAGGAGGCGGCACGGGGTGCCGTTGATGGCGTACTCGGATCCGCCGCTGCGGAACATCGTCCGGGCGATGGTCACCTCGGTGTAGTCGATCGGGAGGGCGCCGTCGGAGTTGTCGATGGTGAGGGAGACCTCGGCCCGGCCCAGCGGAGGCCGCCCGGACGAGCCGGAGGTGCCCGCGAAGATGACGTCCTCCATCTTGCCGCCGCGCAGGCTCTTGGCGCCCTGTTCCCCCATGACCCAGGCGAGGGCGTCGACCACGTTGGACTTGCCGGACCCGTTGGGGCCGACGATGCAGGTGATGCCTGGCTCGAGGCGCATCGTGGTCGCCGAGGCGAAGGACTTGAAGCCCTTGAGGGTCAGGCTCTTGACGTACACGCGTTTCCTGCTTCTCGTGCGGCTTCCGATCGCTCGCCACTGTACCTGCGCGAGGGGGTCCGATCCGGGACCCTGCGGCCAGCTGGGGCGCTCGCGGGCGGCTGCGGGCGCTGTGACGCTGAGGGGGCCGGCGGTGAGGGGGCCGGAGGCGAGGGGGCCGGCGGCGAGGGGATGGGGGTGCTGGCGGTGAGCGGACTAGGGGCGCTGGCCGGCGATGTCCTCGTGGTGCCGGATGACCTCCGCCACGATGAAGCCCAGGAACTTCTCCGCGAACTGCGGGTCGAGCCCGGCGTCGTGCGCGAGGTCACGAAGTCGCGCGATCTGGGCCTCTTCACGCACCGGGTCGGCCGGGGGCAGCCGCAACGCGGCCTTGAGCTCGCCCACCTGCTTGGTGCACTTGAACCGCTCGGCGAGCAGGTGAACCAGGGCCGCGTCGATGTTGTCGATACTCGCCCTCAGGCGCAGCAGCTCCTCGGGCGGCTGCGGGCTCGGCTCGGTCACGCGCCACATCGTAGGCAGGCGGAGGGGTGCCTGCGGCAGCGTCTCAGGCGGCGGTATGCCGGGTGCTCACCGCTCGAGGAAGCCCACGACTCCCGCTCTGGGCTCGGCCCACAGGACGTCGGACACCGACTCGACCCAGCCCGGGCGACGCCGCGAGGACGGCTGCTCGGCCAGGAGCATGACGAGCTCCTCGACGGCGCTGCGCGGCCCCTGGGCGACCACCTCGACGCGGCCGTCGGCGGTGTTGCGGACGTGGCCGACCAGGCCGAGCTCGAGGGCGCAGGCGCGGGTCCACCAGCGGAACCCCACCCCTTGCACGCGACCCCGGACGAAGCAGGTGCCGCGCACCGGCTCGCGAACCGGCTCCCTCACCGCGCCCGCTCCTCTGAAGGCCGCAAGGGGCGCCCTGGCGAGCGCCGCTGGCCGTTGGCCCGAACCCGCGGGCGGGGCTGGCATTGCGGGCAGGAGAAGGAGGAGCGGTTCATGAAGGCCTCGCGCCGAATGGGCGTGCCACAGCGTGGGCACGGCCGGCCCTCCTGGCCGTAGGCGGCCAGGGAGCGGTCGAAGTAGCCGCTGGCGCCGTTGACGTTGACGTACAGCGCGTCGAAGCTGGTGCCGCCCTCGCCGAGTGCCTCGCTCATGACGTCGCGCGCGTGGCCCAGGATCCGGGACAGGGCGGGCCGGCTCAGCGACGAGGCGAGCCGCTCGCCATGGACGCCTGCCCGCCACAGCGCCTCGTCGGCGTAGATGTTGCCGATCCCCGAGACCAGACCCTGGTCGAGCAGCGCCCGCTTGACCGCGCTCTGGCGGGCCTTCAGTCGGGCGATGACCGCGGCCTCGTCGTATGCCGGGTCGAACGGGTCGGGGGCGATGTGGCGGATGGTGACCGGCACCTCGGCGTCGCCCTCGCCGACGAGGTCGGCCAGGGCCATCCCGCCGAAGGTGCGCTGGTCGACGAACCGCAGCTGCGGCCCACCGTCGGCGAAGTCGAACACGGCGTGCAGGTGGCGCTCCCGCGGCGCGGTGGCCTCCTCGACCAGGAGCTGGCCGCTCATGCCGAGGTGGATGATCAGCGCCTCGCGGACCATCTGGGACTCCACCACCAGCCAGAGGAACTTGCCCCGCCGATGGGCGGCGGCCACACGCGCACCGCGGAGGCGGTCGGCGAGGTCGACCGGGCCCGGCACGTGCCGCCTCGCCACGCGCTCGCCTCGGAACTCGGCCTCGGCGATGACCCGCCCGACCACGTGCTCGGCCAGGCCGCGGCGGACCACTTCGACCTCGGGCAGCTCGGGCATGAAGGGGCTCTGGGCGGTCCGGAAGACTCAGGCCTCGGACGGCGCCGGGACGCCGTGGATGTCGCGAAGCGCGCGCCACGCCTGCTCGGCGGCGTTCTGCTCGGCTTCCTTCTTCGTCCGCCCGTCGCCCTCGCCGAGTGGGGAGTCGCCGACCAGGGCGAACGCGTGGAACGTCTTGGCGTGCTCGGGGCCGTCCTCGCTGACGCGGTACTCCGGCGAGCCCAACCCGTGCAGCGCGGTGAGCTCTTGAAGGCTGGTCTTCCAGTCGAGACCTGCGCCGAGGGTGGCCGACGCGGCCATGAGCGGGTCGAGGAGATGGTGGACGAGGAGTGCGGCGGGCTCGAGACCCGCGCTCAGGTAGACGGCCCCGATGATGGCCTCGGTGGTGTCCGCCAGGATCGACGTCTTGTCCCGGCCACCGGTCGACTCCTCCCCACGGCCGAGCAGGAGGTAGTCGCCCACGCCCAGGGCGCGAGCGACGTCGGCAAGGGCGCGCATGTTGACCACCGCCGCGCGCAGCTTGGCCAGCTGGCCCTCGGCGAGGTCGGGATGGGTCGCGTAGAGCGAGTCGGTCACGACGAGCCCGAGGACCGAGTCACCGAGGAACTCGAGGCGCTCGTTGTGCGGGACGCCACCGCTCTCATAGGCATATGACCGGTGCGTCAGGGCGCGCAGGAGCAGCGACTCGTCGACCGGGGCGCCGACCACCTCCTGGAGGTGGTGGCGCAGGTCATCGACGGGCCGCCGGGAGTCGGCTCCCTGGACCGGAGCCTCGGGTGTGCTCACCGCGCCGGGGCGAGCGCTCAGCCCTGGTGCTCGCTGCGCTCGGCCACGCCGTAGTGGCGCCCGTTGTAGGTGCCGCAGGACGGGCAGGCGACGTGCGGCTGCATGGGGGCCTTGCAGGCGGGGCAGGTCGTCAGCGCGGTCGCGGTGGTCTTCCAGTTCGCGCGGCGCGAACGGGTGTTGGAGCGCGACGTCTTCCGCTTCGGGACAGCCACGTCAGTTCCTCTTCTCTTCGGTGGTGGGGTCGTCTGCCGACGCGAGCGCCTGCAGTGCCGCCCATCGGGGGTCGATCACTTCGTGCTGGTGGCCCGGATGGTCGTCGAGCCGCACCCCACACTCGGGGCACAGGCCGCCGCAGTCCTCGCGGCACACCGGCTGGAACGGCAGTGCGGGCACCACCGAGTCTCGGAGCACCCGCTCGAGGTCGATCAGGCCGTCCACGATCTGGTACTCCTCGGTCTCGTCGTCGTCCGCCCCCACCTCGCGGTGGTGAGCCGCCCGATCGGCGTAGGCGAACAGCTCCTGGAACGACACGTCAACCGGGAGGCTGACCGGATCCAGGCACCGCACGCAGGCGCCGACAGCGGTGGAACGGACCGAGCCGGTCACCAGCACTCCCTCGACCACGGACTCCAGCCGCAGCTCCAGCTCCATCGGCTGGCCCTGCGGCACTGAGATCACGTCAGTGCCGAGATCGGCAGGCGCCTCGATCGTGCGGTGGAGCAGCGCCATGGAACCGGGTCGGCGGCCCACTTCCTTGGTGTCGAGCACCAGGGGCGAGCGGGGGTCGAGATGGTTCATGGCTCCACATATCGAGGGACTCGGTCTGTCGCCACAGCAGACGTAGACCGACGCACGAGGTTACCCGAGCCCCGCCGGTTGTCCCAAATGCGCGTCAGCAGCGCGAGAGGGGTATGCCGGCCAGCCGGGTACCGTCAGGCACCTCGCGCCAGTAGGTCCGCGAGAGCCGGCTCGACGTGACCGGCCAGGGTGGCCGCATAGGTGGCGGTGATGTGGTCGCCGGCCCGGTGGATGGCCACGTGCCCGATGGCCACCGGGCACCGGGGCACCGGGCAGATCCACGGGGTGAGGTCGATGAAGGTCGTCCGCGGGGCGCTCCCCAGCGCTCCGAGCTGTGCCGGGCGCCCGCTGTGGGCGACCGCGTCGGTCCGGTCGAAGGCGCATGTGGTGAGCTCGCTGGGGTTCCGGGACATGCAGTCGTCGAGGTCGTCGGGTGAGCTGGGGCTGTCGGCGATCACCGCGACGGGGATGCCGGCGTCCTGGAGGGTGCGCCACTGGGCGGCGAGCCGCTGCGGGAGCGCCTCGCGCGTGGCCGCTCGGCCGTCCCAGGCGCGCTCGGCGTGGGACGAGGTCACCACGGCGTCAGGGCGCTCGGCGAGGAGCGAGCGCAGCACGCGCGCGTTCCAGTGGTCGCACGAGGGATAGGGCTTCGCCCCGAGGACGGCGCCACCGGAGGAGAAGGCGCACGAGGACTTGCCGTAGGTGACGATGCGCCACTGGTGCGCAGCCGCGAGCCGCTCCAGCGCAGGCAGCCACTGCATCGCCTTGGAGTCGCCGACCAGCGCAATGGTGGTGTCGGAGGCCGTCCCGAACTCGCACCGCACCGGCTCCTCGGACCGCTCGTCGACCTGGCAGCGGTCGACGTCCGCCGAGGGGCGGTCTTGCCCCGCGTGCTCCGGGTCAGGAGTCAGCCAGTCCCAGGCGTCGACCGCGTAGTCGGACGGGTCGGCGCTCGGGGGGCTCGCCAGCACGGCGGCGCCGAGCCGCTCCACCGGCGGGACCTGGCCTGAGGCCGGCACGGTCTGGAAGGGCGATGGCGCCAGCACCAGCGGCAGGCCGAGCGCCACGCCACCCAGCGAGAGTGCCGCCCCGAGGGCCAGGGTGGGCCGGGTCCGGGCCGCGAGCCGGCGGCTGTGGTGGATCGGCTGCTCCAGGAACCGGTAGCTCGCCCAGGCCGGGAGTGCGCTGGCCAGCACCGCAAGGGCGACCGGCAGGCCGCGACCCCAGACCTCGCCGGCGAACACCGCGAGCGGCCAGTGCCACAGGTACAGGGAGTAGGACAGGGCGCCGACCCACACCAGGGGAGCCAGGCCCAGCAGGCGCACGGAGCCCGAGCCGGCGCGCTCCCATCCCGACCACAGCACGGCCGCAGTGGCGAGGGTCGGGAGCAGGGCCGTGGCGCCCGGCCAGGCCACCTCGGCGGGCAGGAACGCGGCCGCGCCGACGATGACCGCAAGCCCGAGCCAGCCGACGAACCCCGAGAGGCGTCGGCCAGCGGGCTCACGGCCGGCCGTCCAGACCGCCAGCCCGGCTCCCACCGCGAGCTCCCACACCCGCGTGGTCGTCGCGAAGTAGGCGTGCGCCGGCACTGTCGCGGTGTGCCAGACCGAGTAGGCGAGCGAGGGCACTCCGATGGCCGCGAGCAGCAGCGCGATGACCCGCAGGCTCGGCCCTTGTCGGTTGCCATCCGGGCTGCGCCGGACGAGCCGCACGATGGTCGCCAGGGCGATGAGGCACAGCGGCCACACCAGGTAGAACTGCTCCTCGATCGCCAGCGACCAGTAGTGCTGAACCGGGGAGGGCCGCGCGTCAGCGGCCAGGTAGTCGACCGAGCGCCCGGCGAGAACCCAGTTCACGCCGTACACAGCCGCCCCCGCCAGGTCCCCGCCGATCTCCCGACCCCTCCGCCCGGGAACGAGCACCGAGGTCACGACGGCGACGAAGCCGAGGACCAGGACGGCGGCAGGCAGGAGCCGCCGGATGCGTCGGCCCAGGAAGCGCGGCCACGACACGCCCCCGGTCAAGGCGAGCTCCCGCAGCAGGAGCGAGGTGATGAGGTAGCCGGAGATGACGAAGAAGACGTCCACGCCGAGGTAGCCGTGCGGCAGCAGCGGCAGCCCGGCGTGGTAGACCATCACCAGCAGGACCGCCACCGCGCGCAGGCCCTCGATGTCGGGCCGGAAACCCTCCGGCCGGTCGATCACCCTCAGGTCACTTCACCCTCACGACAGGCGCAGCCGCTCAAGCATGGCGGTCCGGACGCGCTCGCTCACCAGTCCCGAGATGTCTCCCCCGAAGCGGGCGACCTCTTTCACCAGCGAGCTCGAGATGTGCTCGAACTGTGGGTTGCCGGGCAGGAAGACGGTCTCCACACCTGAGAGATGGCGGTTCATGAGTGCCATCGGCAGCTCGTAGGCGAAGTCGGTGCCCCCGCGCAGCCCCTTGACGATGACGTCGGCCTCGACGGCACGGCATACGTCCACCAGGAGCTGCCCGGCGAAGGCCTCGACGCGAACCCCGGGCAGGTCGCTGACCTCGTCGCGGATGAAGTCCATCCGGTCGGCGACGGCGAACATCCCGGCCTTGGCCGGGTTGTGGAGCACGGCAACGATCACCTCGTCGTAGAGCGCCGCGGCACGCCGGATGACGTCGGTGTGCCCGGCGGTGAGCGGGTCGTAGGAGCCAGGGCAGACGCAGCGTCTGGTCACACGGGGCAAGGTAGCAGCCACCCGCGGGAGGGCCGGCTCGCGCGATCAGCCGCCGGACCTCCCGGTCCCGGCCTTCTCGCCGGCCTCCTCGCCCTCGGCCTCCTCGCCCTCGGCCGGAAGCAGCCCCTCGTCCTCGTCCCGCTCGACGATCGCCCTGACGTTGTCGATCGACCCGCATCCCTCGTCGAGGAGCTGGTTGCGCTTGGCAGCCCAGGCTGCGCCGAGTCGCTGACGCACCTCCTCGCCCACCTCGGTGCGCGCAGGGTTGAGGATCGTCTGCTCCTCCTCGCCGATGTGGTGGTTCAAGGCGGTGGCGAGCTGCTCGACCGCATCGTCGAACTTCTGCGTGTCGGTGCCCTTGCACTCGAGCAGGGCGAGCAGCGCCTGGTTGCCCTCGGCGTGCTCCTTCTCCCCGTGCTCCTCCTCACCCTTGGTGATGGCGCGCTTGCGGCGCAGCTGGGGATAGACCTCCGACTCCTCGGCCTCGCCATGGGCGATGAGCACGTCCGACAGCGCCGCCCGGGCCGCCTCGCGATCGGAGGTGGCATCGCGGAGCACGCGAAGGAGGCCCTCGAAGTGGCGGTGGTCCTGGAGGATCAGCTCGACGGCATCACCGCTCGTCGGTCTCGGTGTCGCGGGCACCTGCTGCGGCTGGCTCTCGGTCATGCCGCTCTCCTGCCCCGGCACCCGTCCCGGCAAACCAGAGAGTCGTCTCGCCGTAGGTCCGGCAGCCCTCGGGCACGACCCCCGGGGGCCAGGCCGGCTCCGGCGACCGGGTCGAGCGCTCGACGACCAGCAGGGCGCCGGCGGCCAGCCAGCCGCGCTCGGTGAGCAGCCCGAGCACGTGTGCCAAGGCGTCCTCGGCCACGTCGTAGGGCGGATCGGCGAGGACGAGGTCGACCGGGCGGGTGGGCGTTCCCGCCAAGAGCTTCTCGACGCTGGAGATGCGCACGGACACCGAGGCCAGCCCCAGCGAGTCGGCATTCTCCCGTGCGACCGCAGCGGCCCGGCGGTCGGACTCCACCAGCACGACGCTGGCAGCCCCCCGGCTCGCCGCCTCGAGGCCGAGGGCGCCGGATCCGGCATAGAGGTCCAGCACATGGGCGCCGCGGAGCACGTCGCGGCTCTCGAGACCGGAGAACAGCGCCTCCCGCACCCGGTCGCTCGTCGGTCGTGTGGCGGAGCCGGAGGGGGTCTTCAGCCGGCGGCCGCCGGCGGTGCCGCTGATGATCCGGGTCACCCGCTCATCATGCCCGGCGCGAGCCGGTATGCCGGCCACCCGGCGACGCTGCAGACGCACCTCGTGCTCCGCACAGGCACGGCCCAGACCGGGTCAGCCCCGCTCCAGGTAGGCCGCCTGTTCGGCGTCGAGCCGGCGCGCGACCGCCTCGGCGAGCTCGGGGTGCCGCTCAAGGCCAGGGTCGTCGGCCACGAGGGCGAACGCGTCCTCGCGGGCCTGCGCGATGACGTCCTCGTGCTTCAGCACCGACAGGAAGTCCAGCTGCGACCGCGCCCCGCTCTGGCGTGCGCCGAGCACGTCGCCCTCGCGCCGCAGCGAGAGGTCGAGGCGGGCCAGCTCGAAGCCGTCGGTGGTCGACGCCACGGCAGCCAGCCGCTGCATCGCGACGTCGGCATCGGTGTCGGTCATGAGGAGGCAGAGGCCCGGGTGCCCGCCGCGGCCCACCCGGCCGCGCAGCTGGTGCAGCTGGGAGACGCCGAACCGGTCGGCGTCCATGATGACCATGACCGTCGCATTGGCCACGTCGACGCCGACCTCGATCACAGTGGTGGACACGAGGATGTCGACGTCTCCCCGTGTGAACCGCGTCATCACCGAGTCCTTCTCCTCGGGGCCGAGCCGGCCATGCAAGATCTCGATCCGCAGCCCGCGCAGGGCCGGCTTGGCGACCAGGTCGGCGTGCACGGCATACACGCCCTTGAGCGGGCGCGCGGCCACCTCGGTGCCCTCACCGCCCTCGCGGCTCTCTCCCCACTCCTCCCCCTCCTCACCTTCCTCCCCCTCCTCGGGGACCGCGTCCTGCCACTCGTCGAGCCCGTCGGTGTCTGCCCCGCCCTCGAGGCCGTCGCCCTCCCCTCCGATCCTCGGGCAGACGACGTAGGCCTGGTGGCCGGCGCGCACCTCCTCGCCGACCCGTTGCCAGGTGCGCTCGACCCACCCCGGCCTGAGCTCGGGAACTACGTGGGTCGTGATCGGCGCCCGGCCCTGCGGCAGCTCGCGCAGGGTCGAGGTCTCCATGTCGCCGAAGACGGTCATGGCCACGGTGCGCGGGATCGGCGTGGCCGTCATCACGAGCACGTGCGGGGGCTGGGTGCCCTTGGAGCGAAGGGCGTCGCGCTGCTCCACACCGAAGCGGTGCTGCTCGTCGACCACCACGAGCGCGAGGTCGAAGAAGTCCACCGACTCCTGGATCAGGGCGTGGGTGCCGATGACGATGCCGGCCTCGCCGCTGGTGATGTCGAGCAGCGCCTTGCGCCGGGCCGCGGAGGACTGGCTTCCGGTGAGCAGCACGACGCGCGTGCCCAGCACCGACCCCCCGAGCAGGCCACCCTCGGCGAGGTCACCGAGCATCCCCACGATCGACCGGTAGTGCTGCACGGCGAGCACCTCGGTGGGCGCAAGGAGCGCGGCCTGGCCACCGGAGTCGACCGCGGCGAGCATGGCGCGCAGGGCGATGACCGTCTTGCCGGAACCGACCTCGCCCTGGAGCAGCCGGTTCATGGGCACCTCTCGGGCCATCTCCGCCGCGATCTCCTCGCCGATCTCCCGCTGCCCGGCCGTCAGCCGGAAGGGCAGCCGGTCGTCGAACGCCTCCAGGAGCCCGCCCGGTCGGGGCGACCGCGACGCTGTGGCCTCGACGGCCTGCCGGGACCGGCGCTGCGCCAGGGCCGTCTGGAGCACGAACGCCTCCTCGTAGCGCATCCGCCGGCGCGAGCCCTCCACCTGGTCGTGCGTGTCGGGCGTGTGGATGCCGCGGAGGGCATCGATACGCGGCAGCAGCCCGCGGCGCAGCCGCACCTCGGCCGGGACCGGGTCGGCCGCCTCGTCGAGCTGGTCGAGCACGATGCCCACGGACTGCGACACCTTCCACGGCTGCATCCCCTTGACCTGCAGGTAGATGGGGATGAGGTCGCGCTGGGTGCCGCGCGGCTGGTCGTCGAAGAGCTCGTACTCGGCGTGGGCCATCTGCCACTGGTTGTGGTAGCGGGTCACCTTGCCCGCGAAGATGCCCTTGGCCCCGGGAACGAGCTTGCCCTCGTGGCCGTAGGGCTTGAAGTAGACGAGGTTGAGCTCCCTCGTTCCGTCGGTGATGACCACGTCGAGCTTCTTGCCGCGCCGCTGCCTCATCTGCGAGGTCGTGGCCTGCTTCACCTCGGCGACCACCACGACGAAGTCGCCCACGTGCAAGCGCGACAGGTCGCTGGCGCGGGTGTAGTAGCGGCGTGGCCAGAACTTGAGCAGGTCCTCGACGGTGTGCAGGTCGCGGGTCGCCGCCAGCTTCTTGGCCGTGGGGCCGCCGAGCAGCGCGCCCAGCCGGGTGCCCTCGTTGACCACTTACTCCACCCCGAGCAGCAGCGGGTAGTGGGGCTGGCCGCCGTAGACGACGTGGACGTCGACGTCACGCCGCTCGTGGCGCAGCACTTCCTCGAGCTGGTGGGCCAGGCCCGCAGGCGCATCCGCGCCCGTGACGACGGTCAGCAGCTCACCGCCACTTGAGAGCAGGCGCCGCACGACTTCCGACGCGACATCCAGCAGGTCCGACCCGACGATCACGATGTCACCCTGCACCACGCCGAGGACATCCCCGGGCTGGCACCAGCCGCCGGAGGTCAGGGCCTCGGTGATGGCCACGGTGACCGCGCCCTGGCGGGTGGCCGCAGCGGCGGCTGTCATCTCCTGCACGTTGGCGCCCAGGCCGGCCGTCGGCTCGAACACGGCCAGTGCGGCGAGGCCCTGGACCGCGGTACGGGCGGTGACCACGTGGACCTCGATGCCCTCCTGGTCGGCCGCGGTGGCCGCCGCCTGCGCCGCCATGACCGTGTCGACGTCGTTGGGCAGGACGATGACGCTCAGCGCGTGCACTGCCCGGATCGCGGCGAGAATCTGGCCCGCCGACGCCCGCCGCCCGGGGCCGCTCAGCACCGGATGGGCGCCCTGGGACTCGATCAGGGAGGCCAGTCCCGGACCCGCCGCGCAGGCCACGATCGCAGTGTCGGCTGGTTGTGCCCGTCGTCTGGCGACGAGATCGGCCAGGTGCGTGATCCGGATCCGGTACGGCAGGCCGGCCGCCACGCCCGCCTCGATCGCGGCGCCGGCGTCGTCGACGTGGACGTGGACGTTCCACAGCTCCGGTCCCCCGACGACCAGCAGCGAGTCCCCCAGCGTGTCGAGGGTCCGCCGGAGCTCGTCGACCCGCGCATAGTCGGTCTCGCGCAGCAGGAACATCACCTCATATGCCGGCCCTGCGGGCAGGGTGCCCGCCTCGCCGTCCAGGCCGAGCAGGTCCAGGCCCTCGCCACCCTCCGTGCCGCCGGGGCCCGTACCGACCAGAGCGGGCTTCTTGAGGAACGCGTCGACGTCGAAGCTGCCGCCGAGGGGCTCCGCCCGCACCACGCGGTCGAGGCACTCGAGCAGCAGCAGCAGCCCGGCTCCGCCGGCGTCCACCACACCGGCGCGGGCCAGGACAGGCAGCTGCTCGGTGGTGGCGGCGAGCGCCTTCCCCGCGGCCCCCACCGCCGCAACCGTGACCCGGTGCAGGTCGCCACCACCGGCTGCCGCGGCCTGGGCTGCGGCAGCCGCGGCGTCCGCGACGGTCAGGATTGTCCCCTCCACGGGGTGGGTGACGCTGGATCGGGCCCGCTCTGCCGCCCGGGCCATCGCTCCCGCCACATCGGCGCCGCTCGCCTGCTCCGTGCTGAGCGCCGAGTAGGCCTCCGCGAGCCCGCGCATGAACTGGCTGAGGATCACCCCGGAGTTGCCCCGGGCCGACAGCAGCATCGCGTCGGCGAGGGTCGCCGCCTCGGTGCCGAGCGAGGTGGGGTGCACGATGCCGCGGCGCTCGCGCTCGGCCGTCACGGCCTCCAGCGCCGACTCCAGGCTGAGGTACATGTTGGTGCCGGTGTCGCCGTCGGGCACCGGGAACACGTTGAGCGCGTCGATGCCGGCCCGGCGCCGCGCGAACACCGCCCGCGCCACGGCCGCCCACCGGCGGGCGGTGGCTGCGTCGAGAGTGTCCGGCACGGTGCGCAGGCTAGCGCGGCGGCCACGCATTTTGGCCGCAGCCACTCCCTCGGCTACGCTTGACCGGTTCCCCAGGAGCTCCCGCATCGGCTGCGGCTGCCACCGGGGACCACTCATGCACACCACTCATGCACACCACTCGTGCACACCACGCATGCACAGGGCCGTCAGCTGCCTGTCGGCACCGCCCACGACACACGAACGAGTTTCAGGAGATCACCCGTGGCTGCCAACTGCGACGTCTGCGGCAAGGGACCGGGCTTCGGTCACAACATCTCGCACTCGCACCGCCGCACCAAGCGCCGCTGGAACCCCAACATCCAGCGGGTCAAGGCTCTGGTGGGCCCCGCGGGCGTGACCCCGAAGCGGCTCAACGTCTGCACCTCCTGCCTGAAGGCGGGCAAGGTCACCCGCTGACCTGCCGCCACGGCATACCGCAGCCGGCCTCCCCACAGGGAGCGCCGGCTGTTCTGTCTGGCCGTCGGACCTGTCTGGCCGTCGGACTTCCTCTCCAGCGCAGCCCCACACCCTGTCTGAGCCGGTCCGGAACGGCGGGCGGCACCCTGCCGGGAGGCCGCTCAGCCGCCGGCGAAGTGGTCCCAGCCGCGCGGAGCCTGCGGGACACCGTCGAGAGTGACGCCGGACCCCTCGCCGACGGTACCGACCCGGCGCCAGCCGTGAGGCGGCGCAGCCGGGAACGTCGCGAGCAGGCTGTGCTCCTCTCCTCCCGCGAGCACGCACTCGGCGGCCCGGTCCGGGCCCACGAGGGCCACGAGCTCGTCGACGTCGGCGGCGAGCGCCGCGCTCTCAAGCCCGAGCCGGACCCCGCTCGCTGCCGCCAGCCGGGTCCCGTCGCGCAGCAGCCCGTCGGAGATGTCCATCATCGCCGTGGCGCCCGCTCGTGCGGCCGCGGGTCCCTGGTCCAGCGGTGCCATCGGCCGCAGGTGGTGGGCCAGGCACCGGGCCTGTATGCCGTCCGGCTGGGCGGCGATGGCCCGTTCCACCGCCGCTGTCGAGGTGAATGCCGCATTGGACTCCAGCACCAGGAAGCCGGCGGCCGAGTGCCCCAGGCTGCCGGCGACGGCGACCGTGTCCCCAGGACGGGCGCCGCTGCGACGAACCGGGCTTCGGCCCCCCAGGTCGCCCAGTGCGGTGACGGAGATCACGAGGATCTCGGGTGGCGCGGAGGAGAGGTCGCCACCGGCCACGCTGAAGCCCAGGGTCTTGGCCTGCTCGCCCAGCGACTGGGCGAAGCCGAGCACCCAGGCAACCGGCGTCGCCGGGTCGGCCGTCAGCGTCACCAGCAGCGACCGGGTCACCGCGCCCATGGCCGCGATGTCGGCGGCGTTCTGGGTCACTGCCTTGACCGCGACGTCGTGTGGCGAGGACCACGTGTCCTTCCAGTCCCGGCCGCGCACCATGGCGTCGGTGGTCACCACCACGGAGCCGTTCGTCGACACCACGGCCGCGTCGTCGCCTGGCCCGACCGGATCCTTGGGGGCGGCGGCGAAGTGCGGGAAGATCAGGGCGAGCAGCTCGTCCTCGCTCACGTCCGCCAGGCGCTGCGGCGGCCCGTCGGCGGACCTTGAGGCCATGTGATTCACCTCCCAGGGAAGGACGAAGGGCGCATCGCACGGTAGCGTCTGGCACACATCGGGTTCTTCCCGGTACCCATCGAAGCGTCCCGGGCCCCGGTCTGGGACCGGAGAGTGTGAGGTGTCTCGTGGTGGTCCAGGCCTACATCCTGATCCAGACCGAAGTTGGCAAGGCGGCCTCGGTCGCGGAGACGATCGCGGGCATCAGCGGCGTCGCCATGGCTGAGGACGTCACCGGTCCCTACGACGTCATCGCACGGGTCGAGGCCAACACCGTCGACGAGCTGGGCAAGCTCGTCATCGCCAAGATCCAGGACGTCGAGGGGATCACGCGCACGCTGACGTGCACGGTCGTGCACATCTGACCACCCCCCGAACACAGGCCACCTGCATGCGCCGCCGCGCCCGTGCCGGTGGCCGGTCCACGTCGGCGGGCACCGCAGGCCCCACAGCCCCAGCTGTCGCGACTCTGGCTGCCGCGGCCCTGGCGATGACCGGGTGCTCCCGAGGCGTCGAGGTTGCGCCGCCGTCCGGCCTTTCGCCCCGGGCCCAGAGTGCCTGCCGGGCCGTCACGTGGCCCAAGACTGTCGCCCGCCTGGAGCAGGTCCCCACGACACCCGAGTCCACGCTGACCGCCGCGTGGGGAGACCCCCCGCTGATCGCCCGCTGCGGCGTTCCCGCCCCCGGACCCACCACCGACGACTGCGTTGTCGTCGACGGCGTCGACTGGGTCATCCACCCGCTGAGTGACGGCACCCGGCTGACCACCTTCGGCCGAGACCCGGCGATCGAGCTCCTCGTCCCCACCGACTACGGCCCGGCTCCCCTGCTGCTGCCCGCGTTCGACGCGGCGGCCAGAGCCCTGCCGCGCACCGGCCACGCCTGCGAGTGACGGGTCGCCTGCGAGTGACGGGTCGCCTACGAGTGACGGGTCGCCCGCGGGCCACCGCGGCCCGCGGGTCAGCGCAGCCCGGTCGGCCGCTCCAGGGCCAGGCCGATCAGCTCGTCGATCAGGGCGGGGTAGTCCAGGCCCGACGCGGCCCACATGCGCGGGTACATCGAGTGGGGCGTGAACCCGGGCATCGTGTTGATCTCGTTGATGACCACGTCGCCGGTGTCGGTGTAGAAGCAGTCCACCCGGGCCAGCCCCTCGCAGCCGAGGGCCTCGAAGGCGGCCGCCGCCAGGCGACGCACCTCTGCCGCGACGTCCGGGGGGATCTTCGCAGGGCAGGACAGCTCGACGCCCTGCTCGTCGAGGTACTTTGCCTCGAAGTCGTAGAACTGGTGGCCGCCTGAGGTGTCGACCCGGATCTCGCCCACCTCCGAGGTTCGCGGCGGATCATCACCGTGGCCCTGCAGGACAGCACACTCGATCTCGCGGCCGCTGATACCCGTCTCGACGATGACCTTGCGGTCGTGCCGGCGCGCCGCCTCGATGGCAGCCCGCAGGTCGTCGGGGTCGTCGACCCGGGTGATGCCCATGCTCGAGCCGGCCCGGGCAGGCTTGACGAACACCGGGAAGTGCAGCCCGCGCACGGCGTCCATGGCCGCCTGCGGGTCGCGACGCCACTGGGCGTCGGTGATGACGGCATACGGACCCACCGGCAGCCCAGCCCCCGCGAACACGACCTTCATGTAGTGCTTGTCCATGCCCGCCGCCGACGCGAACACGCCGGAGCCCACGTAGCGGACGTCGGCGAGCTCCAGCAGGCCCTGGATCGTGCCGTCCTCTCCGAACGGGCCATGGAGCAGCGGGAAGACAACGTCCACCTCGCCAAGGCTGCGCGGAACCTCCCCCGGCGCCTGCACGGTGAGGCTCCGCTCCCTCGTGCTCAGCGGGACGACCACGCCCTCGCCGTTGGAGGCGGCGACCTCAGGCGTGTGCCCCGGGCCGAGCTCGAGCCTGGACAGGTCCCCATCGACGAGGACCCAGCTGCCGTCCTTCGCGATGCCGATGGGCACGACGTCGTAGTGGGTCCGGTCGATGGCGCGCAGCACGCTCGCCGCCGTCGAGCACGAGACGGCGTGCTCGGACGATCGGCCCCCGAACACGATCGCGACGCGGGGTCGTCGGCGCCCAGGCGTGCCGTTGCTCTGCCCATCGGTCGCGGTGCCCGCAACGGCTTCGATCTCGGCCTCGGTCAGGGGGGTCGGGTCGCTAGTCATCGGCAGCGACTGTATCGGCCCCGTGGGCGCTGGGGTGCTTTCGCCTACCCTGACTGCGTGGATCGCGCGACCAGCCCAGCCAGCCTGTCCCCCGCCACCCGGCTCGTCGCCCTCGGCCGGCAGGAGCGCACCCCCGGCGCGGGCGTGAACGCTCCGCTGGAGATGAGCTCGACGTATGCCGCTGACGGCCCGGTGAACTACGCCAGGGCCGGCAACCCCACCTGGACCGCCTTCGAGGAGACGCTGGGCTCGCTGGAGGGCGGCGAGGCCCTGGTGTTCGCCTCAGGCATGGCCTCGGTGGCCGCCGTCCTCAGCCTCGTGCCCCACGGCGGCACTGTCGTGGTCCCTTACCACGCCTACAACGGAACCCTGGCCATCCTCGCCGGACTCGAGGTCGAGGGCGCGGTCGACGTGCGTCGCGTCGACATCAGCGACACCACAGCGGTGCTCGCGGCGGCCCGCGGTGCCTCGCTGGTCTGGGTCGAGTCGCCGACCAACCCCATGCTCGAGGTCGCCGACATCGCCGCCATCTCGGCCGGCGTGCACGAGCACGGCGCGCTGGTGGCATGCGACAACACCTTCGCCACACCGCTGGTCCAGCAGCCGCTGGCTCTGGGAGCGGACGTCGTCGTGCACTCGGTCACGAAGTACCTGTCCGGGCACTCCGACCTCATCCTCGGCGCGGCGGTCACCGCTGCGGACGAGACGGGCCGTGCCGTACGCACCCGCCTGTCGACCCACCGCCTCTGGCACGGCGCCATCGCCGGCCCGATGGAGACGTGGCTTGCCCTGCGGGGTATGCGGACCCTGCACCTGCGGGTGGAACGAGCCACCGACAACGCGGCCGAGCTCGCGCGGCGCCTCGAAGCGCACCCGCGGGTCGACCGGGTCCGCTACCCCGGGTTCGGCGCCATCGTGTCGATCGAGGTCCTGGGTGGAGCCGAGGCGGCGGAACGGGTCGCGACGGCGACGGCACTGTGGGCCCACTCGACCAGCCTGGGGGGCGTGGAGTCCCAGATCGAGCGCCGTCGCCGCCACCCCGCAGAGGCGCCGACGGTCCCGGTGAACCTGCTGCGGCTGTCCGTGGGCATCGAGGACGTGGATGACCTCTGGAAGGACCTCGACCAAGCCCTCGGTGCTGGCTCCTGACCGACTTCTGGCCGGCTCCTGACCGGCTCCTGACCGGCTCCCGCCTCAGGCGTGCTCGGCCTTGCGGGCCCGGCCCATCAGCGTCTCGACCACCTGCTGGGGGGTTCGACCGTCGTGGACGACCGCGGCAACCTGCTCGATGATCGGCACGTCGACGCCCGTGTGCTGCGCCAGCGCGAGGATGGACTCGCAGGACTTGACCCCCTCCGCCGTCTGCTTGGTCACCGCGATGACGTCGGCGACGCTCATCCCCTTGCCGAGGTTGACCCCGAAGGTGTGGTTGCGGGACAGCGGAGACATGCAGGTGGCGATCAGGTCGCCTACGCCGGCGAGCCCGGCGAAGGTCATCGGGTCGCCCCCGAGCGCCACCCCGAGCCGGGTGGTCTCGGCCAGCCCGCGGGTGATGATCGAGGCCTTGGAGTTGTCGCCCATGCCGAGGCCCTCGGCCATGCCGACGGCCAGGGCGATGACGTTCTTGGTCGCCCCGCCGATCTCGGCTCCCACGACGTCGGCGCTGGTGTAGGGCCGGAAGTATGCCGTGGCGCTCGCCGCCGCCACCCGCTCGGCGGCCTCGTGGCTGCGGCCCGCGACGACGGAGGCCGCCGGCTGGCGCTCGGCGATCTCCCGGGCGAGGTTGGGGCCGGAGAGGACGGTGATCTGGTCAGGGTCGACGTGAGCCACCTCGGCGATCACCTCGCTCATGCGCTTGGTGGTGCCGAACTCGACGCCCTTCATGAGCGAGACCACCACGGCGTCACGCGGCAGCACGCTGCCCCACTGCTCCAGGTTGCCCCGGAGGGTCTGCGACGGCAGCGCCAGGACCACGATCTCGGCTCCGCGGGCGGCCTGCTCGGGGTCTGTCGAGGCCGTGATGGCCGGGCTGATCTCGACTCCGGGCAGGTACTCCTCGTTCATGCCGGCGTTGATCTGGTCGACCATCTCCTGGCGCCGGCCCCACATGCGGACGGTACAGCCGGTGTCGGCGAGGACTCTGGCGTAGGCGGTGCCCCAGCTGCCCGTCCCGAAGACCGCCACCTGGGTCGTCATGCCGGTCATTGTGCGCCACGCTCCTTGGCCTTGCGGAAGTTGCCGGTGGTGGGCAGGCCGTGCTCGCGCGGGTTGAACCGAACCGGGGGCGCCGTCTGGCCCCGGAGGTCCTCCACGAGTGAGGTGAGGGCAGCCATGATCCGGGCGGTCGCCTCCGCGAGGACCCCGTGGTCCCGCGGCAGGTCGTACAGGTCCGACAGGTCCACCGGTGGCCCCGCCATCACGTGCATCGTCTTGCGCGGGAAGAGCCGCAACCTCGCCGAGTAGGGTGCGAGCAGGTCCTGCGCGCCCCACTGGGCGACCGGGATCACGGGACACCGCGTCGCCAGGGCCACCCGGGCGGCCCCCGTCTTGCCGACCATCGGCCAGAGGTCCGGATCCCTCGTGAGAGTGCCCTCGGGGTAGATGCCCACACATCTGCCCGCCTCGACGGCCGCGACGGCGGCGCGGTACGCATCGGCCGCGCGCCCCGTCTCGCGGTAGACCGGGATCTGGTCCGCCCCCCGCACCACCGCGCCGACGACCGGCAGCCGGAACAGGCTCTCCTTCCCGAGGAAGTAGGCCTCGTGGCCGTTGTCGAGCATGTAGTGGGCGAAGGCGAACACGTCGATGTGGGAGATGTGGTTGGGGCACGCCACGAACCCGCCGGTGCGCGGCAGGTTCTCCGCCCCCCGCCAGTCGCGGCGGGTCAGCAGCATCAGCAGCGGCCGGAGCAGGGCCACGGCAAGCCGGTAGCCCCACGGGAGTGGGCGCCTGGTCCTCACATCAGCTCCGTTCGCGTGTCGTCGGTGAGCCATCTTGGCTGGCACCGGGGGCGCTGTCGAGCAGGCGCCCTCAGACTGGCAGCATCGTGCTGATGCCACATAGTGCCCCTCGTCCTTGGCGCCTCGTCATCCCTGTCAAGGGAGGCACGGGTGCGAAGACTCGGCTGCGGCCGCCCCACGGAGTCAGCCGGGCCGCCCTGGCCGAGGCGATGGCCCGTGACTCCGCCGCGGCCGCGGCACAGCGTATGCCGTCCGGGCTGGTCTTCGTGGTTGCGGGCGACGCGCGCGTGGCGGAGTGGGCTGCTGAGCTCGGTGCCGTGGTCGTCGCCGATCCCGGCAAGGGCTTGAACGCCGCGGTGGCAGCAGGTATCGCGCGGGCGGCCAGACCCACCCCCGGGGACCTCGACTCCGGTGATCGTGACTCCCATGATCTCGACGCCGGTGATCTCGACGTCGGGGGCAGTGACGTTGGGGGCCGTGACGTTGGATGCGCCGTTCCCGTCGCCGTCCTCCTCGGCGACGTCCCGGCCCTGCGCCCCGGGGACCTGGCCGCCGGCCTGGGCGCCGCGGCGGCATACGACCTGGCCTTCGTGCCGGACGCCGACGGGACCGGCACCGTCCTGCTCACCGCCCTGGACGCTGACAGACTGCGCCCGCGGTTCGGGGCCGGCTCGGCGCGACGGCACGAGGAGGGGGGGCATCGCCGGCTCGACCTGCCGCTCCCGAGGCTGCGCACCGATGTCGACGACGCGGGTTCGCTCGCGCGGGCCGCGGCGCTGGGCCTGGGGCCGCGAACCGCGGCTCTGCTGGCCGGCGCCCGCAGGCCCACGGGCTAGGTCCCGCAGGCCCACGCTAGGTGCCGTCGACCCACGGGCTAGATTGACGCCATGCAGGCGAGCGTCCACAGCTTCGACGAGGCCACGGGAGCCGGCACGGCGCTGCTCGACGACGGCCAGCAGGTGCGGTTCGCCGGGGCGGTCTTCCAGGCGAGCGCCCTGCGCAAGGTGCGGGTGGGACAGCGGGTCTCGATCGAGCTTGACGACGACCGCCGCACGGTGCGCCGCCTGTGGATCGTCGGCGTGGGCGGCGACCAGCCGATCCGCTGACCGCGCCGCCTCAGCAGGCGTCGCTCGCCCGGCCACCGGCTCCGGTCACCGCTCAGGGAGTGTCGGTCACGGTGTAGTGCGCCCCGAGCGCGTCCAGCTTCTCCGAGAACCGCTCGTAGCCGCGGTAGATCAGCTCGACCCCGTGGACCTGGGAGGTGCCCTTCGCGGCGAGGGCGGCGATGAGGTAGCTGAAGCCGCCGCGCAGGTCGGGCACGGTGATCTCTGCGCCAGTCAGCGGGGTGGCGCCCGAGACGACCGCCGAGTGGTGGAAGTTGGCCTGGCCGAAGCGGCACGGCAGCCCGCCGAGGCACTCTCGGTAGACCTGGATACGGGCGCCCATGTCGGCCAGGGCCTCGGTGAAGCCGAGCCGGTTCTCGTAGACCGTCTCGTGGACGATCGACAGGCCCGAGGTCTGGGTCAGCGCCACCACGAGCGGCTGCTGCCAGTCGGTCATGAACCCGGGGTGCACGTCGGTCTCGATGACCAGCGACTGCAGCGGTCCGCCCGGGTGCCAGAAGCGGATCCCCTCGTCGTCGATGTCGAACTCCCCGCCGACCTTCCGGAAGACGTTCAGGAACGGCATCATCGGCTGCTGCTGGGCGCCGCGCACATAGACATCGCCCCCTGTCGCGAGGGCGGCACAGGCCCAGGATCCTGCCTCGATGCGGTCCGGGATGGCGAGGTGGTCGTAGCCACCGAGCCGTTCGACGCCCTCGATCCGGATGACGCGGTCGGTCTCGACCCCGATGATCGCCCCCATCTTCTGCAGCACGGCGATCAGGTCGAGGATCTCGGGCTCGACCGCGGCGTTGCGCAGCTCGGTGAGCCCCTTGGCTCGAACCGCGGTCAGGAGGACCTGCTCGGTCGCCCCGACGCTCGGGTACGGCAGCTCGATGCGCGCGCCGCGCAGGCCCGACGGGGCCGTGAGCCGCAGTCCCTCGGGGCGCTTCTGGACGTCGGCGCCGAAGGTCCGCAGGACGTCGAGGTGGTAGTTGATCGGCCGCTCGCCGATGCGGCAGCCGCCCAGGTCGGGGATGAACGCCTCGCCGAGCCGGTGGAGCAGCGGGCCGCACAGGAGCACTGGCACGCGTGAGGAGCCGGCATGGGCGTCGATGTCGGCGACGTGCGCCCGCTCGACGTTCGTGGGGTCGAGGACCAGCTCGCCGTCGCGGTCGGTGGAGTCGATCTTGACGCCGTGCAGCTCCAGCAGCCCCGAGACGACTTGGACATCGGAGATCTCGGGCACCCCGCGCAGTCGGCACGGGCCTTCGGCGAGCAGGGTGGCCACCATCGCCTTGGAGACCAGGTTCTTGGCACCCCGCACTTCGAGGTCGCCTACGAGGGGGGAGCCGCCGTCGACGGTGAGGGTCATGACCATGCGGCCAGCATCCCAAACCGGCGGTGGGGGCACCATGGCCCGTGGGGTCGGCCGGCTGGCAGCAGCGAGTGGGGGCCACCCGACCGGTG
>DASSJT010000133.1:0-27348 GCA_035691065.1 Dermatophilaceae bacterium
TTTTCCAGTTCGGTGCGAGCCGGCGCGTCGTGAGACTGACCGGAATAGTTAGCCAAGGTAATGAGTTGTGCTAACATTGTGACCACCGTCAAGGAGCTGCTGATGACGCCAACCGAGACCGCGCCGGCTCTCGCTCCTGCGGCGCTGACACCGACAGCGCTCTCCAAGGTCTCCAACGACCTGCGCCTCGCGCTGATGCGCATCGCGCGGCGCATCCGCTTCGAGAGCGCCGACGAGCTGGCACCCCACCAGTTCTCGGTGCTGTGCCGGCTCGAGGAGTCGCCGCGCACCCCACGCGAGCTCGCCGACCACGAGAAGGTCAGCGCGCCCTCCATGACCCGCACGGTGAACGGCCTCGTCGCGCGTGGCCTGGTACAGCGCGCCGACGACCCCACCGACGGCCGCCAGGTCATCCTCTCGCTCACGCCCGGCGCCAGGACGGTGTTGAAGGACATCCGGCGCAAGCGTGACCAGTGGATGGTGGTGCGGCTCAAGCGGCTCACGCCGCAGGAGCAGGACATCCTGCGGAAGGCGAGCCAGATCCTGGCCAGGGTGGCGAGCGAGTGAGCCCGACCTTCACCTCGCTCCACGTCCGCAACTACCGCATCTACGCCTCAGGAGCGTTCGTCTCCAACATCGGCACGTGGATGGGGCGCGTCGCCCAGGACTGGCTGGTCCTGACCGAGCTGACCGACCACTCGTCGTCGGCGCTCGGCATCGTCACCGGGCTCCAGTTCCTGCCGTTCCTGCTGCTCGCGCCCTGGGCCGGCATGATCGCCGACCGGTTCCCCAAGCGAGCGATCCTGGCCGTCACGCAGACGTTCCTCGCCCTGACGAGCCTGCTGACCGGCATACTCGTCCTGACCCACTCCGCCCAGCTCTGGCAGATCTACCTGCTTGCACTGGCCCAGGGACTGGCGACGGCCGTGGACAACCCAGCACGCCAGTCCTTTGTCTCGGAGATGGTGCCGCGTGAGCGGCTCGCCAACGCGGTGTCGCTCAACAGCGCATCCTTCAATGCCGGCCGCCTCGTGGGCCCGGGCATCGCCGGTTTGGTGATCGCTGCGTGGGGCACAGGGATCGCCTTCGTGGTCAACACCCTGACGTTCGTCGCGGTGCTGGTCGCGCTGGCGTCCATGCGGGCCGCCGAGCTGCGCCCGGCCGGCCTGACGCGGGGAAAGGGCGCCATCCGGGAGGGCGTGCGCTACGTGCGCGGGCGACCGGACATCGTCCTGGTCATGGTGATCGTGTTCGTGCTGGGCACGTTCGGCATGAACTACCAGATCACGACCGCGCTGATGGCGACGAAGGAGTTTGGCAAGGGCCCGACGGAGTACGGTCTGCTCGGCTCGATCATGGCGATCGGCTCGCTGTCGGCGGCGCTGCTCTCGGCGCGGCGGGCCAGGCCCCGGCTGCGCCACCTCCTCGTGGCTCTGTCCGGGTTCACCGTGGCCTCGGGTGCGGCCGCGCTGGCCCCCACCTACCCGCTGTTCGCCCTCTCGCTGGTGCCGGTCGGCCTCACGGCCCTGACCGCGCTCACGACGGCCAACGCCATGGTCCAGCTGCGCGTGGCACCCAGCCTGCGCGGCCGCGTGATGGCTCTCTACATGGCGATCTTCATGGGCGGCACGCCCTTCGGCGCACCCGTCATCGGCTGGATCGGTGACGCCTGGGGTCCGCGCTGGACCATCGGCATCGGGTCGGTCGCGGTGGGCCTCATGCTGGTCGCGGTCAGCATCTGGCTCGCGCGGCAGGAGAATGTGCGGGTGAGCTACGAGTCACAGCGGCGGCCCCGGTTCGTCGTGAGCACGTCGCCGGCCTCCGAGCCGGTGCCCGAGGCGGCACGGTGACGCCGGTGTTCCGGCGGCGGGTCACGATCGCCGTGCTGGTGCTGCTGGTCGTGGCGGCCGCGATCGCGACCTTCGCCCGATAAGGGCGGGCAGGCTGGCCGCCTCGGGACCGAGGACTTGCGCCCCACGCTTTGCGGCCGAGCTGTTGCCCCCAGGCGCCCCCCCGCCCCCCGCCTCGCGGCCGAGGCGTCGTGGACGCGCTCAGAGCGGGTCGCACACCCTCACGCCCAGCAGGTTGACATAGCAGGTCTCGGTCGGGCTGGGTGAGGACGTCGTGGTCGAGCTGCTGGGTCTCGACACCACCGAGCTGACGACCTTCGTCACCGGGTCGAGGCTGCCGGAGGACTGCGCGGCCGCTGGGCTGTCGCTGCCAGCAGAGCTGCCCGTGCCGGTCGAGCCGCTGCCGGAGCCGGTCGAGGTCGGTTGCGGAGCCCGCCTCTCAGAGGAGCCGCCACCAGCGGCGTGGTCCTCCGGAGCGGAGGCGTCCGAACGGCCCGCCCCCGCACGGGTGGGCAGGTACGGAGCGGCGGAGTAGCTCGAGCTCGGCAGCGGTGTCGCCGGGATCACGCTGTAGCCGCGACGGTAGCCCTCGGCGATCGACTTCACCTGCTCGGCGTAGTCCATCGAGTTGTTGTAGCGCAGGATCGCGGCGGTCAGGGTGCTGTCGTCCGTGAGGTCCCCGGGTCCCGAGCACAGGTACACCGCAGCCGCAGTGGCGGCGTCCCCGATGTTCTGCGGGTCCTTTGCGCCGTCACCGTTGGCGTCCACGCCAACCCGTCGCCAGGTGCCCGGGATGAACTGCATCGGGCCAACAGCGCGGTCGTAGGTGGGGTCGCGGTCCAGCGAGCCGCGATCGGTGTCTCGCACGAGTGCCGTGCCGTCGGACCCGTCCAGCGGCAGCCCGTAGATGCCCGGACGCACCGTGCCGTTCAGGTCGAGGCCGCTGCCGGCATACCGGCCATGGTCGCTCTCCACCTTGCCGAGGGCCGCGATGAGCGGCCAGTCCACACGGCACTCGGGGTCTGCGGCACCGAGCAGCTGGGCGGCGCGCTGGTAGGCGGCAAGGGCTTGGGCTGGTATGCCGTTCGCGAGCGTTTCCGGGGGCAGCTGGGTGCCCGGCTGGCCCGTCGGGTCGGCCCCGGGCACCTGGGGCAGCGGGGGGAGCGTGAAGCCCGGTCCCTGGTCGACCGGGGAGCCGGGCACCGAGACCTGAGGCCCGCCGTCGGCGACGGCATCTGCGCCGACCGGCCCTCCGGTCATCGCCAGGGCCGCGCCCGTGCCCACCAGGGCGACCGCGGGCAGAAGCGCGCCGACGTGCCGCCAGGGCAGGCGGGGGATGCGCAGGACCTTCACCCAGGGTCCAACGAGCCCGGCGCCCGCGGGTTACGGTCCATGCGCGAGACCGGCTCACATCAACCCGACGTGTTGCCCGACCCGCCGACTGCGGGCCGCTACAGCGGTGCCGCCGTCGGCGGGTCCGGGAACAAGCGGAGGGAGGTCAGGAGAGCCGGGACACGACGTGGTCGACGCAGGCGATCAGGCTGCTCACGTCGTCGGGCTCGATGGCCGGGAAGGTCGCGACGCGCAGCTGGTTGCGCCCGAGCTTGCGGTACGGCTCCACGTCGACGACACCGTTGGAGCGCAGCACCTTCGCGACCGCGGCAGCGTCGACGTCGTCGGTGAAGTCGATGGTCGCCACGACCTGCGAGCGGTGGTCGGGGTCGGCGACGAACGGCGTGGTGTATGCCGTCTGCTCAGCCCAGGTGTACAGCCGGCTCGAGGAGTCGGCGGTGCGCTTGGTGGCCCAGTCCAGGCCGCCCTGGTCGTTCAGCCACTTCAGCTGGTTGACCAGGAGGGCCAGGGTGCCGACCGCCGGCGTGTTGTAGGTCTGGTTCTTCAGCGAGTTGTCGATCGCCGTCGGGAGGCTGAAGAAGTCGGGAACCCAGCGGCCGCTCACCGCGATCGCCTCGACCCGGGCCAGCGCGGCGGGCGAGAAGATCGCCAACCACAGGCCCCCGTCGGAGGCGAAGCACTTCTGCGGCCCGAAGTAGTAGACGTCGGACTGCGTGATGTCGACCGGCAGCCCGCCGGCCCCCGACGTCGCGTCGACGAGCACGAGCGAGCCGTCGTCCGCACCCGCGACCCGGTCGACAGGGGCCATCACGCCGGTCGATGTCTCGTTGTGGGCCCACGCGTAGACGTCGACACCCGACTCGGCCTGGGGCACGGGCCTGGTGCCCGGGTCGCTCTTGATGACTGTGGACTCGGCGAGGAACGGAGCCCTGGTGGTGACCGCCGCGAACTTGCTGGAGAACTCGCCGAACGACAGGTGCTGGGCCTTCTCGCGCACCAGGCCGAAGGCCGCGATGTCCCAGAACGCCGTCGAGCCGCCGTTGCCGAGCACGACCTCGTACCCCTCGGGAAGCGAGAACAGCTCGCTGATGCCCTCTCGCACCGCTCCGACGAGGTTCTTGACCGGGGCCTGGCGGTGAGAGGTGCCCAGGACGGTACGGCTGATCGAGGCGAGGTAGTCGACCTGCTCCGGCCGCACCTTGGACGGACCACAGCCGAAACGGCCGTCGCCGGGAAGGAGGTCGGCAGGGATCGCAAGGGTGCTCTGGGTCGTCTCAGTCACGTGCGCCAGTGTCTCACCGCGTCCCGAGGCGTGGGACGTGAGGTCCACCACCCGGACCGGCATCCGAGGTCAGGCGTGCCAGCCGGGCCAGGCGTGCCAGCCGGGCCAGCCGGGCCAGGCCTGCCAGCCGCTGATGGACTCCACCGGCCGGGTCAGGCGTGCCAGCCGCTGATGGACTCCACCGGCCGGGGCCCCTCGCCGATGTAGCGCGCGCTCGGCCGGATCAGGCGGCCGGTCTTCTTCTGCTCCAGGATGTGCGCTGCCCAGCCGGCCGTCCGCGCACAGGTGAACATCGGCGTGAACATCGACGCCGGGACCTCGGCGAAGTCCAGCAGCACGGCCGCCCAGAACTCCACGTTGGTCGCCAGCACGCGGTCGGGGCGCCGTGCGTGCAGCTCGTCCAGCGCCGCCTTCTCGAGCGCCGCCGCCACCTCGAACCGGGGCGCCCCGAGCCGCTCGCACGTCGCGCGGAGTACCCGGGCGCGGGGGTCTTCGGCGCGGTAGACCCGGTGTCCGAAGCCCATCAGCCGCTCGCCCCGGTCGAGCACGCCCCTCACGTAGGCCATCGCGTCTCCGGTCTCCTCGACGCCCTCGATCATGTGCAGCACGCGCGAGGGCGCCCCTCCGTGCAGCGGCCCCGACATCGCACCCACCGCACCCGACAGGCAGGCCGCCACGTCCGCCCCGGTCGAGGCGATCACCCGAGCGGTGAACGTCGACGCGTTCATGCCGTGCTCTGCCGCCGAGACCCAGTAGGCGTCGACCGCCTCGACATGGCGCGGGTCGGGTTCGTCCCGCCAGCGGATCATGAACCGCTCGACGATCGTCCGTCCCTCGTCGACCCGCTTCTGGGGAACCATCGGCAGCGACAGCCCGCGCGCGGACTGCGCCACGAACGACAGCGCCATCACCGACGCCCGGGCCAGGTTGTCGCGCGCCTCGTCCGCCTCGATGTCGAGCAGCGGCCGGAGCCCCCACAGCGGGGCGAGCGTCGCCAGCGCGGCCTGCACGTCGACACGCACGTCGCCGCTGTGGATCGGCAGGGGGAACGGCTCCGCAGGGGGCAGGCCCGGGTTCATCTCGTTGTCGACGAGGAGGCCCCACACATTGCCGAACGACACGCGCCCCACGAGGTCGTTGATGTCGACGCCGCGATAGCGCAGCGCGCCGCCCTCCCGGTCCGGCTCGGCGATCTCCGACTCGAACGCGATGACGCCCTCGAGGCCAGGCTTGAAGTCGTGGTCGGACATGGGTGTGGTCCCCTGTTCTGTGCTCGTACGCCGTTGTCGGGCGGCACCATTGTGCACGCCAGCCCCCATGAGGGGCGGTTGGCGGACGGCGGGACCACATGGTGGGCACCCGCGCGAGGCGACCCGGGAAGCCGGCTGGCCGGCATACCACTTGAGATAGCCCAACCGGAATAGTTCAATGGGGGTATGCCGTCCGAGCCAGCCACGCTCACCCCGCTCCAGTTCGCGGCACTCGCCATCTACGCCGAGCAGCCGCGGCACCCCTACGAGGTCTTCCAGGAGATGCTGAAGCGGCGCGAGGACCGGCTCGTGAAGGTGCGGCCCGGCACGCTGTACCACGCGGTCAACCGGCTCGCCGAGCTCGGGCTGCTGGAAGCGGCAGGCACCGGGCGGGAGGGCAACCGCCCCGAGCGCACGACCTACGCCATCACCGAGGCTGGCCGAGAGGCGGTGGCAGCCCACGTGGCACAGGCCGTCGCGCGCAGGGCGGAGGAGTTCCCCGAGTTCCCCCTGGCGCTGGCCGAGCTGCACAACCTCGAGCCCTCCGCCGCGGCCGCCCTCCTGGCTCGGCGGGCGGCGGCTCTGCGCTCTGAGCTCGACTCGCTCGACGCCGCCGAGCCGCACCTGCGCGGGAGCGACCTCCCGGAGGTGCTCTGGATCGAGCACACGTGGCTGTCCACCATGACCCGGAGCGACCTCGCCTGGACCGAGGCCCTCGTCCGGCGGCTGCGCAGCGGCGACCTGACGTGGAGCCGGGAGTCGCTCGAGGAGTTCGGGCGCACTCGGCGTCAGGCGGCCCTCGCGCCATGACCGGCGCCGACGCGGCCAGCCGCAACGAGCGCAGGCCGCCATGCCGAACGCCCGCCCCCACCGTCACACCCTGAAGGAAGACTCAGCCTCATGACCACAGCACCCGAGTTCGTCTTCGAGACCGGAGGCAAGCGGCCCTGGCCCGCCCTGTGGGCGCTGGTCATCGGCTTCTTCATGATCCTCGTCGACTCGACGATCGTCACGGTGGCGATGCCCACGATCATGGGCGGCCTGCACACCGACATCAACGGCGTGGTCTGGGTGACCAGTGCCTACCTGCTGGCCTACGCCGTCCCCGTCCTGATCACGGGGCGGCTCGGCGACCGGGTCGGGCCCAAGCGCATCTACCTCGCGGGGCTGGTGCTGTTCACCGCCGCGTCGGCGTGGTGCGGGGTGTCCACCTCGATCGGCATGCTTGTCACGGCGCGGGTGTTCCAGGGCCTCGGCGCAGCCCTGATGACTCCCCAGACCATGGCGGTGATCACCCGCATGTTCCCGCCGCAGAAGCGCGGCGCCGCGCTGGGCCTGTGGGGCTCGGTCGCGGGCGTCGCGACCCTGGTCGGACCCATCCTCGGCGGCGTCCTGACCGACACGGTCGGCTGGGAGTGGATCTTCTTCGTCAACGTCCCGGTCGGCCTGGTGGGACTGGTCCTGGCCGCCCGCCTCGTGCCGTCGCTGGAGACCCACGAGCACTCCTTCGACCTCCTGGGAGTGGTGCTGTCGGCGGTCGGCATGTTCCTGCTCGTCTTCGGCCTCCAGGAGGGGGAGACCTACCACTGGGGGACCATCGCGGGCCCGATCACGGTGTGGCGGCTCATCGCGGCCGGTCTCGTGGCGCTCGCGGTGTTCGCGTGGTGGCAGTCCCGGGTGCGGCGCGAGCCACTGCTGCCGCTGGGCCTGTTCCGCGACCGCAACTTCTCCCTGGCCAACCTCGGCATCTCCGCAGTGGGCTTCACGATCACCGCCATGGGCATCCCTCTGATCCTCTACTTCCAGGCGGTCCGGGGCATGACGCCCACGCAGTCCGCCCTGATGCTCGTGCCGATGGCCGTGGTCTCGGCGTTCCTGGCACCCCTCATGGGGCGCTACATCCAGACCCGCAACCCGCGGGTCCTGGCCGTGACCGGCCTGTTCCTCTGCGCGCTGGCCCTGGCCTGGTACACGTACCTGCTCCATCCCGACACCCCCACCTGGCAGCTGCTCCTGCCCGCGGCGGTGCTCGGCCTCGCCAACGCCGGCATGTGGGGCCCGCTGTCGATCACCGCGACGCGCAACCTCCCGCCACGGCTCGCCGGCGCGGGGGCGGGCGTCTACAACACCACGCGCCAGGTCGGCGCCGTGCTGGGCTCGGCGGCGATCGCGGTGTTCATCGAGGCCAGGGTCAGCGCCAACCTGCCCCAGGCGGCCGGTCAGCCCCGCGGTGGTGGGCCCGCGCTGGGCGCTACGCTGCCGGCCCCGCTGCACGACGGGTTCAGCACGGCCATGGGCGAGGCTCTGCTGCTGCCGGCCGCCGTGATCCTCATCGCCGTGGTGGCGGCGCTGTTCTTCGCTCCGCCTCCCGCCAGGGCGGCCACGCCGAGATCCGAGGGCGCTCGCGCGCCGGTCGAGGCGTGAGCCCATCGACGGGTGAGCCGGGGCGACTGGGGCCGGGGCCCGGGCGCCCCAGGCGGCTCGGGCGGCTCGGGCCGGGCCAGCTGCTGGACGAGGTGACGCTCACCGGTGACCTGAGCGGTGCCGACGGCACGGATGCGCGGTTGATCGACTGCGTCATCGAGGATGCCGACCTCTCCGGGGTCCGTCTGCGCGGGGCCCGGATCACCGACACCCGCCTGCGCGCGGTCCGCGGCACCGGTCTGGAGCTCCCCAGCAGCGAGTGGCTCGACTGCACCCTCGAGGGCACGCGCCTCGGTGCCGTTGCGATGTACGGCGCCACGTGGCGCCGGGTCCGGGTCGTGGGCGGCAAGATCGAGTTCCTCAACGCGCGCGGCGCCCGGCTCCGGGAGGTGGCCTTCGAGGACTGCGTCCTGGTCGAGCCCGATTTCGGCGCTGCGGTGATGAAGGACGTCACCTTCGACGGCTGCCGGTTGGTGACGCCCGACTTCACCCAGGCGGAGCTCACGGGTGTCGACCTGTCGGGCGCCGACCTCATCTCGCCGCAGGGCATCCCGTCGCTCCGGGGCGCCTCGATCTCCCGACTGCAGCTCCTCGACCTCGCCCCCGCCCTTGCGACCCAGCTGGGCATCACGGTCAGGGACTGACGGCATGGCCCTGCTGCTGGACCTGACCCCCTTGCGTGCCCACCCGGCATACCGCCGCCTGTATGCCGGGTTCACCCTCTCCAACATCGGCTCGCAGATGGCGGTGGTCGCGATCGGCCTGCAGGTCTACGCGCTGACCCGGTCCACCGCCGCCGTCGGGCTGGTCGGTCTGTTCGCGCTCGTGCCGCTGGTGGCGTTCGGCCTCTACGGCGGGTCGCTGATCGACCACCATGACCGCAGGCGGGTGGCGTTGGTGGCGCAGTCGGTGGCGTTCGGGTCCAGCATCCTGTGCGCGCTGCAGGCGTGGCTGGGCAACACCCATGTCGGTGTCCTCTACGCGCTCGTGGCGCTGTGGAACGGCGCCTTCGCGGTGTCGTCGCCGGCGCGCAGCTCGATCTACCCGCGGATCCTGCCGACCGAGCTGCTGCCCGCCGCCAACGCGCTGACGGTCTTCGCCATGAACACCTCGCTCACGGTCGGGCCGCTGCTGGCGGGCGTGCTCGTCGACTGGGGCGGTTTCAAGGCGGCGTACACGCTCGACGCGGTGATCACGACCGCCGCCCTCTGGGGGCTGGCGCGGCTGCCGGCGCTGCCGCCCGAGCGGCACGGCGACCTCGGGGCCTCCCGGCCGGGTCTGCGCTCGGTGCTCGACGGCTTTCGGTTCCTGGCGACGCGGCCCAACGTCCGCATGACGTTCCTCGCCGACATCGCGGCCATGCTGCTCGCCCAGCCCCGCGTGCTCTTCCCTGCAGCGGGGGCGGTGATCTTCGGGGGCGGTGCGAAGACCGTCGGGGCGCTCAGTGCGGCGGCGGCGGTGGGCGGGATCGTCGCGATGTTCTTCTCGGGGCGGCTCGGAGTGGTGCGCCGCCAAGGCCTGGCGATCCTGGTGAGCGTCGTCGGCTGGGGGTTCGCGATCTCGGGATTCGGCGCGGCCCTGCTGGCCGCGGGAGGCGTGCTCTCGCGCGGGGCCGCGCTGTGGGCGGGCCTGGCCTCGATGGCAGTCGCGGGTGCTGCTGACTCGGTGTCCGCCGTCTTCCGGACCACGATCCTCCAGGCCGCCACCCCTGACCACCTGCGCGGCAGGCTCCAGGGCGTGTTCATCGTGGTCGTCGCGGGCGGCCCGAGGCTCGGGGAGCTGGCCGGCGGGCTCGCCACCGCAGTCATGGGAGAGGGCCGAACAGCGCTGATCGGAGGCCTTCTGTGTGTGGCCGCGGTCGCTGGGCTGGCGCGACTGCAGCCGGGGTTCGCGCGCTACGACGCGCGGCACCCGACTCCCTGACGCAGCGGGGGACCAATGGCCCCTGATCCGCTCGCTCGACCCTCCTAGAGTCGAGCTAGCGGGGTCTCGCGTGTCCTCCGCAGCGGCCCCGCCCCGGAGAGGAGGCGGTGTCGGTGCCCCGCGTGCGCGACCTGCTCTACCGCTTCCGGCCGTCGGGGGCTCCCGGTGCGGCGACGGCCGCCGGGGTGCCTGTAGACCACGCCGCGCGGCTCGCAGCCGAGCTCGACACCGTCTTCGCCCGGCTGGCCGACACCGAGCAGGAGTGCGCCGCGCTGCTGGCGGAGGGCCGGCGTCGGTCGGAGGAGATCCGTCGTCGTGACGAAGAAAGGGTGCGGTCCCTGGTGGCCGGCGCCGAGGTGCGGGCCGAGTCCGAGCGAGCCGCCGCCGCGACGGCGACGCGTGACGCCGGCCGGGCGGACACCACGGCGGTCCGCGAAGCCGCTGACCGGGGCGCGGCCGACCTCGCGACGCGGGCCCGCGCGGGGTTCCCCGAATACCTCGCCGGTGTGGAGCAGGCAGTGAACGCCATGCTTGCCGCCGGTGCTCGCCCCGAGGGCCGCGAAGAGGAACCGCCATGACGGCGGGCTGGGTGGCGGTGAGCGTGCGGGCCCGGGCGATGACCAGCCGCCGGCTCGGCCGTGACGGCGCCCGGAGACTGGCGGCCAGCGCCTCGCTCGACGACGCCGTCAACGCACTCGCCCGCTCGACGTACGGCCACGACGTCCGCGCCGGCCAGCCGCTCCCCGACGCGCAGCGCGCGGTCATCGACACGACGGCCTGGAACCTCCGGGTCCTCGCCGGCTGGGCACCGAGGGAGGGCGTGGGCATGCTGCGCGTCCTGCTGGCTGCGCTCGAGGTGTTCAACACCGTCGACCACCTGCGCCGGCTGTCCGGAGAGCCGGTGCCCAGCCCGTACCGGCTCGGCGGACTCTCCACCGCTTGGCTCCGCCTGCAGCAGACCACCAGCGCCGAGGAGGTGCGGGCGGTCCTGGCCACCTCTGCCTGGGGCGACCCGGGTGCAGAGTCGCCCCGGGCGGTCGGCCTCTCGATGCAGGCCGCGCTTGCCGACCGGGTGATGGCAGCGGTCCCGGAGGCCTCGGCATGGGCGGCCGGCGGCCTGGCGCTGCTGGTGGCGCGCGAGCTGGTTCCTGAGCCCCGTGAGCTGCCGGCCGGTGCCCAGGCAGCCGCGCTCCGCGTGCTCGGCCCAGCCGCCGTGGGGGCACGCAGCCTGCCCGAGCTCGTTGCCGCGCTGCCCAACCCGGCGCAGTGGACGCTCTCCGACGTGGCTCACCCAGCCGACCTGTGGCGGGCCGAGGCCCGGTGGTGGACCCGCGTGGACCACGAGGGTCTGGCCATGGTCCGCCGGCCCGGCGCCGGCCGCCAGGCGATCGTCGGGGCCGCCGCTGCCCTGGCCGCAGATGCGTGGCGGGTCCGCGGCGCGCTCGAGCTCGCCTCCCGGGGCGGCACCCTCACGGAGGACTTCGATGCGGTGGCGTGAGGCCTTGGAGCCGGTTGCGATGGAGCGCGTGGCGCTGCTCGCCCCGAGCGGCGCCCTGAGGGAGGTGCTCGCGACCACAGCCGATGCGGGCAGCGTGCAGCTCGACGACGCCGGACCCGACCTCGAGGCCGGTGCTGCCGCTGGCAGCGCTGCGGCGCGTCTGCTGCGACTCCACCCGGGTGCAGACCTCAGCCCCACCCTGTCCTCCTCGCCGCCAGACCTCGACGAGTGCGAGCGCACCGGCCGGGTGGACCTGATTGCCGGCGAGGCCGAGCTCGACCGGCGGGCCGGACAGGCGCTCACTCGCGGCAGCGTCTCGGGCCTGGTCGGCTGGATCCCGTCAGAGCGGCTCCCAGAGCTCGCCGAGCGCGTCGCCCCGAGCGGAGGCGCGGTCCTGGCCCTTCCGAGACCTCCCGGCTCCTTGCCGCCCACGCTGCTTGCCGAAACCGGTGCAGCCCGTGAGTTCGCACCGCTGGTCGAGACCTACGCCACCATCCCGTACGCCGACGTCAACCCTTCGCTCGTCGCCGGGCTCGCCTATGTCGTGATGTTCGGCATGATGTTCGCCGACGTCGGGCAGGGAGCCCTCCTGGTCCTGGCTGCCATAGCCGTCCGTCTGGGGTGGTCGAACCGCCTGGATCGGCTGCGCCCGGTCTGGCTCTTCCTCCTCGGCGCCGGCCTCGCGAGCATGGCCTTCGGCGCGCTCTACGGCGAGTTCTTCGGCCCGACAGGCCTGCTCCCCGTGCTGTGGCTCGACCCCCTCGACCGGCCTGTGGAGCTGCTCGTCACCGGCATCGCCGTCGGTGCGGTCCTCCTCGCCGGCGCCTACGCCCTCGGCATCATCAACCGCTTCCGCGAGGGCGGCTGGCGCCGCGCCGTCTACGCACCGTCCGGCGTGGCCGGCGCCACGCTCTTCCTCGGGCTCGGCGGCGTGGTCGGCGGCGTCTACCTCCACTACGCGTGGCTGGCCTGGCTCGGCGGTCTCCTGACCGCCGCCGGGATGACCACGGCGTATGCCGGCCTGCTGGCCGCCGCGGGCGGCGGCGGCGCCGGTGCGGCGCAGGCGGGCATCGAGCTGTTCGACCTCGTCGTTCGGCTGGGGTCGAACCTCGTCAGCTTCGCTCGCCTGGCCGCCTTCGGCCTGACCCACGCCGCACTCGGCGCCGTCGTCTGGGAGGCCACCACCGGGCTCTGGTCCGGCGGCGGTCTGGTCGCGGTCGTGGCGGCCCCCTTGGTGTTCCTCGTGGGCAACGCGGTCTCCTTCGCGCTGGAAGGCCTCGTGGCCGGCATACAGGCTCTCCGCCTCGAGTACTACGAGCTGTTCTCCCGCGTCTTCGACGGCGAAGGCCTTCCGTTCCGCCCGTGGCACATTCCGATCGACAGACCCGTCGAGCAGGCGGCTCGCGACATCACCCCGGACCACCCCTTCGACCCCGACCGCTTCGAGCCGCTCGACCAGACCGCACGACCCTGAGGAGGTCCCATGCTCACCTGGCTGATTGCCCTTCCCCCGGTGGCTGCTTTCGCCGCGCTGGCGTTTCTCGTGGTGCGGCGTCGGGCGGCCGGCCCGAGGCGCGGCGTCCCGCTGCGCTGGGCTCTGGCGGTCAGCGGACTCATCGCTGTGTCGGCGACAGCGCTGGTCCTGGTCGCCCTCACCGCTGCTCCGTCCGCCGCGGCCGTCGCAGGCAGCTCCGCCACGGTGAGGGCGGCCACGGCGACGGCGGCCGCTGCGACGGCCGGATCCAGCGGGTCCGCCCTGATCGGGGCCGCAATAGCGGTGGCCGGGTCCTCGATCGGCGCCGCCATCGCCGTCGCCTACACCGGATCTGCGGCGCTCGCAGCGATGAGCGAGCGACCGGAGCTGTTCGGCCGGGCCATGGTGATCGTCGGCCTGGCCGAGGGCATCGCCATCTACGGGCTGATCGTCTCGATCATCCTGATCGGGAAGGCGTGAGGGCTGTGCGGGCCCGCGTCGACCCCGGGCGCGCCATCGTCGCGGTGGGCGAGGAGCAGGCGGTGGCCGGATTCGCCCTTGCCGGTGTCCGGGTGCGTCTGGCCGACGGCACTGACGAGGTCCGCGAGGCCTGGAGCGAGGTGTCGGATGCAGCAGTCGTGATCCTCACGTCGGCCGCGGCCGCAGTCCTCGGCGAGGAGCGCACGCGGCCGTCAGCACCCCTGACGGTGGTGATGCCGCCATGACCGTCACCACCCGGGACACAACACGCGAACCGCGACGCGACAGTCCGCGCCGCACTGAGCTGGGCCTGGCGCCGCTCCAGGCAGCGCTCGTCACGCGCGCCCGGGCGGAGGCGGGCGCGATGGTCAGTGCGGCGGAGGCCGAGGGTCAGGCCGCGCTGGCAACCGCCCAGGCACAGGCGGACACGCTCCTTGCCGACGCCCGGCGGCAGGGGGAAGCCGATGGTGCCGACGTGTTGGCCGCCGAACGTGCCGCGGCCCGGCGGGCCGCCAGGAGCGGCCTGCTCGCCGCGCAGCGCGGGGTCTACGACGAGCTGGTCCGGCAGGCACGGCATACCGTCCGGACGCTCCTGGACCAGCCCGGTAACCTCAGCCGGCTCGAGTCCGCCTTACGACGTCGGCTCGGCGACTCCGTCGAGGTCGTCGGCGCACCGGACGGCGGGCTGCTTGCCCGGGCCGCCGACGGGCGCACCATCGATGCCTCCGTTGCCGCCCTGGCCGACAGCGCACTCGACACCGTCGACCTGGAGGAGCTGTGGACCAGAGGCTGAGCGGGGCGCGCGTCGTCCGGGTGAGCGGACCCCTCGTCGAGATCGAGGGGCTCGAGCGCGTGGCCATGTCCGAGATGGTGGCGCTCGGCCCGCACCGGCTTCCGGGGGAGGTCGTGGCGATCCGCGGGGCCTCGGTCTCCGCGCAGTCCTACGAGTACACCGGAGGCCTCCGTGCCGGGGACCAGGTGGCCGCGCTGGGGCGACCCCTGTCGGCTCGCCTTGGGCCCCACCTGCTCGGGGGCGTGTTCGACGGGCTGCTGCGACCACTGTCCGGCGCCCCGGTCTGGCTCGCGCCCGGCGGCTCCCGTGGCCAGGTGGACTCGGTCCTCGAATGGGCCCCCAAGGTGGGGCTCGGTGAGACGGTGGACGAGGGCACGGTGCTCGGCACTCTCCCCGGGCCGGGCCTGATCGAGCAGCGGGTGCTGGTGCCGCCCCGCCTGCGCGGGCCGGTCGAGTGGCTCGCACCCCCAGGGCAGCGCGCCGCCGCGGAGCCGGTGGCGAGGGTCGGCGGCGTCGAGGTCTCGCCCGTGGTGGACTGGCCGATTCGCCGTCCGCGACCAGTGCGGGAGCGGCGTGACGCCGTCGAGCCGCTGCTCACCGGACAGCGGGTTATCGACGCGGTCTTCCCCGTGGCTCGCGGCAGCACGGTCGCGGTGCCGGGTGGGTTCGGGACCGGCAAGACCATGCTGCTGCAACAGATCGCGAAGTGGTGCGCCGCCCATGTCATCGTCTATGTGGGGTGCGGGGAGCGCGGCAACGAGATGGCTGACGTGCTGGCGGAGCTGGCCGAGCTCACCGACCCGACCACCGGCCGCCGGCTGGCGGAGCGGACGGTCATCATCGCCAACACCTCCAACATGCCGATGATGGCGCGGGAGGCAAGCATCTACAGCGGCGTCACCGTCGCCGAGTACTTCCGGGACATGGGCTACGACGCCGTCGTCATCGCCGACTCGACCTCCCGCTGGGCGGAAGCGCTGCGTGAGTTCGGATCGCGCTCGGGAGCCCTGCCCGCCGAGGAGGGATACCCCGCGACCCTGCCATCGGCGCTCGCGGCCTTCTACGAGCGGGCCGGGCGGGTGAGAACCCTCGGCGGCACCGAGGCGTCGGTGACGATCATCGGCGCTGTGTCCCCGCCCGGCGGCGACACCACCGAGCCGGTCACCGCGCAGACCGAACGCTTCGTCCGGGGCATGTGGTCTCTCGACCGCGACCTTGCCTACGCTCGGCACTACCCGGCCGTCGCATGGTCCGGCTCCTTCTCGCGCGACGCCGAGCACCTGGGGGTGTGGTACTCCCGCAATGGCGACCCAGGCTGGAGCCGCCGCCGGGCCAGGGTCACCGGGCTCCTCGCGGAAGCCGACCGGCTGAGCGACCTCGCCGCGCTCGTCGGGGTCAACTCCCTGCCGGGTCACGAACGGGTGGCGCTGCTCGGCGGACGGCTGCTGCGCGAGGGAGTTCTGCAGCAGAGCGCACTCTCGGCCAACGACGCCCGCTGCGGCCCGGCCAAGACCGCCGCCCTCGTGGAGGCCGTCCTGGCCGTCGTCGACTCCTGCGAGAGCCTCGTCGGCGAGGTCGGGGTCACCGCCGCCGAGATCGAGGAGCTCGACTTCTCGCCACTGCTGCGGGCCGCCCAGGAGACCGCGCCCGAGGACGTGGATGGGGTCACCGCGCGCCGTGACCAGGTCCTCTCCCGGCTGGAGGGACTGCGATGAAGGTGCGGCAGGCGCAGCAGGCGCAGCGGACGTGGGCAGGCCCCAGCGTCGAGCACTCTGGCGTCAGCGAGATCCGCGGACCCCTCGTGGTCGTTCAGGGGGTGTCCGGCGTTGGCTGGGACGAGTTCGCGGTGGTGCGGGTCTCGTCCGCGACGGCCGCTTGGGACGGCTCCGGGTCTGCCGCCGGGTCTGCCGCCGGGTCGACCGCTGCGGAAGGCGCCGGGTCTGCCGCCGGATCGACCGCTGCGGACGGCGCTGGGTCGACCCGCCACGGCATCGTCCTCGAGGTGGACCACGACCTGGCGGTCGTGCAGGTCCTCGAGGGCACCGACGGGTTGTTGCCGAAGGGCACCACGGTGGCCTTCACCGGGGCGCCTGTGCGCATCCCGATCGGGGCTGGGTGGCTCGGGCGAGTCTGCAACGGCCGCGGCGAGCCGATCGACGGCGGTCCGCCCATCTCGGGCCGTTCGACCTCCCCGGTGGCCGGTCGGCCGCTGAACCCGATCCATCGCGCGCCGCCCGCAGAGCCAGTCCTCACCGGAGTGTCCGCCATCGACGCCCTCACCACCCTGGTCCGCGGGCAGAAGCTGCCGATCTTCTCCGCCGCCGGGCTGCCGCACCTCGAGCTGGCGGCACAGCTGGCCGCGCAGTCGACCGCTGGTGACGAGCCGTTCAGTGTGGTCTTCGCCGCCATGGGCCTGACGCACGCCGACGCTGACGCCGTCCGCGACGCGCTAGAGGAACGGCTCGACAGCGGCGAGCTCGTCCTCCTGCTCAACACCGCCGACGACCCCGTGGTGGAGCGCATCCTTACGCCCCGCATCGCGCTGACCGTGGCCGAACACCTGGCCTTCGACCTCGACCGGCACGTGCTCGTCGTGTTGGCGGACATGACGAGCTACGCCGAGGCGCTGCGCGAGGTGTCGTCGGCCCGCGGCGAGCTCCCTGGCCGCCGCGCCTACCCCGGCTACCTCTACAGCGACCTCGCCACGCTGTACGAGCGCTGCGGCCGGATCCACGGACAGGCGGGATCTGTGACGGTGGTCCCGGTGCTGACGATGCCTGCGGGCGACATCACCCACCCGGTTCCCGACCTGACGGGCTACATCACGGAGGGTCAGATCGTCCTCAGTCGTGCGGTCCAGGCGAGAGGCGTCTACCCACCGGTCGACCCGCTGGCCTCGCTCTCCCGGCTCATGCGCAACGGTGCCGGGGCCGGTCGCACCCGCGAAGGACACCTCGAGCTCGCCGCTCAGCTGCTTGCCGCGCTCGCCCACGCGCGGGCCATCCGAGAGCTGGCCGAGATCGTCGGCGCAGCCGCCCTGAACGCCACCGACCAGATGTACCTGCGCTTCGAGACCGAGTTCGAGCGCCGGCTCGTGAACCAGGGGCGTGAGGAGCTTCGCGAGTTCGACGAGACCCTCGCCCGCTGCTGGGACGTCGTGCGGGTCCTGCCCCGGCGCGAGCTGACCATGATCCCGCAGGCCCTCCTTGACGCCCACCCGGAGAACGGCGGGTGACCTGATGACGGTGATGCTGCCGGGAGTCCCACCAGGCCGGGCGGGACGCAACTGGCTGCGCCGGAGGCAGGCCATCGCCCTGCGCGGCCGGGAGCAGCTGGACCGCAAGCTGCGGATCCTCTTCCCCGACCGACAGCGTCTCGCTCTCCAGGCGGACCGACACCGCGCGGACTGGGAGGCGTCATGTGCCGAAGCCCGCACGTGGCTGCTGCGCGCTGCCCTCCTGGGCGGGCAGGACGGCATACGCACCGCAAGCCCTCCGGAAGAGGTGGGCGTGGAGGTGCACTGGACCACCTCCATGGGGCTTCGCTATCCCGCGGACGCCACGCTGTTCGAGCCCTGGTCAGGCGGGGGACAGGTCGAGCAGCAGCGCACCAACGCGGGGATCGCGCCGGCGGCAGCAGCGTTCCGTGCCGCTGCGGTGTCAGGTGCGCGCCTCGCGGCGGCCGAGGAGGCGGTGCGTCGGATGGACGCCGAGATTGCGGTGACCCGCCGCCGTCTCCGGGCTCTGGAGAAGCGCTGGCTGCCGCGGATCGAGGGGTCGCTCGCGGTGCTCGAGCTGTCGTTGGAGCAGGCCGAGCTCGAAGAGGGGATGCGGCTGCGGCAGGCGGCCGGCGGTGTGGGAGGAAGGTGGGGACGGTGATCGAGCGGATCCTTCTTGCTGTGGACGACTCGCCGGACGCGCTCACGGCGACGCGGGTCGCGGTGGCGCTCGCCGACCGGCTGGGTGCGCGGCTGCGGGCGGTACACGTCGCGGTCGACCACGAGCTGAGCATGGCGGTCCAGGCGGCCAGCGGGCAGTCGGGCGTCGAGGTGCGCACGGGCCGCTCCAGGCAGTCCCTGCTGAGTCGGGTCGCCGCGCTTGCCAGCCAGGCCGGCGTCGAGGCCGAGACGGCACTCGTGGCAGGGGCGGTCGCACCCACCATCCTCAAGGCGGCCCGGGAGTGGCCCGCCGACCTGGTGGTCATCGGCAAGTCGGCCCAAGGAGTGGGCGGCGAGCCGTACGTCGGCAGCCAGACGCGGCACGTGCTGGAGTTCGCCGAGCAGCCAGTGTTGGTCGTGCCTCCTCCACGGCGCAAGCGCTGAGGGGTATGCCGTGCCGCCCGCTGACTGTGTGGGTGGGCCGGTATCGCGCATACCAGACCGCTGCAGAACTCGTCTCTGGGCCGAGCCCAGCGGGTCACCGCGGTGGTAGGTACCGGTCCAGAATGCGCTTGACCGCCGGGTCCGGCGGCTCGCTCGGGCTCACGCTGTATTCGTGCAGCACGGCGGCGGCCACGCGCCCGTCTCGGACGGTCACATCGAGGGCGCCGAGGTTGTCGACTCCCCACGACGGGACGGAGAGCAACGTGCCCCCGATCCGTTGCGGCGTGGCGAGCGGTTCGCCGAGGTGAGTGCCGAGGATGAGGTCGATGCCGGGCACGGATCTGGCGATCCGTTGAGCCTCGGTACGCGTCTCCAGGTGAGACAGGACGATGACGATGTCGGCCCCCGCGGCGCGCATCTGGGGCACGACCTCGGCCAGTGCCCGCCCGGATTCGACCACCTCGACGGTCGGTTTCGTCGGGACAGCGGGTCCTTCGGTGGAGATCGCGCCCGTGATCCCGAAACGGACGCCGGCGACGACCTTGATCGCCCACGGGCGGGCGCCATACCGAGCGCCGAACACCTGGCCGGTCACCGGGTCACGCACGTTGGCGCTCACCATGGCGAAGCGGGCGGTCCGAAGCCGGGGTGCCAGCCGGTCGATCCAGTCCAGCTCGTCGAACCCGTAAGTCTCCGCATCCAGCCCGATCGCGTTGAAGGCTTCGAACGCGTATCTCCCTTCGGTGTCGGGGCCTCGCTCGACCGTGAACCGGTTGTCGACCAGCGAGCCTCGACCGACGCCCGGGTCGATGTCGTCGCCGTTTCCGACAACCAGGGCATTGGCCGGCTCAGGCAGCGCCGCGCGCAGCTTGCGAAGCAGCGTGGCGCGACGAGCGAAGTCGGTGCCGTTGGCGAGCACCCAGGCGCCGTCGAAGTGGGTGGCGTGAAAGATCGTGACGTGCGTGGTTCGCTTTGGGCCTGCCGGCGCAGGTGAGGTCATCGGCGTGCTGAGATGCGATGGGGTGGTGCTCGTGGGTGTCGTGCACGCCGTTCCTGCCAGCAGCACGGCCACCATGAGAGGCAAAGAAACGCCGAACCGGCGGCTGGGCATGATGACCATCATTCACCCCGGCGGCCGCCGCCGTCAGAGTGCGCCACCAGTGCATCCGATCTCGTCGCGGGTCAGTGCCCCTTCCACCAAGCCGGCAGGTCGGCGATCGAGTCGAGCACCGCGTCGGGCGACACCTCGCCGGTGAGGTCGGACGGTGAGAACTTGCCTGTGCGCACCAGGATGCCGGTCAGGCCCGCCCGCTGCGCGCCCTCGACGTCGGCGCGGACGTCGTCGCCGACCATGACGACCTGGTCGACGGGCTTGCCGACGGGCTGGCCGACGGGCGTGTCGACCGGCAGGCCGAGTTCCTCCACCGCGGCGCGGTAGAACTGCGGATCCGGCTTGCCCATCACAACGGCTGGCCGGCCGGAGGCGTACTCAAGCGCACGGACGAACGCCCCTGCGTCGAGCCGGAGCCCGTCCTCGGCGAGCCAGTAGCGGGTCAGTCCCAAAGCGACCAGCGGCGGCTCCGTGCCCCTCATGAGGAGCCGGAACGCTCGGTTGAGCGTAGCGAAGTCCCAGCCCTGGCCCAGGTCGCCGACCACCACAGCACCGGCGCCCGCCTCGGCGCCGCCCTCCAGCGGGTCGAGCTCGTCGAACTCCGCCGCCGTGGCCTCGGGAACGAACAGCGCGGGGTGCCGGACGTCATGGCGCCGCATCCAGGTCAGCGCCGCAACCGGCGGGCTGAGGATCTGCCCCGCGGACGCGGCGATGCCCATGCCCGTCAGCTTGTCGGCGATCGCCTGGCGAGGGCGAGACGTGGTGTTGGTCAGGTAGCGGTAGGGAATCCCCTCGATCTCGAGCCAGTCGACGACGTCGGCAGCGCCGGGCACCGGCTGGTCGCCGACGTAGACGACACCGTCGAGATCCAACAGGACTCCCCGCACCGCTCCATCATGGGTCGCGAGCGGGTCAGCGCGTCGTGTCACTTCTTCCGGGCGATGGTCAACCCGTCGAACGCGGTCAGGACGACTGCCTCCACGCGGTCGTCCGCAGCCACCACGTCGTTGAAGGCGCGCAACCCCTCGATGTCGGCGTCAGCCACTGCTGGGTCGGCGATCTTGCCGCTCCAAAGGACGTTGTCCGCCAGCAGCAGCCCCCCCGGCCGAACTCGGGGCACCAGCTCGCCCCAGTAGGCGACATATCCGGCTTTGTCGGCATCGATGAAGACCAGGTCGAGTTCCGGGCGCTCGGGGAGAGCCCGCAGGGTGTCCAGCGCAGGGCCGATCCGCAGCTCGATCCGCTCTGCGAGCTCGGCGGCAGCCCAGGCCCGCCGCGCCATTGCCGTCCACTCCTTGTTCACATCGCAACACAGCAGCCAGCCATCGTCGGCCAGGCCACGTGCGATGCACATGCTCGAGTAGCCGGTGAAGGTGCCCACCTCGACCGCCATCCGCGCGCCGACGAGCCGGGTCAGCATGGTCAGGAGCTGCCCCTGGTCCTCGCCGATCTGCATCCCCGCCGGGTGGCCGAGAGCCGCAGTGTCGGACCGGAGCCGACGCATCACCTCGTCAGGGCGGTCGCTGCCGTGGTCCACCGCATATGACCGGACTTCATCCGTCACCAGGAAGCTGCGCACCCTCCGACGCTACGGCACGCCGGTGGCCTGGGAGCGGCACCCAGCCGACCGGCATACGACGAATAACCTCATGCCATGGCAGAGATGCGACGCGTGGAGTACCGGGGCGAGGGGCTGTCCGAAGAGGCGCTTGCGCCGACTCCGTGGCAGCAGGCGGACCTGTGGGTCCGTGAGGCCCTGGCCCGGTCGCACACGCACAACGACGTGCCCGAGCCGCTCGCCCTGTCGGTCGCGACCGTCGACGCGCACTGCGCGCCCAACGTACGGACTGTGCTGATGCGCTTCTTCGACCGCCACGGCCCCGGGTTCGTCTCCGGCCTGGACTCGGCCAAGTCAGCCGAGCTCGCGGCCAACCCGGCTGTCGCGGCCAGCCTGACCTGGCCCGCGATGTTCCGGGCGATCCGCTTCCGCGGGCGGGCCCTGATGGTCCCCCGGCCCGAGATCGAGGTCTACTTCGGGACCCGGCCGTGGGGCTCGCGGATCAGCGCGTGGGCCTCTCGGCAGTCCCAGCCCATCGCCTCCCGGACCGAGCTCGAGGAGGCATACCAGAGGTATGCCGCCCGGTGGCCGGACCATGGCAGCCCCGACGACGTGCCGGTGCCAGACGCGTGGGGCGGCTACCGCATTGCCTGCGACGAGGTGGAGTTCTGGGCCGGCCGGTCCAACCGCCTGCACGATCGGCTGGTCTTCAGTCGCATTGGCGAGGGCGACCTCGACGACCGGGCCGCCTGGTCGGTCAGCCGTCGCCAGCCCTAGCGCCGGGTTACCGGCGAGTCGGAAAACCATCCATCATCCGGACGGATCTGTCCCAACGCTCGGACCGCTCCGTAGCGTCATAGACGTCACAGACCGGTGCGGACGCCATCGATGCCGTTCCATCGGGCCACCACGAGATTGCCCGAGACGCGAATCGATCCGACTTCCAGGAGAATTCGATGGCACCCCAGGCAGCGTCCCCACGTCAGCCCATCCACCCGGTCGTGGCTGAGGTCACCGAACGAGTGGCCGCGCGCAGCGAGCCAAGCCGCACGGCATACCTCTCCCGCATCTCTGCGGCCGCGGCCGAGCGGGGCCTGAAGCCGGCCCGCCTCGACCTCGCCTGCTCCAACCTCGCCCACGCGGTCGCCGCCTGCGGCGGCGCCGACCGCGCGGCCCTGCAGGGCGACCAAGGGGTGTCGGTCGGCATCGTGACGTCCTACAACGACATGCTGTCCGCCCACGCGCCCTTCGAGACCTACCCCCAGCAGGTCAAGGCGACTGCGCGGGAGCTGGGAGCCGTGGCGCGCGTGGCCGGCGGCGTCCCGGCAATGTGCGACGGAATCACGCAGGGGCGGGCCGGCATGGAGCTCAGCCTGTTCAGCCGCGACGTCATCGCAATGTCCACCGCGATCTCACTCAGCCACGACGTCTTCGACGCGGCCCTGCTGCTCGGGGTGTGCGACAAGATCGTGCCCGGCCTCGTGGTGGGCGGCCTCGCCTTCGGCCATCTGCCGATGGCGCTCGTGCCAGCCGGTCCGATGGCGACCGGACGATCCAACGCCGAAAAGGCCGAGGTGCGAAAGCAGTTCGCTGCGGGAGAGGTCGGGCGGCCGGAGCTGCTCGCCTCCGAGATCGCGAGCTACCACTCGCCCGGCACCTGCACGTTCTACGGCACCGCCAACTCCAACCAGATGTTGATGGACGTGATGGGCCTCCACCTACCGGGCGCGGCGTTCGTGTCCCCCGACGACGCGCTGCGCGAGGCGCTGACGGCGGCGACGGCCCGGCGGGTCATCGAGATCGCAGCATCGGAGCGGCCCTATGGCATCGGCGAGGTCGTCGACGCCAAGGCCGTCGTCAACGGTGTCGTCGCCCTGCTCGCCACCGGCGGCTCGACCAACCACACGATGCACCTCATCACCATGGCGGCTGCCGCCGGCATCGACCTGACGTGGGCGGACTTCGACGACCTGAGCGCAGTGGTGCCGCTGGTCGCGCGGATCTACCCGAACGGCAGCGCCGACGTGAACCACTTCCACCAAGCCGGCGGCACGTCCTTCCTGGTGGGCACCCTCCTCGACGAGGGCCTGCTCCACGACGACGTCCAGACCCTGGCTGGGCGAGGGCTGTCGCGCTACCGGCAGCGCCCGCTGCTCGACGAGGCCGGGGTGCTGCGGTGGGAGGACGCCGCCAGGGAGTCGTCCGACCTTTCAGTGCTGCGGCCCGCCCTGGACCCGTTCGAGCCGGACGGTGGCCTCCGTCTCCTGCGCGGCAGCCTGGGACACGCGGTGATCAAGACGTCTGCAGTCGCGCCCGAGCGCCGGGTGGTGGAGGCTCCGGCGCGGGTCTTCGACGACCAGGTGGGATTCCTGCAGGCCTTCTCCCGCCGCGAGCTCGACCGCGACGTCGTCGTGGTGATTCGCGAGCAGGGGCCGAGCGCCAACGGCATGCCTGAGCTGCACGGGCTCACGCCCTCGCTGGGTGTCCTGCAGAAGCGTGGGTATGCCGTGGCGCTGGTGACCGACGGACGCATGAGTGGCGCTTCGGGCAGCATTCCGGCGGCTCTCCACGTGACGCCGGAGTCTGTCCACGGTGGTCCGATCAGCCGGCTGCGCGATGGGGACGTGGTCCGGCTGGATGCCAGGGCCGGACGCCTCGACGTGCTCGTGGACCCGGCGGAGCTCGAGGCCCGGGAGCCGGTTGGCCGCGGGGTGACGACCGATGGCGTGTTCGGTACGGGACGCGAGCTCTTCGGCTGGATGCGCTCGGCAGTCGGCCGGGCGGACGAGGGGGCGCACGTGTTCGCCCAGCTGGGCCGTGAGAGCGACGTTGGTGCTGCGCCCGTGACCGGTCAGCTCCACCAGGAGGAGATCCGATGACGTCTGGCGCGAACTCTGCCTCCTTGCACACCGTCGCCACTCCCGAGGACGTGCTGGCCCTGTCGCCGGTCATCCCCGTGGTGGTGATCGACCGCGTCGCTGACGCGGTCCCGCTGGCTCAGGCGCTGCTTCGGGGCGGGGTGCCGGTCATCGAGATCACCCTGCGTACCGCCGCCGGACTGGAGGCGATCAAGGCAGTTGCCGCCGACGTCGAGGGGATGGTCGTGGGGGCTGGCACCGTGCTGACTCCTGAGCAGGCCGAGGCGGTGGTCGTCGCCGGAGCCGAGTTCATCGTGACGCCCGCGTCACCACCGAAGCTGCTCGATGCCGTGCTGGACACGGGTGTGCCGGCCCTCGCTGGCGCAGGAACCCTGACCGAGATGATGGCCCTGGCCGAGCGAGGCCTTCTGGCGCAGAAGTTCTTCCCGGCCGAGGCCAGCGGTGGCCGTGAGTACCTGCGCGCCGTGGCCGGGCCGTGCCCGCACCTGACGTTCTGCCCGACGGGCGGCATCACGCCTGAGACCGCGCCTCGCTACCTCGAGCTTCCCAACGTCGGCTGTGTCGGTGGCTCGTGGCTGACGCCGAAGAGCGCCGTAGAGGCGGGCGACTGGGCCTGGATCGAGGGCCTGGCCGCAGAGGCGGCCACGCTCCGCGGCTGACTCGGCGGCGGCGTGAACCGTCAGGTCTCGCGCTGCCCGTCAGGTCTGGCGCGGCCCGTCAGGTCTGGCGCGGTCCGTCACGTGGCCTGCTGCGCGGTCTCCTGCCTGGCCGCGGCTTCGGGCGTCGGCGAGTTCGAGGCCTCACTGGGCTCGCGCTCCTTGCGCCGGAGCAGCCATGCCGCCAGGGCCAGCAGGAAGACCCCCGCGATGAGAGCGCCGATCAGCCCCAGGGTGTCGTCGAACTTCTCGCCTCCGACGAGATCCGGGGCCTTGACCGACAGCACCACGATCTCCTTGATCGAGGCGATGATCCCGACCAGCAGGAACGGCTCCGCCACCAGCTCCCGCTTGGCGAGCATGGTGCGCACGGCGAAGAGGAGCTCGACCACGATGAACACGAGCAGCAGAAGGTCGAGCGTGGTGACCGCGACCGTGCTCGGCTTCTCGCCGAACACCCCGGCCAGGGTGACCACGGACTGGACGAGCAGGGCCGCGGCTATGAGCAGCAGGAGGAACGCTACGACGGCGTAGATGACCGCCTCCGACTTCTCGATCGCCTTCTCGCTCCACTGCTGCAGATCAGGTCTCATGGCGAGCATCTTGCCGTGAGTGGGCACGAAGCGGGCTGCGACGAGACCGCGACTGCCGCCGAGCCGGCAACAGCCGCCGGGAGGGCAACAGCCCGCGGGCCTGTCGACTGACTCGACATGTGCAGGGGACGACCTGCACGGCCCGCGGGCTGCGGTGGTCTGCTGGGAATGCGCTTCGCGCACTCTCGGCGGAGTGTGCGCTAGCGCGCAGCCACCTCACGCGTCCGATCAGAAATCACTGTCTGGACCACCTCCTTTCCCGTGTGCCTCGACGCTAGGCCGGGATCGCGCGCACCGCAACGCCAATTCGCGACGCCATGCGGCGCTTTCGGCCCTGTCGGCCCCGTCGGCCCTGTCGGCCCTGTCGGCCCTGTCGGCGCGGCGGCGCTTGCCGCGCACCCAGGCGCGTGCCGCGCGCCTCGGCGCCGTCAAGCCGCCAGGCGCGAGTGGGACCGCTCCAGAGCCGCGATCTGGTCCGCGATGAATGACGCGTCGCGCCACGCGCCGCCGATCAGCATCGAGTAGAAGCCACGCTGGAACAGCAGGCCCATGAAGAACAGCCCGGGAGCGCTCGCCACGACGCCGCCGTCGTCCAGCGGCCAGCCGTCTGGGCCCGTGACGGACGGCTCGATGAAGCCGAAGTCACGGCGGTACCCGGTGCACCAGACGACGTTCGCAACGTCCAGGACCTCGCCGCTCTCGAGCACCGGCAGCCCGCCCTGGGCCCGGACCGCCCGGGACTCGATCCGGCGCACTCCCGCCGCGTCGAGCTCGGGGCGTCGGACCCGCACGAGTGGCGCCCCGTGGCTGCGCACAGCGGGCTGCATCTTCCGGCCGATGGGCGTACGCAGGGTGAGGACATGGTTCGCGGCGAACCACAGCAGCGGGAAGGCGGCCCTCGAGCGGCGGCTGCCGAACGGCACGGGGACCTCACCGGGCACGATGCCGGCCAGCGTCGTCTCGAAGCCCGCAGCCCTGAGCTCGAGCGCGATGTCCGCGCCGGACTGGCCCGCTCCGACCACGAGGACCGGCCCAGGAAGGAGCTGGTCGGGGTTGCGGTAGTCGCTCGAGTGGACCTGCCGGATCCCGGGGTCGAGGTCGGCGCCGAACTCCGGCACCTTCGGGAGCCGCTCGGAGCCGCACGCCACGACGACATTGTTCGCCAGAAGGCTCTCGCCGCCGACGGTGACGGCCCACGAACCGTCAGCCTGCCGCTGGACCCGGCTGACCGGCATACCGCTCATGACCCGGATGCCCATCTCGGCCACGTAGCTCTCCAGGTAGTCGGCCATGTCGCGCCCGCTGGGGTATGACCCCGGAGGAGCGGGGAAGCGCATGCCGGGCAGCGCGTCGTAGCGCGCCGGGCTGTTGAGCCGCAGCGAGTCGTAGCGGGCCCGCCACTGGTCGCCGACGCGCTCGTGCTCGTCGATGACGACGCAGGGGAGGCCGGCCTTGCCGAGGAAGTACGCCGTGGAGAGACCGGTCTGCCCGGCGCCGATAATGATGGTGCCGAGGTTCTCGGGCCCGGTGTCGGTGCTGACGCCGGTCGGGTCGATGGGCTGGGTCGTGGGCTGGGTAGTGGTCATGTCTGCCTCCGGTTCGCTGGTGCCGATGACTCGACGCTAGGAGCGGGGGAGGGACGGCTGCGTCGGGCGAACTGTGCAACCCGTCCGGCGCCGCCGTGGGCAGAACTGTGCAGACGCCCAGCTGGCCGTGACCCTTTATCGGGCGACCCGAGAAAGGTCCGCCTCACCCGAGTTCGCACGTGGTGTCATGTGCCAGGACATCGCTGACATGTGTGTCAGGACATGGTTGACGGTATCTGGTTCTTGGGTGGGCGTCCTCGTTTGAGGCCGCTGGGTTGTCCCTGGCGAGTGGGGTCGATCCGGAGGCGGCGGATGAT
>DASSJT010000134.1:0-31318 GCA_035691065.1 Dermatophilaceae bacterium
TACGAGGAGTGGCATGAAGCTGGGACTGCATATCGCGGACTTCACCTGGGATGGCGGCCCGGCCGCCTTGCGGCAGCAGCTGGGGGAAGTCGCTGCGGGCGCTGAGCAAGCCGGCTACGACCGGGTCAGTGTCATGGACCATGTGTGGCAGATCGGCCACCTCGGACCGCCAGAGCACGACATGCTCGAGGCTTACACCGCGCTGGGTTACCTGGCTGCGAAGACCGAGCGGGTCAAGCTGCTCACGGTGGTGACGGCGGTCGTCTACCGCGAGCCCGGGCTCCTGGCAAAGGCCGTCACCACGCTCGACGTCCTCTCCGGTGGCCGCGCGATGCTCGGCATCGGGGCTGCTTGGAACGAGGAGGAGTCCCGCGGACTGGGCCTGTTCTTCCCCTCCACTGCCGAGCGGTTCGAGCGGCTGGAGGAGGCGCTGCAGATCTGCAGGCAGATGTGGAGCGAGGACGACGGCCCATACCAGGGCAGGCACTACCAGCTCGAGCGGACCCTCAACTCACCGCAGGCCCTGAGCCGACCCCACCCGCCGATCCTCATTGGCGGCGCCGGCGAGCGAAAGACCCTGCGGCTGGTGGCCCAGTACGCCGACGCATGCAACATCTTCGATACCCCCGAGCTGGCCCACAAGCTCCAAGTCTTGCGGGACCACTGTGAGCGACTCGGCCGGGACTACGACGAGATTGAGAAGACCGCGCAGATGCGCTTCGACCTCGGCCCGCGCGGCGAGCGGGTCGAGCAGACGATCGAGCACCTGCACGAACTCGCGGACCTGGGTATCGAGGTGGCGCACGGAACCCTCGCCAACGTCAGCCGGCCCGGGACGCTGGACCTCATGGCTGAGCGGGTTATTCCCGCCGCCGCCGCCCTGTGAACGATGCGGGCCAGCCAATCGCAGACGCGGGACCACGTCAGTGATGTTGGGTCCTAACCGGTCTGGAAGTGGCTCATCCGAATGCCGCAACCTGCCCGGTCATGGCAGGTAGCGCCGCGCGCCCGCGTACTCCACGGCATACGAGCTCGTGCTCACGGGAATCGTCTCCACGGACTTGCCGGTCGACGGCGACTGCACCATCATCCCGGCCCCGGCGTAGAGCGAGACGTGGTGAACGTACCCACTCGCCGTCGCGTAGAAGAGCAGGTCCCCGGTAGTGCGCTGGGCGGTGCTCACCGCCCTGCCCCTGGTGGCCTGGGCGTCGGCGTCGCGCGGGATCGTGATGCCGTGCACGCGGTAGACCAGGGAGGTCAGGCCCGAGCAGTCGAACCCGAACCCGGAGCGCCCGGCCCACAGGTACGGCAGGCCGGTGAAGGACTGTGCTGCCCGCACGAGGGAGGGGCCGGAGGCGGGCACGGCAGGGGCACCCACCGCGTGGCGCGACACCGCGGAGAGCGACAGCCTGCGCACCGCCCCGCCCGGCAGCGCGACCCGGACCCACGAGCCCGCAGTGCCGAGCACCGGAAGCCGCGTGCCGTAGCTCACCTCGGTCACTCGAGTGGTGGCAGCGTTGTCAGTGCGCAGCCACGTGGTGCGCGAAACGACAGTGGCCAGCCCCGAGCCGGATTTCGATGCGGTCGGGCTGAGCTGGCGCACCGGCAGCCATCCCGGGTAGCCCCGGGAGTCGAGCGGCGTCGGCTGGTCAGGGACGACTACCTGTGCCCACGAGCCCCGGACCGCGAGCACCAGCACCCGGTCCCCCAGCAGTGCCTGGGTGTCGGCGCGGCCGTTCAGCCCTCGCCGCTGGGTCAGGCTCATCGCCGCGAGCCAGCCGCGGATGTCGGCCGGAGCCCGCAGGGCTGGGGCATCCACCGCCCGCGCCGAGGACGGTGAGCGCCAGAGCGTGGCCACCGAGACCGAGACCCAGGCGCTGTGGCCTGCCCGCACGGCCGGAGGCGCTGGAGAGGTGGTCTTCGCTGGAGGAGACGTTGCGGTCGGCGGCCGGCTCGAGGGCGACGGCGAGGTGCTCGGGCCCGTCGAGGTTGACGAGGTCCCTGATGGGCTCGGCGCGCCGGTCGTCGACGTTGTGGACGAGCCACCGCCTGACGTCCCGCTTGGTCCACCACAGGCGGCCACCACCAGCAGGGCCGCCGCGACGGCGGCACCGGTTCGGCCTCGCACAGAACCAGCATGACTGGGCGGCTCACGCGCCGAATGTGCCAAAGGGCCCGCCAACTCGGGACCTTTGGCCTTGGCGTGCGGCAATTCATCGACTATCGTCGATCATCGATGGAAGAGACCATGGGCCGCCAGACGGCCGAGAAGTATGCCGAGTGGTTCCGCGCGCTGTCCGACCCCACCCGGGTGCAGCTCCTGGCCTGGCTCGCCAGGCAGCCGGGACCGGTACCGGTGCGCGACATCGTCGCCGCCTTCCCGCTGTCGCAGTCGACCGTCAGCCACCACCTCGCGGCCCTCGCCCGCACGTGCTTCGTCACGGTCGAGCGGCACGGCACCAGCTCGCTCTACGCGGCCAACCCGGCCTGCATGACGGCACTTCCGCAAGCGGCGGACGACGTCATGAACGGTCTCTCCATGCTGACCAGCACCAGCCCAGTGAAAGCCCGATGAAAGGGGAGTCTGATGCCTCACGAAATGCTCGAGATGCGTGACCTCGTCCGAGAGCGGTATGCCGAGGCCGCCAGGATTGCGGCCAGGCAGCGTGCTGCCGCCGGGCAGCAAGCCACTACGTCGTGCTGCGCACCGCCGGCCACCGACCTCCACGACGCGAACAACGCCGAGGAGACCATCCAGTTCGGGGCGGACCTCTATGACGCCGCCGAGGCCGAGGGTGCCGGCGCCGCGGTAGCCGCGTCCCTCGGCTGCGGCGTGCCGACCGCCGTGGCCGACCTCCACCCCGGCGAGGTCGTCCTCGACCTCGGCTCCGGAGCGGGCGGCGACGTGCTGATCTCCGCACGCCGGGTGGCACCCGGCGGCCGGGCCATCGGGCTGGACATGACCCCGGAGATGCTGGACCTGGCCCGCCGCAACGCAGCGGACGCGGGTGTCGACAACGTCGAGTTCGTCGAGGGCTACCTCGAGGACATCCCGCTCCCAGACGCCAGCGTGGACGTCGTCATCTCCAACTGCGTGATCAACCTGGCCGCCGACAAGAACGTCGTCCTCGCGGAGGCCGCCCGGGTGCTGCGCCCAGGTGGACGTCTCGCGATCTCCGACGTCGTGGCCGCCGATGACATGGACGAGGCAACCCGGGCCGACATGGCGGCGTTCACCGGGTGCATCGCCGGAGCCCTCACCGAGGGCGACTACCGCGCTGCTCTGGCGAGGGCGGGGTTCACCGACGTCGAGATCCGACTCACCCACAGCGTCCACGAGGCCGCGTCGGCTGCGATCATCCGGGCCAGTCGCCCCTAACACAGCCCTCACCACCGACTGATTTCGATCAATCCCAGAACCGCCGCGTGTGTCAGAGGCGGAACACCTCGCGGACACGGAACCAGTGCATCGGCGAGACATCGAATGCCTCGGTCGCGCGCCAGCCGCTTCCGGGCGATGGTATGTATTGCGCCTTAACAATTCCCCTGAACCCAAAGATGCTGTTCGCCGTCCATGACAGACCCCACCGCTCCGGGGTCTGATAGTCAGCTGGTGGTCCCCAGTTGTTGCCCTTGCTGATCCAGAAGAAAGGACCCCAGTTGAAGGAACTGCCCCAGTAAGAGCTCACGACCACCTTGTGCTGGTGCGGATCGAGGATCTGGAACTCGGCCGAGAACCCAGGTGAGGGCAAAGCCAGCAGATCGGCGGATGCGCTTAGGTCCATGACAAGGGCCAGTGCATCGCCGAAGGGATCGAAGACTCGTGCGTCCTGACCGGCTTGGTTGACTGTTCTGAGGCGCGTGATAGTCAGGCTGGGCATTTAGTGTTCCCCCTCGACCGGGATGCGACCAGCGCGGGTCGGCACGTCGTCCGCTGCGGGGCCAGGCATCTCTTCCTCTTCCACGTCGATGCCATGCGGGATCCGTCCAGCTCTCACCGGCACGTCGTCATCCATGAAGGGCGGAGCCTGCTCCTTGTTTTGCTCGGCGTGTTCGCGTTCTTGATCCGCCCGGGCGCCTTGGCCCGCATTGTCGCTCGTCATAGTGCCCCCTATTCAATGGGCTCGATCCTGCTCACAATGGCGCAGTTCCAAGCACGATCCTATTGCTGGGCCGGCGCCCCCCAAGCGCAACTCTGCTGCGAGTGCCACGGCTCCAAATGACATCCGGCCCGTAGTCACAGTCCTCTGCGGGCGTGCAGCCTGTCAAGAAGGCGGACGCGTCGGTGGGTAGCTCAGCCCGAGGGTGATCTGCCGTTTGCGGCGGCGCCCGCCGCAACGAGTCCGTGCATCATCGGAGCCGCTGGTGATCGTCAGAGACGACGCCTAGCACGAGGCCTTCTCCAGAGCCAGATCGCTTCCAGCTTGCTCGTCGGCACGATGGGCCAACACCAGCTGCCGAGACGCCATAACCCCGATCGCCTCGTCGAACCCCAGCCCCTTGTAGCCCTGTCAAGGCCTCCCACAACCGTCCCACCCGCGACGAGGTGATCGACGACGCCCCGGGGACCAGTGTGGCGAGCATCGTTAGACGATCGGCATCGCGGTCGCATCCGAGCGCATATGCACGGTGTTCACCCAGCGCCCACGAGTGTCCCCGTACCGGCCGACACCCGACCCGGCAATGCACAAGAAGTGCCACCGCAGACATATCACCGCAGGTCAAGGACCCCGTCCGACCCAACCGGGGCTGGACGGCGCCTGAGCCGCAGCTACCGCCCGTATGCCGTCTCGGCCCAGAGGTGGGCCACGCCGTAGCCGCGGTAAGGCGCCCATCCCTGAGCCAGGGCAGCGGCCTCGGCCGCTCGGGCCACACCCAGGCTGCGCCGAAGGACGAGGTCCTCGGCAGGGAAGGCATCGGGGTCGCGCAGCACGCGGAGGGCGAGGTACTCCACGGTCCACGGCCCGATCCCCGGCAGCGCCAGGAGCTCGCGCCGGGTCCGCATGTCGGCCTCGAGATCACGCGCACCGGCCGGGCCAGCGGGCTCCAGCGCCAGCCCGGCCGCGCACGCCCTCGCCAGTGCCGCGACGGTCAGCGCACGGGCGCGAGTCAGCCCGATCGCACGGGCCAAGTCCTCGGCCGGCACCGCGGCGAGGGAAGACGCTCGCGGGAAGACCGTGAGCCCGCGGCGGTCAACCGGGGCCCCGAAAGCCCGCACCAGCCGCCCGCCGAACGTCCGCGCGGCCGCCACGGACACCTGCTGGCCCAGGACCGTGAGCACAGCCGTCTCGAAACCGTCCACCGTCCCCAGCACCCGCAGCCCCGGTCGAGCAGCGACGAGTGGACCCACGACCGGGTCGACGCGCAGGTGCCTCTCCGCCTCGGCCACGTCGACGTCCAGTCCGAGCCAGCGTCGAACCCGGCTCTCCACGAGCGTGCCGGCCTCTCCGTCGGCCGCCGCGAGGTCGTCGAGCTCCACGATCACGCGATCGGGCGCAAGCCGAACCCGCACAGGCACGGGGCCGTCGTCCGTCATCAGCAGCCGCTCGACGGTCCCCGCAGCCGCGTCGACCAGCTCCAAGCCCGGCACCGCGTGCGCCCCCAGCGACGCCAGGGCCGGCCCGACGGCATACGGCACGTCGAACTGCAGCCTCACCCGACCGCCCCGGACTCGCGCGAGGCCCGGCCGAGGGCGAACGTCTCGCGCACCTCGTAGCGCGGCCGGTGGCCGCGTCCCTGCCCCAGGTGCGACTCCACCAGGGCGAGCTCGTCGGCGAGCCAGGGCGGGCCGGCATACGCGTCGAGGATGCGCAGCCAGCGTGTGGCCTCGGTGGGCTTCCGGAAGCGACCCAGGGTCACGTGCGGGTGGAACGGTCCGCCCTTGGGGGCGGCACCCGCCTTGCCGCACGCGCCCCGGATGCTGCGGGCGAGGGGGCGAAGCGCGTCAGTGGTGTCGGTGACGCCGGTGAAGAGGACGCGGGCGAACATGGGGGAGGGGAAGGCGCCGGCTCCGGAGAGGGCCAGGGACATGGGGGTATGCCGGTGGGCCACGCGGGCGAGCCGCTCCACCAGCTCGTCATAGTTGCGGTCGAGCACATCGGGCAGGAAGGCGAGCGTGACGTGCCACTGGTAGTCGTCGGTCCACCGCAGCTCCTCCCCAGCCTCCATCCGCGGCCGCAGGAACTCGGCGAGATCCTCGACGACCTCCTCAGGCGGGACCACCGCGGCGAACAGCCTCATGGGTCCATTGTGTCGGCGCGGGTGACATCCGTGGTGGGCCGGAGCCTGGCGGCGCGGGCGGTTCGGACAGCTTCCTCGACTGCGTCTGCGACGTGGTGCGGCGACTCGTGCTGCCAGAACCGCAACACGGTCCAGCCTGCCGCCTGGAGCTGGGCCGTCGTGTCGACGTCGCGGGCGATGTTTCCCTCGATCTTGGTCGCCCAGTAGACGTCGTTGGTCCTCGGGTGCGTGCAGTGGTCGGGACACCCGTGCCAGAAGCAGCCGTCGATGAAGACCGCGACGCGAGCAGCCCTGAAGACCAGGTCAGCCGTGCGGCGCAGGGCGGGCTCGGGACGGGCGGCCACGCGGTAGCGCAGCCCGCGTGCGTGCACCAGTCGGCGGACGGCCAGCTCCGGGGCGGTGTCGCGCGAGCGGTTGGCCTGCATCACCCGGCGTACGGCAGCACTGCTCGCCCACGATGTGGGGTCGACGTCACGTCTGGCAGGCCGTAGCGGGGCGGGGGGCGCTGGGTCTTCCACGACGTCACAACGCTGGCCAGGAGGTACGCGTGAGTCTGTGGTGGCGGCTCAGGACACCGTTTCCCGAATCACCGCCCCTCCGGCTTCTCGGTCAGGGCCGGTACTGCTCGTTGATCCGCACCACTGTCCCGTTCTTCACCATGATCCAGAACAGAGCCGCCGTCTCCAAGTGGCGGAAGGAAGCAAGTCGCTCGAACGACACGCGGACGTCCATGGAGCTGCTTCCTGTCTCGAGACCCGTCAGGCCGTTCGTCGTGATGGGCGCATCGGGTGCCACCGGGAGCGTTCGCAGGAGGTGGCTCGCGTTCTTGACGAAGTAGTCGTTGGGGGGCGGCACCTCGGCCCCTGCCTCGGCTGCTGCCGAAGCCGCGGCATCGCCCATGAGGTACTGCACCTCGTCGATCGTCACCGTGCGGCTTCGTGCGTCAGCGCGGACGATCCAGGCGGCGTGGCGGCCGTCGGTCAGGGCGTTCCTGGGAGCAGTGTCCCCGTGGGAGCTCGGTTCGGAGGTCGGCGTCTGAGTGGAGGTGGGCGTCAGGGTGGCTGTCGGCGCAATCGGGGCCGTAACGGGGGACGCGACGGCACTCGGCGCGTCAGATGGGCTGTTCTGGGCAGCCTGGGCCCGATGGCCGTCAGCACAAGACGACAGCACGGCAGCCAGAGCCACCGGGACGAGTACGGTCGCGGCGATGCGACGACGTGTGTTCATGCTCAACTCCTGTTTCGAGCCCACCGGCTCCCGTTGGAAACGTGTCGGGAGGCATGCCACAGGATCGCGTCGTGGCCCCCCACCGACGATCACGGCGCAAGGAGGCGCACACCCGGCCTCCTGATACACACCTCCCTGGAACGTGGGTATGCCGTTGGGCACAGTCCGCCGCCGCCGCTCGCTGCTCGACGAGGTCGTCCTGGACATGAACCAGTACGACCCGGTGACCCAGGTCTTGGACGAGAACCACGTCCACCTCACCAACGACGGCGTTCGACTCGGGCCGATCTCCTGCCGCCTCGCCTATCCCAGCGAGCTGGACCTGATGGCCCGCATCGCCGGCCTGCGGCTCCTGAACCGTTGGGGTGGTTGGCGCCGTGAGCCCTTCAACGCCGACAGCCTCCGTCATGTGAGCGTGTACGGCCGCTGACTCCGGACGGTTGCCCTTCCGGGACTTGGGGGAACGCCCGGTGCGGCCGCGCCGGCCGGGGTGGCTCGGTGGCGAGACCCAGAGGTTTCGTTATCGTTTCGTGCGTGACTGACAACGGGGAGGAACCTACCCCCCTCCTCGCTGCCGTCCAGGAGCTGCGAGGGGTGGTCGCGGACTCCCAGCTGCCCCTCGACATCCCGGACACCGCCCAAGCCAAGGCCAACCGAAGTGCGCTCCTGCGCCAGCTCGACGACTACGTCATCCCTCGGCTGACCTCGCTCGACGCCCCGCTGCTCGCCGTCGTGGGAGGTTCCACCGGAGCGGGGAAGTCGACCCTGGTCAACTCCGTCGTCCGCGACGACGTCAGCCGCTCCGGGGTGCTTCGGCCCACCACGACCAGCCCGGTCCTCGTCCACAACCCGGCTGACGAGAAGTGGTTCACCGACACCCGCGTGCTGCCGGAGCTCAGCCGCGTGACGGGCGTCGACACCCGCGAACCCCAGCCGGGAACCGTGCGGCTGGTTGCATCCGGCGCGCTCCCCGCCGGGATGGCCCTGCTCGACGCCCCCGACATCGACTCCGTCGTCTCGGCGAACCGGAAGCTGGCCCGCCAGCTCCTGCTGGCGGCGGACCTGTGGCTGTTCGTGACGACGGCGGCGCGCTATGCCGACGCCGTTCCTTGGGACCTCCTGCGCCAGGCCTCGGACCGAGGAACGGCCGTGGCCATCGTGCTCGACCGGGTCCCTCCTGAGGCGGTCGGGGAGATCCGCCCCCACCTGGCAGGCATGCTGCGCGAGCAGGGCCTGTCAACGGCACCGATCTTCACCATTCCGGAGACTGCTCTGACCCCGGAGGGCCGCCTTCCGGAATCCACGTTCGAGCGGCTGGAGTCGTGGCTGAAGGCGCTCGCGGGCGACTCGCGGGCCCGCGGCATCGTCGTGCGTCAGACGCTCGACGGCGCGCTTGCATCGCTGGAGCCGCGCATCCGCGAGCTCGTCGCCGCCAGCAAGGCCCAGCAGAAAGCGACCACGAGGCTCAAGGCGGCCGCCGACCACCACTACGTGCAGGCCTTTGAAGGAATCGAGAAGGGAATGACCGACGGCACCCTCCTGCGCGGTGAGGTACTGGCTCGCTGGCAGGAGTTCGTGGGGACCGGGGAGTTCTTCAGGCAGGTCGAGACCACGATCGCCCGGTGGCGCGACAAGATCACCGCCACCCTGAGAGGCAAGCAGCCGCCTGCCGAGGAGGTCGGCGAGGCACTCCAGACCGGGGTCGCCGCCCTCGTCACTGCGCAGGCCCAGCTTGCTTCCTCGTCCACCGTTCGCGAGTGGCGCGGCCTTCCGGCTGGCAACTCGCTGCTGGCCCGAAGCCCAGAACTGTCCAAACCGTCTCGCGATCTCGCTGACCGCGTCGAACGCATGGTCCGCGACTGGCAAGGCGAGGTGCTCGAACTCGTCCGGGAGGAAGGCCAGGACCGGCGCGCCAACGCCCGCATCGCGGCATACGGTGTCAACGGCATCGGGCTGTTCCTGATGCTGGTCACCTTTGCCCACACGGCCGGTCTCACCGGTGCCGAGGTCGGCATCGCGGGAGGCACCGCGGTCCTGGCCCAGCGGGTCCTGGAGGCCATCTTCGGCGACCAGGCAGTGAGGGACATGGCAGCGAAGGCCCGCAAGCTCTTGCTGACCCACGTGCGGGAGGTCCTCGGCGCCGAGCAGGCGCGCTACGAGCAGGCCGTCGAGGCGGTCGACATCGCCCGTGACCAGACCACGCGTCTGGAGGTGGCCCAGGCCGCCCTGAAGGCGGCTCGATGAGTCCGCTGCGCATGGGCGGCCGCACCCTCAAGGGTGTGTCTGCCGAGGAGCTCGAGCGTCGCACCGAGGCGTTGGAGGCGGCCGTGCGCACGGGTGGGCGTCAGCTCGATGGCGAACAGGCGGCGCGGGCGGGGCAGGTGGCCGCCAAGGTCCGCGAGCGCACCGGGCTGGTGGGCGGCCACACCGTCGTCGCGCTCGCTGGTGCGACCGGCAGCGGCAAGTCGAGCCTGTTCAACGCCGTCGTCGGGTCAGAGGTCGCGGAGATCGGGGCTCGTCGGCCGACGACGTCCACGCCCACCGCGGCGGTCTGGGGCGTCGAGCCGGTGAACGACCTGCTCGACTGGCTGCACGTGGGCACGCGGCACTTCGTCGACGAGATCGGCACCGGCGTGGAGGACACCGGCGCCATCGGCTCGCTCGACGGCCTGGTGCTGCTCGACCTGCCTGACTTCGACTCGCGAGAGACCTCCCATCGGGTCGAGGCCGAGCGGATCCTCGCGCTGGTCGACGTCTTCGTCTGGGTCACCGACCCGCAGAAGTACGCGGATGCCCGGCTCCACGACGACTACGTCGCGGCCTTGTCCACCCATGAGACGGTGATGATGGCGGTCCTCAACCAGGCCGACCGGCTCACCGCGGACGAGCTCCGGCAGTGCTCCGACGACCTCCGCCGGCTCCTCGGCCGCGACGGCATCACCCAGGTCAGTGTTCTCACCAGCTCAGCCACGACCGGCCACGGCATCGAGGAGCTGCGACAGCGCCTCGCCAACGCCGTTGCCGGCCAGAACGCAGCCCGCAACCGCCTCGCCGCCGACATCCGTTCCTGCGCCGACCGGCTGCGCGTGGGTGTGGCCGACACCGAGCCCCAGCTCCGCGACCGGCCCGACGACGCCCTCGTCGACGCACTTGCCCGCTCGGCCGGCATACCCACCGTCGTCGCTGCCGTGGAGCGGGACTATCGCCGCGAGGCATGGGCCCGCACCGGGTGGCCGTTCACCCGCTGGGCCCGTGCCTTCCGGCCCGACCCGCTGAGGCGGCTGCGTCTGGACCGCGACCACGCGGGTGACACAGGGCCAGCCGGGCCGGTCTCGGCGCAGGACGTGCGCTCGGTCCTCGGTCGCTCGTCTCTACCGCCGGCCACGCCTGCGGCTCGTGCGGCGGTCGACCTGACCACCCGGCAGCTCGGCGACCGTGCGGGCGAGGGACTGCCGCAGCGGTGGGCCGAGGCGGTGGACGACGCCGCGACCCCGGAGCGCGATGATCTCGCTGACGCCCTCGACCAGGCAGTGATGGGTACCTCGCTGCGCGCCCGGGCCCCGCTGTGGTGGACCGTGTTCGGCATCGTCCAGGTAGCGCTTGCAGTGGTGTTCGTCGTCGGTCTCGTGTGGCTGGCCACCCTCTCGGTGATGGGCTTCCTGCGGCTGCCGGAGGTTGACACACCCATGCTCGGCCCGGTGTCCTGGCCTCTTGCCCTGCTGGTTGGCGGACTGGTTGGCGGGGTCGTGCTCGCCTGGCTGGCGCGCGGTCTGGCCCGGGTCGGTGGCCGGAGACGAGCCAGCCGCATCGATCGGCGCCTGCGCGACTCGGTCGCCGATGTCGCCAGCGAACATTTGCTGATGCCGGTGATTGACGTGCTCCAGCGGCATGCGTTGACGCGCGCCCAGCTGGACCGCGCGCGAGCGGTCTGAGCGGCTGGGTTCAGGCGCCGTACCTGGCAGGTTGTCGGGCAGCTGTCCAACGGGCTGGCCGGGCAGCTGTCCACAGGGCGGACCGGGCAGCTGTCCACAGGGCGGGCCGGGCAGCTGTCCACAGGGCGGCCCGGCTGGCGGTCACAGTCGTCACGCCGTCCACAGCGTCGGCCGCGCCGATGGCGGTATGCCGGCTGCTCACCTGAGGCTGGACCTGCTCCCGTGGGGGAGTAACAGCGATCGAAGAGGTGAGGCGAAGTGAACGAAACCATGGTGACCGTGGTCGGCAACCTCGTGGCCGACCCCGAGCGGCGCACCACGAAGTCCGGCGTGCCCTTCGCGGCCTTCCGGGTGGCGTCGACCGTGCGGCGGCTCAACCCGCAGACCCGCGAGTACGAAGACGGGGGGACGAGCTACTACAACGTGACGGCGTTCCGGTCGATCGGTGCCAACGTCTACAAGTCGCTCAAGCGGGGAGAGCCAGTGCTCGTGCACGGGCGGCAGCGGGTCAACCAGTTCGTCCGGGCGGACAACAGCCTGGGGACCACCGTCGAGATCGACGCCTATCACGTGGGCCACGACCTCGGCCGGGGGACCAGCGCGTTCACCAAGGTAGCCCAGGCGCAGTTCGACGATCAGGACCGGCTCGCCGACGCGGAGGTCCAAGCGGCGTTCGCGTCGCACGCCCTTCCCGACCCCGAGACCGTCCGGTACGAGGTCGACGATGAGGGACCGGACGATCGAGAGCCTGTTGGCTCCGGCGAGCGGCTGGGGGGCGCCGGGAAGGGCCGGGCTGGGAAGGCCGGTGGCGAGACCGACCACTCGCTCGAGGAGGACGGCGACGGGGCCGACGGGTTGGCCCTGCCCGCGCTGTCGCGGGGTTGAGCGCGTTTTCGGGCGTGGGGGCACGGCCAGTTAACCTTGCCCCCATGCCGGAGTTCATCTATGTCATGTCGCGCGCCCGCAAGGCTCACGGCGACAAGGTCATCCTCGATGACGTCACGCTGTCGTTCTACCCGGGCGCCAAGATCGGCGTCGTCGGACCCAACGGCGCCGGCAAGTCCTCCGTCCTGAAGATCATGGCAGGGCTCGACCAGCCCTCCAACGGCGACGCCCGGCTCACACCCGGCTACTCCGTAGGCATCCTCATGCAGGAGCCGGAGCTCAACGACGACAAGACGGTGCTGGGCAACGTCGAGGAGGGCGCGGGAGAGATCAAGGCCAAGCTCGACCGCTACAACGAGATCTCCGCCGCGATGGCCGAGCCCGACGCCGACTTCGACGCGTTGATGACCGAGATGGGGCACCTCCAGGAGGCCATCGACAACGCTGACGCCTGGGATCTCGACTCCCAGCTGGAGCAGGCCATGGACGCCCTTCGCTGTCCGCCTCCTGACGCCGACGTCAGGGTCCTCTCCGGTGGGGAGCGGCGCCGGGTGGCCCTGTGCAAGCTGCTCCTGCAGAAGCCCGACCTCCTGCTCCTCGACGAGCCGACCAACCACCTCGACGCGGAGTCCGTGCTCTGGCTCGAGCAGCACCTGGCCCAGTACCCCGGGGCCGTGGTCGCCGTGACCCACGACCGCTACTTCATGGACAACGTCGCGGGCTGGATTCTCGAGCTCGACCGGGGCCGGGCCTACCCGTACGAAGGCAACTACTCGACCTACCTGGAGAAGAAGCAGGCGCGCCTGGAGGTCCAGGGCAGGAAGGACGCCAAGCTCGCCAAGCGCCTGGCCGACGAGCTGGAATGGGTCCGCTCCAACGCCAAGGGGCGACAAGCCAAGTCCAAGGCGCGCCTCCAGCGCTACGAGGAGATGGCGACCGAGGCCGAGCGCACCCGGAAGCTCGACTTCGACGAGATCCAGATCCCGCCGGGCCCGCGCCTGGGCTCCACGGTGATCGAGGCCAAGGACCTCAAGAAGGGCTTCGGCGAGCGCGTGCTGATCGACAACCTGTCGTTCACGCTCCCACGCAACGGCATCGTCGGGGTGATCGGCCCCAACGGCGTCGGCAAGACGACCCTGTTCAAGACCATCGTGGGCCTGGAGGAGCCTGACGCCGGAGCAGTCAAGGTGGGCGAGACGGTCAAGATCTCCTACGTCGACCAGGCCCGCGCCGGGATCGACCCCAACAAGAGCCTGTGGGAGGTCGTCTCCGACGGCCTGGACTTCATCCAGGTCGGCCACGTCGAGATTCCGTCGCGCGCCTACGTCTCCCAGTTCGGGTTCAAGGGACCCGACCAGCAGAAGAAGGCGGGGGTGCTCAGTGGCGGCGAGCGCAACCGGCTCAACCTCGCGCTGACCCTCAAGCAGGGCGGCAACCTGCTCCTGCTCGACGAGCCCACCAACGACCTCGACGTCGAGACCCTGAGCTCGCTGGAGAACGCCCTCCTGGCGTTCCCGGGCTGCGCCGTCGTGATCAGCCACGACCGGTGGTTCCTCGACCGCGTCGCGACGCACATCCTCTCCTACGAGGGCGACGACGACGACCCGTCGAAGTGGTACTGGTTCGAGGGCAACTTCGAGGCCTATGAGAAGAACAAGGTCGAGCGGCTCGGTGAGGAGGCCGCCCGACCGCACCGGGTGACCTACCGCAAGCTCACCCGCGACTGACCCCTCCGGTGGAGATCCGCGTGGCGCCGCTGACGCCCGACACCTGGGGCGAAGCCGAGGTCGTGTTCGGCACGAAGGGCGACCCGGCCTTCTGCTGGTGCCAGTTCTTCCGGATGCAGCAGGCCGAGTGGAAGGCCTCCACGCGTGCGGGCAACCGCCAGGCGCTGCTCGAGCAGGCCGGCCGCGACCGGCCGCCCGGCCTGATCGCCTACCTCGACCGGGAGCCGGTGGGATGGCTGGCACTCGGGCCGCGCACGGCATACGCCCGGGTCATGGGCAACACGCGGCTGGGCCAGACCACCGCAGGCACCGACCTCGACGACCCGTTGGTCTGGGCCGTCACGTGCTTCGTGGTGCGCGTCGGCTTCCGCCGCAAGGGAATCGCCGCGGCCCTCCTCGCGGCAGCGCCTGACTTCGCCCGAAGCCACGGCGCGACGGTCCTCGAGGGATACCCGGTCGATGTCCGGCACAAGCCGGGCAAGCCCGCGTCCGCGGAGCTCTACCACGGGGTGGCCACGACCTTCGAGGCCGCTGGCTACACCGAGGTTGGCCGCACCGGCACGACCCGCCCGATCATGCGCCTGCAGCTCTGATCCTTGCCCGTGGGCACCCCGCGAGCGCGCCCCCCACCCGCGGGCGCCCCCACACCGGTGAAGGGGACGAGGCGCTCACGCAGAGCGCCCCGTCCCCTTCACGGCGTTGGCTTGGTCAGCTCACGGTGAGGGATCCGGGTAGGAGCCTCCGAAGATGTCGGTGTTGCCGAAGGTCGGTGCGCAGGCCTGTTGCGGCGCGGGCTTGGTCGGGACAGCCGTGCCGTTCTGGATCGCCACCTGCGCAGCAGCCCGCCACGTGTCGATCGCGGGGCAGTCGGCGCCATTGCGGACGTCGTTCCACACCGCGGCGCCGTACGTCCGCGTGGCCGTTGCGTAGACGTAGTCGCCCAGGAACTCGAGCCAGAGGTTGTTCTGGCTGGAGGTTCGTGGGTCTCCCACTGCGCCTCGGTTGAGCGTGCCCCAGGCCCCTGGCGCACCACTAGCCCCTACATCGGCGTGAAGCACCACCCCGACCAGACCACGTGGGTCCGTTGTGTTCTGCCGCAGCGGCGTGGTGAACGCGTTGTAGACGAGGTAGGCGTCGGTCCCGTCGGGAGAGAGGGCCACGGCTGAGTAGTAGCCGCGGTCACCGGACTGCTCCACGGCGACCGGAGCGGACCAGGTGGCGCCTCCGTTGGTCGAGTAGCTCACGTACACATGCACGACAGCGGGACCGTCCCGACCGTCAACCCAGGTCCGGTAGATGACGTCAGTAGCATCGGTGCCGTCCGGAGCGCCGTTCGCGATGTCGATGCTCGGGGCTGAAGACAGGTCGTCTCGCGCACCCCCGATGCCGTCCTCGACACACCGGTAGCCGGTCCCGTCGAACTGGACCATGAAGCACGTGTCCACGGCGGAGGAGATGATCCGGGGTCGGGTCCACGTCTTTCCGCCGTCATAGGACTTGACCAGGATGTGGGACCCCTGACCGGGCATGCCCACGGCGAACTGGTCAGCCAGCACGTACACCACGCCGTGGCTGTCGGTCCGGACGGTGCAGCCGGAGCGGCCGAAGCCCTGCTGGGTGTTGAACGGCGTGTTGCTGGCGCTGGTCACCTGCTTCTGCGTCCAGGTGCTCCCGCCGTCGGTCGATCTGGCCACGACCAGCGGCGCCGGCGTCACCCGACCGAGCTCCTGGCTGCGGTAGGACGCCCAGCAGACATAGGTGTTGCCGAAGAACGGGCTCGAGGCCACGTTGTCGGCCCAGATCTGTTCCTTGTCGGAGAACGTGGTGGACGACTGCTTGCCGACTATCACCGGCGCCATCCAGTTGCCCGCGTCGGCCACGATGCCCGGAGTCAGCGCCGGCGCGCCGTCGATGCGCGAGACAGCGATCGCCTCGAAGCCCTTGAACGCGGTCTCGGAACGCACGGAGCTGAAGTTGGATGCCAGGTTGGCGTAGTACAGGCGGGAGCCGTTCGACCAGGCGAAGTGCCCGTTGCTGTCCGGCTTGGGTCCGAACGCCACTGCCGGGTCACCGTCGGAGACCAGGCCGTTCTCGAAGTACTTCGGCAGGGTTCCGATCGGACCGACTTCTGGCTGACACGGCGGGTCATTGTCCCCAACGAGGCCCAGGCAGCCGCGCGCCGTCCAGCCGGTGTAGGTGGGCTGCATCCAGGTGGTGCCGCTGTCGAAGGAGAAGTACACCCCGGAGCCGCCGACGCGATCAGTGAACGGGCAGGTGTTGTCCGTGCCGGCGTTGCAGGCCTCCATGTCGATGTTGTCGTTCGAACCGGCCACGAGGACGTTCGTATGGTTCGCGTCGACCGCCACCGTCGGCTCGTTCTGCTTGTTCTGCGAGAACGGGCCGTCGGGACTTCCCACGGACACCAGGGTGTCCGGGTTGTATGCCGCGGCAGGAACGGCCAAGGCGAAGGTGACCATTGCTGCCGAAAGGGCGGCCAGTGCCGCCGACCTGATGCGCATAACTCTCCCCTCCAACCTGACGCCTGGGCCTACGAGCCCGAAAGTAGGCTCTTGACCAAGAGGTGTCAACGGTGCTAAGCGAGGGAGAGCAGCGGTTTCTGCAATGCGCCGCCGCGCAGTCTGTTACACCGTCTGATAAGGCTCATTCTCCTTGTCGTTCGGCCGTCTTCGCCTCTGCCTGCCTCGACGAGGGCTGGCTGAGACGGAGCGGCCCGCGTGGTCCCGTGAACCTGACAGGCCGTGAACCTGACAGGCCATGAACCTGACAGGCCGTGAACCGGGCGGCGCGGATCACGCCGGCCTGGCACGAGGCGCCGCCTTCGGGCTCAGCCGTGCCCAGTCGATGAGCGCCGCAGGGACAAGGACGGTCAGGACGGGGACACTCCATGCCCAGAAGCCCCAGCCGAAGCCCATCAGCGCCACGTGGAAAGCAAGCACGGCGACCCAGCCGAGCCTCGCGGTTCGGCCGCCCATGAGCATGAGGGTCCCGCAGGTGATCTCGAAGGCCGCCACGAGCAGGCCCCAGACGGCCGGATGGGCCATGAACACGTCCTGCCACAGGGTCGACAGCCCGGGAATGAGCGCACCGTCGGCGAAATGCCGGTAGATCTCGGTGTCGGCCGAGACGAGCCCGATGTGGACTCCTCCCATCGTCAGGAAGAAACCGCCGACGATCGAGCGCGCCCGCATGGGTCGCGCGGACCCCCTCGAGGGCCCCACGGCCCGATGGTCCTGGCCATCCGCCCTCGCGTCGGCTTGGGGCTCGGTCGCCGACCCGAGACCTGGCCTGACCTGTGGCCTTTCCCGCCGCTGCTGTTGCGCCGTTTCCTGTTGTAGTAGCGCCGTTTCCTGTTGCTGTTGCGCCGTCTCCTGCTGCCGTTGCACCGGCACCGGCCCACGCTGCGTCACGTGCACCACCTCCGCCCACGATGCTGGCGGCGGGTTCTGGCGGGGCACAGTGCCCAAGGTCCCCCGGGACCGGCATAAGCGTGTCAGCGGCCGGTGACGAGACGAAGTCCCAGCTCGGCGTAGTCGGCGCCGATCGACTCGGGGGTACGGCGGATGTGCGGGGAGTACCACCGGGCCACGTCGACTGCCATCGACATCAGGGCGAGCGTCGTGGCGGGGATGTCCTGGACGACGAACTCGCCCGAGGCAACCCCCGCCTCCACAACAGCCCGGACGACGCCGTCGATCTCCTTGCGCAGCCCGAGAACGGCCTCGCGGTGCTGCGGGGTGAGGTGCTGGAACTCGTACTGGACGATACGAGCGACCCGGAAGTGCTCGGCATGCCACCGCGAGAAGGTCGACATGATCGCGGCGAGTGACTGGGTGGGGCTGGTGCCTGGCGAGGCGGCCGCCACGAGCAGGTCCCGGGCGGACTCATGACCCTGCCTGCTCAGGGCGTACAGAAGGTCCTCTTTGGAGGCGAAGTGGACGTAGACCCCAGCGGGGGACAGGCCGGCCTTTGCGGCGATGTCACGGGTCGTCGTGGCGTGGAACCCCCGGTCGGCGAACGCCTCGGCTGCGGCCTCGAGGAGGCGCCGGGCCGCCTGGCTCGGTGCCTCGGCACCAGCAGTGCCCCTGGGTGCACCCGTGCTGCGTGTGGGAATCGACACGGTTGACAGCATGCCGCAGCGGAGTCAAACTAAGCAAGCGCTTAGTTACTGGGAGGTAATAGATGCCGCGCAATGTCTACGGGCCTGACCACGAGGCCTTCCGCAGTTCGGTCAGGGAGTTCGTCGAGCGGACCCTGAAGCCGCGCGCAGAGCAGATGCTCGAGGCGAAGTCGATCGACCGCGACATCTGGAAGGAAGCCGGCAAGCAGGGTCTGCTGGGCCTGGAGATCCCGGAGGAGTTCGGTGGCGCCGGTGCTGACGACTACCGCTTCAACGCCGTCGCCGCGGAGGAGATCGCCGGGTTCAACGCTGCAGTGTCCTCGTGCCTCGGAATCCACTCCGACGTCTGCCCGCCCTACATCGTCGACCTCGGCACCGACGAACAGAAGCAGCGGTGGCTGCCGGGCATCGCGTCCGGCGACCTGATCTGCGCCATCGCCATGACCGAGCCGTCCGGAGGCTCCGACCTCGCCGCCCTGAAGACCACTGCGGTGCGCGACGGGGACGACTGGATCCTCAACGGTTCCAAGACGTTCATCACCAACGGCTACCAAGCCGACCTGGTCATCGTCGCGGCGCGTACCGACCCGGCCGTGGGGGCCAAGGGCATCAGCCTCTTGATGGTGGAGGCCGGCATGGAGGGCTTCAGCCGGGGCCGCAAGCTCGACAAGGTGGGTCAGGAGGAGTCCGACACCGCGGAGCTCTTCTTCGACAACGTGCGCGTGCCCGATGCCAACCGGATCGGCCCCGAGGGGCTCGGCTTCGTCGCGATGATGCAGCGGCTTCCCCAGGAGCGCGTGGGCGCCGCGGTGGCCAACACCGCTCACGCGGCACAGATCCTGCAGGAGACGATTGAGTACACCAAGGAACGCAAGGCCTTCGGCCAGCCGATCGGCGCCTTCCAGCACAACAAGTTCAAGATTGCCGAACTGGTGACGATGGTCGAGGTGACGCAGGCCTTCGTCGACGACTGCGTTGCCGCCCATGCCGACGGCAAGCTGACTCCTGTGGACGCGGCCAAGGCGAAGTGGTGGAGCGCCCAGGTACAGAACGACGTGCTCGACGAGTGCGTGCAGCTCCACGGCGGCTACGGGTTCATGAACGAGTACCGCGTGGCACGGGCCTGGCGGGATGCCCGGGTCACGAAGATCTGGGCCGGCTCCAACGAGATCATGAAGGAGCTCATCGGCCGAGACCTCGGGTTGTGATCCCGAGTCCCTAGGCGAGCGCCCTCAGTCGCCTGAGCGCCCCGTGGTCACGCCGCGGGGCGCTCAGGCGTCATGGGGACGAATGGCCCTGAGGCGCACCGCCGGCAGGGTCGAGCCTGAGGGTGTGGCCGTCCGCGGCGCCCGGACCGTCGCGGCAGCGGCCCGCGCAGGAGGTGTCCGATGGCTGTTGGTCGCGCAACCAGGACTGCGGCGAGCGCCTCGCCGGTCACGCGGGTGCCGTGGATCGACAAGCTCAAGATCCTCGTCATCGCCGGCGTCATCGTGGTCCACTCTGCAACGGCATACATCCTCGACATCTCCTGGTACTACGAGGAGCGAACCAGCTCCGAGCTGACCGGGTACATCGCCGGGTTCCCCGCCCTGACCGCCGGCATCTACGGGCTGGGCCCGCTGTTCCTGGTCGGCGGGTGGCTGTCCAGCGCCTCGCTGGCGCGCAGGGGGGTCCGCGACTTCGCCCGATCGCGCCTGGTCCGCCTCGGGATCCCGGCCCTGGTCTACTTCCTGCTGGTCGACCCGTTCACGGACTGGCTGGGAGATCGGGCCGAGGGCAAGGCGCGTTCGCTCGGCGCCTACCTGGTCGACCCGTTCGGCGACCGCGACCTCGGCCCCGTGTGGTTCGTCGTGGCACTGCTGGCGTTCTCGCTGGCGTATGCCGCGGTGCGGCTGGTTCGGCCGAGGCGCTTCCTGGGATCGGAGCGTCTCGGCGTCCCGGTGTTGGTGGTGGTGGCGCTGGCCATCGCGGTGGGGGACTTGGTCGTCTGGCACTGGTGGGGGTTCTTCGACCGCACTCTGTGGAACCTCAACTGGGCCCACTGGCCGCAGGCCGTCGGGATGTTCACCCTGGGCGCCCTGGCTGGCGAGCGCGGGTGGTTCTCCGGGCTGCCCAGGCGAGTCTCGGTCGTATCCAGCCGCGTGACCATAGCCGCCATCCTCGCGCTCTTCGCGCTCGCCGCGGTCTATCTCATCCAGGACTCGTTCGAGTCGTTGGGCCGAACGCTCTCGCCAGGGTCTCTGGTCTTCGAGCTGCTCGACGGCATCACGGCCGTTGCCATCGGGCTGTGGGTGGTCTCGTCCCTGCCGCGGCACTGGAACGCACTGCCCTCGCCACCCCTGGCCCGTGCCGCTCGCGGCGCCTACGCGGCATACCTCCTGCACCCGCCCGTGCTCGTCGCGCTGTCGGCAGCCGCCCGGCCGCTCGCGACCGTGCCCGAGGTGAAGTTCCTGCTCGTGGCTGCCCTGGGCGTCCCAGCCTGCTTCGCCATCGGCTACCTCACCACGAGGGTGCCCGTGCTTCGCCGCGTCCTCTGAGCCGGGGGCCGAGCGCCGCGGCGATGCCGCGAGCGCCGCAGGTGAGTGAGACAGCGACGGGTTCGACGTCGCTTTCGCTGCACTGGTCTGAGCGAGCGACAGCCGGTTCGGTCAGGGGGCGACCTGTAGCAGGCCGTGCGCTCCCCGCTCGGCGTCCACCATCAGGTGGGAGACGAACGGGTACCGCCCGGCGTCGGGCAGGGTCAGCTCGACGAAGCCGCCCTGTCCCGGCTGGAGGGCCAGCGCCTGGCTGCCACCGCTTCCGGTGCCCCTGCCCGTGTCGAGGGGGCCGCGGCCGTCCCGAAGCAGGTAGGCGCCCTCGGAGTAGACCGTCGAGAACTGCCCGCCGACCACGTGGAAGGAGGTGGGGTGGCTGGGGCCGGCGTCCAGGACCCAGATCCGCAGGCGTTTGCCGACCCGCGCCGCCAGCGGCCGCTGGTCGTACTGGAAGGCCGTTCCGTTGAAGACGACCGCCGACGGTCGCTCGGCGGCCACCGCGTCGGGATCGACGGCCGACCCGTCCGCAGAAGCGTAGACCTCCGACTGGACCAGGACGTACGAGCCGTCCACAGCGGCAAGCCCGGGCGGCTCGATCACGACCGCGCCGTGCAGCCCCGCCGCGATGTGCGCTGACATGGGCATGGAGGAGCAGTGGTACATCCAGATGCCGGAACGGGTCGCCGTGAACCGGTAGTGCAGCGTCCCGCCGGGCGGGATGGTGCGCATCGGCCGCTCCGGCGCGAGGGAGCTTGCGTGGAAGTCGACCGAGTGCCCCATGCTGGCCCGGTTGACCAGCGTGATGTCGAAGACGTCCCCCACCCGCCCGTGCAGCGTGGGCCCGGGGACCGCTCCGTTGAACGTCCAGCGCGGCAGGCGCACGCCGGGCGCGATGTCGAGACTCTCCTCGGTCACCGTCAGCGTGACCTTGTGGACCCGCTCGGATGACAGCGGTGGCAAGACCGGGTCGTATGCCGTGAAGCCCGGTTCGGGGGCTCGGTTCAGGTCGAGGGTGGGTGGGCTGGCGGTCGCGGCGGTGCTCCCATGGTCCATCGAATGCCCGCCCGAGGCCCCGCCGGATGAAGCGCCGGCGTCGGCCGATGGCGCGGACCCGCTCGCCCGGACGGTCATCGTCATTCCCATCTGCCGGTGCCCGACGATCGAGCACCAGCCCTCGAGGTCGTCACCGATGACACCCACATCCAGCACCTTGTGCGCACCGGTCGCGAGCCGCCCCGTGCGGGCGCCGTTGTCGAAGACGAGGTCGTGGACGTCCGTCTGGTCGGTGTTGACCACGTCGAGCACCAGCCGGTTGCCACGAGGAACCGAGATGGTGCTGGGGGAGAACCGCATGTGCTGCGCCTCGACACGGACCGTGGTCGTCTGGCCGGTCGCCGCGACGCCCGATGCGGCCGGGCCGATGACCAGGCCCGCCGCGGCGGGGTCCAAGCCGACTCCGACGACCGCTGCGACGGATACCGCGGCGAGGCCGGAGCCCAGCTGCACCAGTGGCAGCCGGCGCCGGGTGGGGTGCTCGGAGAGCTCGATCGCGCCTCCGTCCGCCACAGCGCCGGGTGCGCCTGCGGCGGCCACCTGGCGGCGGGCGCGGACCGAGGCCCGGATGCCCAGCATCATCAGCGGGAGGAAGGCCGCCAACGCGGCGAAGACGAGCATCGAGACGGCGATGCGGACCAGGCTGGGGACCGGCGCAAGGCTGAGCGCGAGACCCGTGTTCGTGATGACCACCCGGCCGAGGCTGAACCGCTCGAGATGCCGTGAACCCGCCCGGACCACGGACGGCCCGCCGCCGAGCACCGACGGGAGCAGGTAGGCGAGGGCGCCGAAGAGCACCTGGAGGGCGAAGCCGACCACGAACACCGCGGTGATCGGTCCGTAGTGGTCCTCCATCGACGCCCACGAGCCGCTGCGGGCCAGGACAGCCGCGGTCAGCCCGAGGCCGACCGGGAGCCAGACCAGCCCGGCGGCCATCGACCACGTCGAGAAGGCGGCAGGAGCGCGCCGGGCCGCGGTGCGCACCAGCGGGACGGCGTGCCAGGCCCAGCCGGTCGCGTACGTGACCAGTCCGGCCACCCCCAGCCAGTGCAGGTCGCCCAGCGCCCCCGCGAAGACAAGGGCAAGCCCCGCGACCAGGACAGGGAGCGCGCCACGCGCGGTGGCTACCGCGCGGTCGTCGATGCGGGTGCGGAGCATCGTGGGCCACAGGGTGACGAGCGTCCCGGCAACGGCCAGACCCACCCAGCCCAGCAGGTTGACCATCGTGTGCGCCACGAGCAGGCGGCCGTGCCAGGCATCCGACAGGTCATGACGGGCCAGGATCGTCCCCAGCGTCGCGCCGATCGGCAGCATCGCGGCGCTCGCCACGTAGTAGCGGACGCTCACGCCGAACCTCGTCGGGAGGGCCCGACGGCTGAGCAGCGCCAGCGCGACCCCGTGCCACGCGACCGCGGCCCCGATGGCCACGGCGCCGAGCAGGGTGAGCAGCCACCACCCGGTCGGCACGCCGACCACCGCGAGCGTGATGCCGGCATGGAGCAGGACCAGCCGGCGGGTCTGCTGCGGACGCGAGGTGGCGGGGTGCTCGGCCTTGAGCATCGCCAGGGCGAAGTGCGAGCTCCAGACCATGATCGAGTGGGTCACCGCACCCAGCACGACGACGTGGACCATGAGCCAGCGGGATGCCGGGACCACCGGGTGGACCGCCACCAGAACCACCGCGACGGCCAGCCAGAGCACGGCGGGGCGGTCCCGCATGGCCCACGCCCCCCGCGCGCCCTGGGGAGTATTTTTCACGGAATCTACTGTATTAATTTGCCTTGGACACCGCAAACACGGTCCCCGACGCCACCCTCACGTGATCCGGCGCCTTCGAGTGGGGACTCCGGAGCGCTCCCAGCCCCGCTTCGGCGCCCGGGTGCCGACGCCTGCGCCGACCCGGTCGTCGCGGCTGCGGTAGACGATGTACGGCCGGGTGATGTAGCCGAGCGGCGCGCTGAACACGTGGACCAGCCGGGTGAACGGCCACAGCCCGAACAGGGCGAAGGCGATCAGGGCGTGGAGCTGGAACCCGAGGGGGGCGTTGGCCATGAGGGAGGCGTCCGGCCGGAACAGGAAGATGTCGCGGAACCAGATGGAGACGCCCTCGCGGTAGTCGTAGTCGCCGAAGATGCTGCTGGCCACGGTGTTCCACATGCCGAGGACGATGACCCCGGCGAGGAACACGTACATCGTCTTGTCCATCTTGGTCGTGGCCATGAACACCGGTCCGACGGTGCGCCGCCGATAGACCAGGATGGCCAGGCCGGCGATCGTGGCCAGGCCCGCCAGCCCGCCGAGGGTCACCGCGAGCAAGTGGTAGACGCCCTCGCTCACGCCGATGGCCTCGGTCCAGGTCTTGGGCACGATGAGCCCGACGACGTGGCCCCCGACGACGCCGAGGAGCCCGAAGTGGAACAGCGGGCTGCCCCAGCGCAGCAGACGGTTCTCGTAGAGCTGCGAGGAGCGCGTGGTCCATCCGAACTTGTCGTAGGTGTAGCGCCAGTAGTGCCCCACGACGAAGACCGCGAGGCAGATGTACGGGAAGATCACCCACAGCACGGTGTCCATCAGGGGGCTCCTACCGGGATCGTCGGGAACAGCGCAGACTCAGCCCCGCGCGGTTTCGGGGGGCTCTCGGGGGGCGGAGCCCCCCGAGCGTGGGGGTCGAGGGCATAGGGCTGGAGGTCCAGGCCCACCTCCTCGGCCGGCGGCCCCTTGGCGATGAGCGCTGCCACCCGGTCCTGGTCCTCCCCCCGGAGCTCGGGGAGGGTCGCGGTGAGCGCCACGACGACGTCGTGCCACGCCGAACCCCGCTCCGCCAGGGCGATGCGGAGCATCTCGATGCCCGCCCGGTGGTCGTTGAGCAGCCGCCAGGCGGTGTCGGGGTCGTAGCCTGCGCCGAACTCCAGGACCACGCTGAGGTGGTCGGGCAGCTCGTCGGCGTCGAACTGCACTCCCGCCCTCCGGTACGCCTGCTTGAACTGCACCAGGGCCAGGCCGCGCTTGCGGGTGTCCCCGTAGGCGAAGTAGGTCAGGTACAGGCAGCACCGGCGCGTGACGTCGAAGGTCTCGACGTACTCGCGCTGCAGGTCGCCCACGGCGACCGTCTCCAGCGTGGCGACGAACCGGCATACCGGCTCGCGCACCGCGGGGGGCAACCCGCCCGCAGCGTCCTCGAGAACCGGCCTGCGGGCCACCAGCTCATCCGTGGGGTAGTCGAGCAGGAGCGAGATGACCTGCCATGACGTGGCGAGCTGCGACGGGGACAGTCGGGGGCGGGGGTGGTGTGGCCGCGCCATCAGCTCTTGTCCTCCGTGTGGTCGCTGTGCTCGGCGTCTTCCGGGCGGCGCTTCGGGAACAGGCCCCGAGGTGACCCCTTGCCGTCCCAGTTGAGCAGGTTGACCCGCCCTCGGAGCCGGCTGCGGCCGCCCTCGGCGCCGCTCAGGGTGTCGGCCGTCTGGCGCTGCCTGAGCATCTGGAAGTTCTCGACCGCGACCGGTGTGAGCTCGCCGGAGCCCTCGCCGAAGGGACCGGACTCGCCCATCATGCCGGGGCCGCCCTCGTAGTCGAGCGCGCACTCGGTCGCGAGCTCCTCCAGGGCGTGGGCCTGCTCGGCGTGCGCGGTCGGGATGACGTAGCGCTCGTCGTACTTCGCCAGCGCCAGGAGCCGGAACATGTCATAGAGCGTCTCGCCGTCCATGCCGACGGCCTGGGGGATGGACTCGTCGGGATCGCGGCCGAGGTTGATGTCGCGCATGTACGACCGCATGGCCGCGAGCTTCTTGAGCACGGCGTCGACCGGCGCGGTGTCCCCGGCGGTGAAGAGGTTGGCGAGGTACTCGACCGGGATCCGCAGCGTGTCGATGGCCCCGAAGAGGTTGTCCCGGTCCTCGGCGTCGTGGCCGGTGTCCTTGATGACGTCAACGACGGGGGACAGCGGTGGGATGTACCAGACCATGGGCATGGTGCGGTACTCGGGGTGCAGCGGAAGGGCCACCTGGTAGCGGTTGATCAGCGCGTAGACAGGCGACCGCACGGCCGCCTGGACCCAGTCACCGGGTATGCCGGCCCGCTCCGCCTCGCGCTGGACGGCCGGGTCGCTCGGGTCCAGGAAGACCGAGCGCTGCGCCTCGTAGAGGTCACGGTCGTCCTCGACGCTCGCCGCCTCCAGGACCCGGTCGGCGTCGTAGAGCACCAGGCCGATGTAGCGCAGGCGCCCGACGCAGGTCTCGGAGCACACCGTCGGGATGCCGACCTCGATGCGCGGGTAGCAGAACGTGCACTTCTCCGCCTTGCCGGTGCGGTGGTTGAAGTAGACCTTCTTGTAGGGGCAGCCCGAGACGCACATGCGCCATCCGCGGCAGCGGTCCTGGTCGACGAGCACGATGCCGTCCTCGGACCGCTTGTAGATCGCGCCGCTCGGGCACGAGGCCGCGCAGGAGGGGTTGAGGCAGTGCTCGCAGATCCGGGGCAGGTAGAACATGAAGGTCTGCTCGAACTCGAGCTTCACCTTGTCGGTGATCCCCTTGAGCATGACGTCACGCTGGGCGTGCTCGTGGCTGCCACCGAGGTTGTCGTCCCAGTTCGCCGACCAGGTCACGTTCATCGGCTTGCCGGAGATCAGCGAGATCGGGCGGGCCACCGGGAAGTGCTCCTGGGCGGGCGCCCTCAACAGCGTCTCGTAGTCGTAGGTCCAGGGCTCGTAGTAGTCCTCGATCGAGGGCAGCTTGGGGTTGGAGAAGATGTTCACCAGCTTCTTCCAGCGGCCCCCGCCCTTCAGGGCGAGCCGACCCCGGCTGTTGAGCGTCCAGCCGCCCTGCCAGGCATCCTGGTCCTCGTAGGTGCGGGGGTAGCCCAGACCAGGCCGGGTCTCGACGTTGTTGAACCAGACGTACTCGGTGCCGGCCCGGTTGGTCCAAGCCTGCTTGCAGGTCACCGAGCAGGTGTGGCAGCCGATGCACTTGTCCAGGTTCATCACCATGGCCATCTGCGCCATGACCTTCATCAGTACTGCACCTCCTGGGAGCGGCGGCGGATCACGGTGACCTCGTCCCGCTGGTTGCCTGTGGGCCCGAGGTAGTTGAACGCGAAGGAGAGCTGCGCGTAGCCGCCGATGAGGTGGCTGGGCTTGACCAGGATGCGGGTCAGGGAGTTGTGGATGCCGCCCCGCCGCCCCGTCGTCTCGGTGCGGGGCACGTCGATGAGCCGGTCCTGCGCATGGTGCATGTAGACCGTGCCCTCCGGCATGCGGTGGCTCACGATGGCGCGGGCGTTGACGACGCCGTTGCGGTTGACCGCCTCCACCCAGTCGTTGTCGCGGATGCCCACCTTGGCGGCGTCCTTGTCCGAGATCCAGATCGCCTGGCCGCCGCGCGAGAGCGAGAGCATGAACAGGTTGTCCTGGTACTCGCTGTGGATCGACCACTTGTTGTGGGGGGTGAGGTAGCGCACGGTGACACCGAGCTCGGACTGGGCGCCGATCTCGGGCTCGCCGAAGATCTGGGTCATGTCCAGGGGTGGCCGGTAGATCGGCAGGCCCTCGCCGAGCTCCTGCATCCAGTCGTGGTCGAGGTAGAAGTGCTGCCGGCCGGTCAGGGTGTGCCAGGGCTTGAGCCGCTCGACGTTGATGGTGAAGGGCGAGTACCGGCGACCACCGGTCTCCGAGCCGGACCACTCCGGACTCGTGATCACCGGAACCGGTGCAGCCTGGGTGTCGGCGAAGGTGATCTGCTTGCCCTCGTGCTCCCCCGCCAGGTCGTGCAGCTGGGTGCCCGTCCGCTTCTCGAGTGTCTTGAACCCCTGCGTGGCCAGGTGGCCGTTCGTGGTCCCTGACAGCGCCATGATCGTCTCGGCCACGTGGGTCGCCCGCTTCAGCGACGGCCGCCCGTCGCCGGCACCGCCGCGGATGGCGCCGTTCTTGTGCAGCAGGTAGTCGACCTCGCGCTTGACGTCGTAGGTGATGCCCTTCGTGGTCGTGCCCAGCTTCTCCATCAGCGGGCCGAGGGCGCCCATCTGGTCGAAGATCGCGCCGTAGTCGCGCTCGACGACGACCAGCTTGGGCATGGTCTTGCCGGGGACCGGCTCGCACTCGCCCTTCTTCCAGTCACGGACCCGGCCGTGCGGGGTGGCCATGGCCTCGGGGGTGTCGTGCAGGAGCGGGGCGGCGACGACGTCCTTGCGCACGCCCAGGTGCTTCGCCCCCAGCGGTGCGAACGCCTCGGCGATGGCCTGGAAGATGTCCCAGTCGGTCTTGGTCTGCCACGGGGGGCTGATCGCCGGGTTGAACGAGTGGATGAACGGGTGCATGTCCGTGGTGTTGATGTCGTGCTTTTCGTACCACGTGGCGGCCGGCAGGACGACGTCGCTGAAGATGGTCGAGCTGGTCATCCGGAAGTCCAGCGTGCAGAGCAGGTCGAGCTTGCCCTCGGGGGCCTCGTCCCGCCAGACCACCTCGGTGGGCCGCGCGGGCTCGGCCGTCTCGGTCGCCGTGAGCGAGCTGTCGGTGCCCAGCAGGTGCCGGAGGAAGTACTCGTTGCCCTTCGCTGAGGAGCCGAAGAGGTTGGCGCGCCACATCGTCAGCACCCGCGGCCAGTTCTCCGGGGCGTCGGGGTCCTCGCACGCGAAGCGCAGGTCGCCGGACTTGAGCTGGCCGACGATGTACTCGCCGATCGGCTTTCCGGATGCCTCCGCCTCATCGGCGAGGTCGAGCGGGTTGCGGTTGAACGTGGGGTAGGACGGCATCCAGCCCAGCCGCGCCGAGAGCGCGAGCTGGTCGGCCGTGCTCTTCCCCTCGAACAGGCCCGCGGCGGTGGGGCCGGCGACCGCGTCGGAGGTGTAGTGGTCGTAGCGGTACTGGTCGGTGTGGAGGTACCAGTAGGCCGTCTGCACCATCTGGCGCGGCGGCCGCACCCAGTCCAGGGCGAAGGCCGTCTGCGCCCAGCCGGTGATCGGGCGAGCCTTCTCCTGGCCGACGTAGTGCGCCCAGCCGCCGCCGTTGCGCCCCTGGCAGCCGGTGATGGTGGTCAGCAGGAGCATGCAGCGGTAGATCGTGTCGGAGTGGAACCAGTGGTTCGTGCCCGCTCCGACGATGATCATCGACCGCCCCTGGGTGTCCGCCGCGTTCTGGGCGAACTCTCGGGCGATCCGGGTCACGGCCGCGGCCGGCACCGAGGTGATCGGCTCCTGCCAGGCGGGGGTGTAGAGGCCGTCGACGTCGTCGTAGCCGCCCGGCCACTCGCCCGGGAGCCCGTCGCGGGCCACGCCGTACTGCGCGAGCAGCAGGTCGAAGACGGTCGTGACCAGCCGGTCGCCGACCCGGCGCACCGGGACGCCCCGCGGCAGGACCTCGGACCGGCCCTGTGGCAGGTCGAACCGCGGCAGGTCGACCACCGCCGTGTCCTCCCGCGTCTCAAGGACGCTGAGTGCGGGCAGGACGTCGCCGAGGTCGAGGTTCCACTTCCCGACCCCGCCCTCGCCGAACCGGTCGCCGAGGGAGCCGTTCGGTACCACGAAGCGGTTGGTGCGGCTGTCCAGCAGCACGGTCTTGAACGCGGCGTTCTCGGTCTCGGCCGCAGTGCCGCCGAGGTCCTCCGCGGTCAGGAACTTGCCAGGGCGGTATGCCGGCCGGTCACCTCCCGGTGACCCGCCGGCCTCGGCCGGCCCACCGGCATACGGCTCGAGGGTGACGAGGAAGGGCAGGTCGGTGAACCTGCGCACGTAGTCCTCGAAGTACTCCACCTGCTGGTCGACGAAGAACTCCTTGAGGACGACGTGCCCCATCGCCATGGCGAGCGCGCCGTCGGTGCCGGGGGCCGCCGCCAGCCACTCGTCGGCGAACTTGACGTTGTCGGCGTAGTCGGGGGCCACCACGATGACCTTCTGGCCGCGGTAGCGGGCTTCGGTCATCCAGTGGGCGTCCGGGGTGCGGGTGACCGGGACGTTGGAGCCCCACATCACGAGGTACCCCGCGTCCCACCAGTCCCCGGACTCGGGCACATCGGTCTGGTCACCCCAGATCTGCGGGGAGGCGACGGGCAGGTCGGCGTACCAGTCGTAGAACGAGAGCATCGAACCGCCGATGAGGGAGGTGAACCGCGCACCCGAGGCGTGGCTGACCATCGACATGGCGGGGATGGGGGAGAACCCGGCGACGCGGTCGGGGCCCCACTGCTTGATGGTGTGCACGTTGGCCGCGGCGACGATCTCGGCTGCCTCCCCCCAGCTGGCCCGCACCAGGCCGCCCTTGCCACGGGCCTGCTTGTAGCGTCGGGCGCGCTCGGGGTCGCTGACGATGTCGGCCCAGGCGAGGACGGGGTCGCCCAGCCGCTGCTTGGCCTCGCGGTACATCTCCAGGAGGGTGCCGCGGACATACGGATAGCGGATCCGCGTGGGGGAGTAGGTATACCAGGAGAACGCCGCGCCGCGCGGGCAGCCCCGCGGCTCGTACTCCGGCCGGTCGGCGCCGGTCGACGGGTAGTCCGTCTGCTGCGCCTCCCACGTGATGATCCCGTCCTTGACGTAGACCTTCCACGAGCAGGAGCCGGTGCAGTTGACGCCGTGGGTGCTCCGGACCACCTTGTCGTGACTCCACCGGTCCCGGTAGAAGGAGTCGCCGGACCGGCCGCCCTGGCGGTGCAGGGTGCGACGGTCCTCCGAGACCTCCGCCCTGGTGAAGAACCGGCGGGTGCCGACCAGGGCCTCGGACAGAGGGTCGTCGAGTCCTGCTCGCTTGCGTCCCGGATCGATCGTGGTCACGTGCTCTCCTCCCGAAATGGGTGACTTGCGAGGTCGTGCTCGTCAGTGCGTGCTCGGTCAGGGCGTGTTATGTCGGGCGTGTTCGGTTTTGGCTGTGCTGGGCAGCCGTGCCGGGGCGGGTGTGCTGGGGCGGCCGTGCGGGGCGGCCGTGCTGGGTTGACTGCCGCCGGTCGGGGCGCGGCCCGGTCAGCCTGGCGGCGCCAGGGGTCGGAGCGGGGCGTGGATCAAGCGGCGGCCTCGGCCAGGTGCTTTCGTGCGGTGGTACGGACCGCCGTGAGGGTCAGGGCAAGGCAGCCCACGGCGACGAGGGCCAGGAGGCCCAGACCCAGGCCGTAGGAGCCGCGGCTGCTGTAGACCGCGCCCATGATCAGCGGTGGCACGAAGCCGCCGAGCCCACCGGCGGCACCGACCAAGCCGGTGACCGAACCTACCTGGTTCGGCGGTGCGGTGAGCGCGACGAAGGCGAATGTGGCCCCGCTTCCAGCGCCCAGTGCCGCCGCCATGGCGAGGAAGGCGATCGTGCCCAGCGGCATCAGGTCGGGGCTCGTCGCCTGGACTGCGGCGCCCAGAGCGACGACGGTGAAGACGCCGGCGAGGACGGGCGTCGGCCCCAGCCGGTCGGACAGCCAGCCGCCGACCGGCCGCATGACCACGGCGAGCAGGACGAACCCGGCCATCCGGTTCGCCGCGTCGGCCTGCTCCAGCCCGTAGCCGGTGCGCAGGTAGGCGGGCAGGTAGACCGAGAAGGCGACGTAACCTCCGAAGGCGATCGCGTAGAGCGCCATCGCCTGCCAGGTGACCGCCAGCTTCGACACCGCCGCGAGC
>DASSJT010000135.1:0-4807 GCA_035691065.1 Dermatophilaceae bacterium
GTCGGGTCGCCCGGGGAGCTTGCATCACTGACCCAAGCACACGGCATACCCCTTGTGGTGGATGCGGCGTGGGCCGCCCACTTCGGGTTCCATCCGGACCTGCCGCACCATGCCCTCGCCCTCGGAGCCGACGCACTGGTCACGAGCGCCCACAAGACGTTGCCCGCATGGTCGCAGGGCGCGCTCATCCTGGCCCGGGACGAGCGGATCGACTTGGGTCGCCTCGACGCCGCCGTCGAGGCCACGCACACGACCAGCCCGGCGGGTGCCATCCTGGCCAGCATCGACGCCGCGGTTGCCCTGCTCGCCCGTGACGGACAGGAGCTCCTGGGGCGGCTCCTCGACGTGGTGGCCCGGGCACGCGCTCGTCTGGCCCAGGTGCCCGGACTGGTCGTCATGGACGGACCGCGCGTCGACCCCGCCAAGCTGGTCCTGCTTCTCGCGGGTACAGGCGCTGACGGCAACGCCGTTGAGGCCGGCCTCATCGAACACGGGCTCCCGGTGGAGATGGCCGACCGCGACACCATCGTCGCCATGGTGACGATGGCCGACGACGAGGGCACCGTGGGGCACTTCGTGGACGCGGTGGTCAACCTGGTGGAGACGCTGCGGGGAGAACCCCGTCCAACTGTCCCGGCGGCTGCCTGGACCGTGGAGCCGGCCATCGTCTGCCCGCCCCGCGAGGCCTTCTTCGCCGCGCACCAGGCTGTCCCGACCGACGCCGCCGTGGGGCGGGTGAGCGCAGAGCTGATCGCCCCGTACCCGCCCGGGGTGCCGGTGCTTTCGCCCGGTGAGCGGGTCACTGCCCAGGTGCTCGCCGCGCTGGCCAGTGCCCGTGCCGCCGGGGTGCGGATCGCCTACGCTGCCGACCCCACGCTGGCCACGCTTCGCGTCCTCGCGTGAGGCGAGGCTGCCGACTCCACGCTGGCCACGCGCAAGGCCCGTGAAGCCCTCGGCCACTGCGGTCCACAGACCTCGCGCCCCTCGGCCACGGCGGTCCACAGACCTCGCGCCCCCGCTCACCCGGCTCCCCGGAGAGCGATACGCTCGACGAAGGCGCACATCGGCGTGCGCCGACGACAGCCGTCTGCCGCCGACGGCACCCGTCTGGTCGATGAGTCGCGAAGGGCTGAAACCCGCCATGTCCGAGTCGCTGGAGCAGTCTCGACAGCAGCTTCTCCACACCGCCGCAGCCCTGGCGGAGAAGGCCGGGGGCGACTCTCTCGAGCGGTTCCTCCGCCGCTACTACCGCCACGTGGCCACCGAGGACCTCTTGGCGCGGGCCCCCGAAGACCTCCTCGGCGCAGCCCTGTCCCACCAGCAGATGGCTGCCCATCGCCCGGTCGGATCCGCCAACGTCGAGGTGTTCAACCCCGAGGTCGAGCAGCAGGGCTGGTCCAGCGGCCACACCGTCGTCCAGATCGTCACCGACGACATGCCGTTCCTGGTCGACTCGGTGACGGCCGAGCTCGCCTCCGAGGACCGCGCCGTGCACCTCGTGGTCCACCCCCAGCTGCGGGTCCGCCGCGATGCGGCCGGCGACCTGCAGGAGATCCTGGACCTCGACACGGGCAAGGGTGCCGCCGACGTGCAGGAGGAGGGCAGCTTCGGCGAGGGTGTCGAGTCCTGGATGCACCTCGAGATCGACCGCGACAGCGACCCCGCGAGCCGGACCCACATCGCCGACCGGCTCCGCACGGTGCTCAACGACGTCCGCGAGACTGTCGAGGACTGGCCGAAGATGACCGCGACCTGCGAGCGGATCGCCGCCGAGCTCGAGGCCAACCCACCGGTCGGTCCCGACCCCCGCGAGACCCGTGCGACCGTCGGCCTGCTCAAGTGGCTCGCCGACCACCACTTCACCTTCCTGGGCTACCGCGAGTACCACCTCGAGCACAGCCCGGAGGGCGACACCATCACGGCCACCCCCGGCACCGGCCTCGGCCTCCTGCGCTCCGACCCCAAGCAGGGCAAGCACACCGTCCTCACCCCGCAGGCCCAGGCCAAGGCGCGGGAGCGTCGGCTGCTCATCGTCACCAAGGCCAACTCCCGCGCGACGGTGCACCGCGCGACCTACCTCGACTACCTCGGCATCAAGACCTTCGACGCCGAGGGCAAGGTCACCGGCGAGCAGCGGTTCCTCGGTCTGTTCACCTCCAGCGCCTACACCGAGTCGGTCCTGCGGGTGCCGATCGTGCGCGACAAGATCGAGGAGGTGCTGCAGCGGTCGGGGCTGCAGGCCGACTCGCACTCCGGCAAGGACCTCCTGGAGGTCCTCGAGACCTACCCGCGCGACGAGCTGTTCCAGGCCGACGTCGACCAGCTCTATGACGTCGCGACCTCGGTCCTCCACCTGCAGGAAAGGCGCAAGACGAAGCTGTTCCTCCGCAAGGACGACTTCGGGCGGTTCATGTCCTGCCTCGTCTACATCCCGCGCGACCGCTACAACACCGCGGTGCGGCTGCGCATGGAGGGCATCCTGCGGCAGGCGTTCAAGGGCGCGAGCGTCGACTACACCACCCGGGTCTCGGAGTCGGCACTGGCCCGGCTGCACTTCGTGGTGCGGATCCAGCAGGGCGAATCCATTCCCGACGTCGACGTCTCGGTGCTCGAGAAGCAGCTCATCGACGCCACCCGCACCTGGGACGAGGACCTCGCCGAGGCGGCGCGTGCCGAGCACGGCGAGGAGGCGGCGGCCCGGCTGATGGGCCTCTACAGCCGGGCGTTCCCTGCTGCCTACAAGGAGGACTTCACCCCTCGCGTCGGCGTATCCGACCTCAAGCACATGGAGGCGCTCGACAGCGAGACTGCGACCGGGCTGAACATGTACCACGAGCCCGGATCACCGCCGACCACGCGGCGGTTCAAGCTCTACCGCCGGGGGCCGCTCTCCTTGACTCAGGTGCTCCCGATGTTCACGCACATGGGTGTCGAGGTCGTCGACGAGCGTCCCTACGAGATCAACCGCAATGACGGGGTCACGGTCCACATCTACGACTTCGGGCTGCGGGTCCACAACGAGAAGGTCTGGACGGGCACGTCGCGCGACCGCGTGCGCCAGCTGTTCCAGGAGGCGGTCGAAGCGGTCTGGAGCGGCCGCGCCGAGTCCGACGGCTTCAACACGCTGGTGCTCGGCGCCGGCCTCACCTGGCGGCAGGTGGCCATCCTGCGCGCCATCGCCAAGTACCTCCGCCAGACCCGGCACACCTTCAGCCAGGACTACCTCGAGACGGCGCTCGTCCAGAACCTCTCCATCGCCCGCCAGCTGGTCGACCTGTTCGAGATCAGGCACGACCCGCAGAGGTATGCCGGTGACGCGGCCTCCGCTCGCGACCAGGCCGAGGAGGGCGCGGCGTCGGCCCTGCTACGCGCTCTGGACGGCGTTTCCTCGCTGGACCAGGACCGCATCATCCGGGCGTTCCTCGGGGTGATCCAGGCGACCCTGCGCACCAACTACTTCCAGCTCGACGAGGCCGGCGAGCCCAAGCCGTACATGTCGATGAAGCTCAACCCCAAGGCGGTGCCCAACCTTCCGGCGCCGAGGCCGGAGTTCGAGATCTGGGTCTACAGCCCCCGAGTCGAGGGCGTGCACCTGCGGTTCGGTCCGGTCGCGCGCGGCGGCCTGAGGTGGAGCGACCGCCGCGAGGACTTCCGCACCGAGGTTCTCGGCCTGGTCAAGGCACAGATGGTGAAGAACGCCGTCATTGTGCCCACGGGGTCCAAGGGCGGGTTCTACGCCAAGCAGCTTCCCGACCCGACGGTCGACCGCGACGCGTGGCTGGCCGAGGGCATCGCGTCCTACAAGCTGTTCATCTCCGGGCTGCTCGACATCACCGACAACCGGGTGGGCGGGTCGATCGTGCCGCCCGACCGGGTCGTGCGTCACGACGGAGACGACCCCTACCTCGTGGTGGCCGCCGACAAGGGCACGGCGACCTTCTCCGACATCGCCAACGGTGTCGCCCAGTCCTACGGCTTCTGGCTGGACGACGCCTTCGCCTCGGGCGGCTCGGCGGGTTATGACCACAAGAAGATGGGCATCACGGCGCGCGGCGCCTGGGAATCGGTGAAGCGCCACTTCCGCGAGCTGGGCCAGGACATCCAGACCACGCCGTTCACCGTCACCGGCGTCGGCGACATGTCGGGCGACGTGTTCGGCAACGGCATGCTGCTGTCCAAGCACATCAAGCTGGTCGCGGCCTTCGACCATCGCCACATCTTCATCGATCCCGCGCCCAATCCGGCGACGAGCTGGGAGGAGCGCAAGCGGCTGTTCGACCTGCCGCGCTCGTCGTGGATGGACTACGACAAGTCGCTGCTGTCGGCGGGCGGCGGCATCTACGACCGCGCCGCCAAGGCGATCGCGCTGTCGGCCGAGGCGCGTGACGTGCTTGGCATCGAGGCGCCGACCATGACGCCGGTCGACCTGATGCGGGCGATCCTGGCGGCACCGGTCGACTTGCTCTATTTTGGCGGCATCGGCACCTACGTGAAGGCCTCGAGCGAAAGCCATGCCGACGCCGGCGACCGGGCCAGCGATGCCCTGCGCCTCAACGGCGATCAGGTGCGCGCGCGCGTGGTGGGCGAGGGCGCCAATCTCGGCTTCACCCAGCGCGGCCGCGTCGAGGCGGCGCTGGCGGGGCGCAAGATCAACACCGATGCGCTCGACAACTCGGCCGGCGTCGACACCTCCGACCACGAGGTCAACATCAAGATCGTCACCGGCGAGGCGATCACGCGCGCCCGTATCTGGTCGCCGTTGAGACGCAAGGCATCGCTGGCGCGGTCGCCGGCGTCGGCATGGCTT
>DASSJT010000136.1:0-6035 GCA_035691065.1 Dermatophilaceae bacterium
GTCGGGGTCGGCGAGCGGGTGCGGACCCCGACAGCCACGCATTAAGCGGGCTTCGCGGGCAACGCACCTCCGGGGGTTGTCGCTTCCCAACACTTGTCCCGGAACTGCACGCGATTCGCGGATTCCGGTGTCGTTCCCCAACAAGTGTGTAGAAACCGCACGCCCGGGCTGGGCCGCACCAGCGACGCCGACCCGGCCGACCCCGGCCGACCCCGGCCTACCCGACCGTCGCCACCCCGTCCTCGAGCAGCGACTCGTCGAGGTCGCCGGTCCAGCCGGCGCGGACGGCACGGCCGCCGAGGACGTAGACGTACGCCAGGAACAGCACCTCGGCGAGGATCCCGATGCCCACCCGGGCCCAGGTCGGCAGGCCGGAGGGGGTCACGAAGCCCTCGATCAGGCCGGACACGAGGAGGACGACGACCAGGCCGAGCGCGACCCCGGCGGCGGACCTGCCCTCGGCCGCGAGCGAGCGGCCGCGGGTGTCCTCGGTGGGGCGCACCCATGCCCAGAACAGCCGCAGGCCGACCCCGGCGGCCACGAAGACGGCGGTCAGCTCGAGCAGCCCGTGCGGGATGATCAGCCCGAAGAACAGCTCCCCGCGGTCGTGCCGGATCATGATCGACCCGACCACGGCCAGGTTCATGATGTTCTGCCACAGCACGAACACGACCGGCACGCCGAGCACCCCGAGGGCGATGCAGAACGCCGCCACCCAGGCGTTGTTGGTCCACACCTTCGCCGCGAAGTGCGAGGCGGCGGCCTGCTTGTAGTAGTCGGCGAAGTCGTTCTTCACCAGCTCGTCGACCTGCTTCGGGTCGAGCAGGGCCGACTCGGCCTGCGGGTGCGCCAGCAGCCACCAGATCATCACCGCGGCGATCGCGTAGCAGATCAGCATCGCCCCCAGCCACCAGCGCCGGGTGCGGTACAGCGCGGCCGGGAAGCGGCGTACGAAGAAGTCGGCGACCTCGGCCCAGCCCGTCGACCTGGTGCCCACCGACCGGATGCGGGCCCGGGCCAGCAGCCCGCTCAGGTAGCTCACGGTCGCGGCGTCGGGGGCGCTGGACCGGATCACGCTCAGGTGGGTGGCGACCTCCTGGTACAGGTCGACGAGCTCGTCGGCCTCCTCACCGCTGGCCGGGCGCCGCTGGCTGAGCTCCTCCAGCCGACGCCACGCCAGGTGGTGCGCGCCCACGTAGGCGTCGAGGTCCATGCGGGCAAGGGTATGCGGGCCTCACCCGGAAGCACCTAGGGTTCAAGGCGATGGCCGACATCTACGCAGGGCTCGACACCGACGACCTCGTCACCGGCGAGGCGGTCACGCTCGAGCTGCCCCCGGCCTCCCTCGGCACCCGGCTGCTCTCCGGCCTGGTCGACGTGATCATCGAGGCCGGGCTGCTCCTGGCCGGCGTGATCACGGTCGGGCTGCTGGCGACCGACGAGGCGCTGTACGCCGTCGGCAGCATCGTCACGTTCGCGGGCGCCCTCGTGGCCTTCCCGTGCACCATCGAGACCTTCACCCGGGGCAAGAGCATCGGGAAGTACGCCGTCGGCACCCGCACCGTGCGCGACGACGCCGGCCCGATCTCCTTCCACCACGCGTTCATCCGGGCCCTGGTCGGGGTGGTGGAGATCTGGGTGTTCTGGGGCGTGCCAGCCCTGGTCACGTCGCTGGTCAACTCCCGCGGCAAGCGGCTCGGCGACCTGGTCGCAGGCACCTACGTCGTCCGCGACAAGATCGGGCTGGTGCTGCCCGCACCGGTGCCGATGCCCCCGCAGCTCGCGAGCTGGGCCCATGCCGCCGACATCGCGCCGCTGCCCGAAGGCCTCGCGATCTCGATCCGGCAGCTGCTCGGCCGCGGCTCCGACCTGACGCCCGACGCCTGGCGCTCTCTGGTGGTCGACCTCGCCGACCGCACCTTGTCGTACGTCGCGCCGCCACCGCCGCGGGGCACGCCACCGGAGCAGTTCCTCGCCGCCGTCGCCGCCGAGCGCCGCGAGCGTGACCGCGGCCGCCTGCACAAGGAAGCCGAGCTGCGGCACCGGCTGGCCCAGCGCCGCACCCACCCCTAGATCTATATAGATCTGCCTAGATCTGGGCCGTCTCCTGACCCACGCACTCAAGCGCCGACACGTCCTCCTCCCGCGCCCGCGCCGGGATCGAGAGGCACATCAGCGCGGCCAGCAGGCACAGCCCGCCCGCGGTCATCCAGGCGAGGTAGTAGTCGCCGAGGTGCTCCCGCACCAGGCCGGCGTACGACGCAGCGACCCCGGCGCCGACCATGTGCGCGGCGAACACCCAGCCGAACACGACCCCGGAACGTTCCAGCCCGAAGTGGGTGCGGCACAGCGCCACGGTCGGCGGCACCGTCGCCACCCAGTCGAGCCCGTAGAACACGATGAACAGGAACAGGTTCGGGTGCACCTCCGGACCGAGCAAACCAGGAACCACCAGCAGCGAGAGCCCCCGCAGCAGGTAGTAGACGAAGAGCAGGTAGCGCGGGTCCACCCGGTCCGACAGCCAGCCCGACGCGATCGTGCCGACGATGTCGAAGACCCCGATCAGCGCGAGCAGGTTGGCTGCGGTCGTCGCCGGCAGCCCGTGGTCGTGCGCCGCCGGGATGAAGTGGGTGCCGATCAGGCCGTTGGTCGACCAGCCGCAGATCCAGAACGACAGGAACAGCGCCCAGAACGGCCACCGTCTCGACACCTGCGCCAGCGTTCGCACCGCCAGCCGGGCGGGACCAGGTCCGCCGTCGACCACCGGCGGTTCGACATAGCCGGGCTCTGCGCCGTACGGCGTCGTGTGCGCCTCGGAGGGCCGGTCGCGCATCACGAGCAGCACCACCGGCACCAGCATCAGCGCGAACACCGCCACCACCCCGGCGGCCCAGCGCCAGCCGGGGTCCTCGGCGAGGCGAGCGATGGTGGGCAGGAACACCAGCTGACCGGTGGAGCTCGCCGCCGAGAACACTCCGGTGACCAGCCCCCGCTGGCGCACGAACCAGCGGTTCGCCACGATCGCGCCGAAGACCAGCGCCATCGCCCCGGTGCCGACGCCGATCGGCAGGCCCCACAGGAACCAGAGCTGCCACGCCTGGGTCATCACCAGGGTCAGTCCGGCACCGGCCGCGACCATCGTGAGCGCACCGGCCACCACCCGACGGATGCCGAACCGCTCCATCAGCGCCGCGGCGAACGGTGCGGTCAGCCCGTAGATAACCAGGTTGAGGCTCACCGCGCCGGACGTGGTGCCGCGCGACCAGCCGAACTCGTTCTCCAGCGGTTCCAGCAGAGCACCCGTCGACGACCGGAACCCGGCGGCCGCGACCAGCGCGAGCAGCGTGACCAGGGCGACCCACCAGGCGCGGTGGATCCGGAGCAGACCCACCGGCGTCAGCTGCTCGAGCTGAGCGCGCCGAGCCCGGCGAGCCCGGCGAACAGGGCCACGACGAGGACGATCACGAGGCCGAACAGGAGCAGTGCGGTGCCGATGATGCCCATGACCCGGCCCGCGCTCGCGCTGCTCCGGCCACCCAGGCGACCCTGCGAGGCGTCGATCTCGCGCAGCACGCGGTTGCCCATCTGCCATGCGAACGGTGCGATCACGCCGCACAGGACGAGCCCGAGGATCCCGAGCACCAAGGTGGTGGTGGCCTGCGGGTGGTCCGGCGGCGCGTAGTACGCCCCCTGGTACTGCTGGTACGGCGGCGGCTGCCCGGGGGGACCCGGCGGCTGGTCGGGATGGTCCGTCACGGTCACGAGTCTGGCACGATCCGCCTCCTCGGCCTTGCCGGTTCCGCGGGGCCGACCTACCGTCGAGTCATGGGTCCGTGGGTGATCCTCCTCTTCCTGGCCACACCGGTCCTGCTGACCGCGCGTCTGGTCCAGCTGCTCGCCGACCCGGAGGCCTCGTGGTCCCGCTCGATCTACCTCACCCTCCGGCGCTTCGTCAGGGACCTCCGCACCTACGACCCCACGCTGCCGGTGGGGCGCCCGATCCAGGACATCGCCGCCGACGTCCGCCGCCTCGGCCGCCAGGTGCGGCACCCCGACGACGGCCGCAGCGCCGCCCGGCTCGTGGCCCTGCTCCGCTCGTACGACGCCGTGCTCGGCGAGGCCTGTTCGGCGCTCGGCTACACCCAGCTCCTGGGCGTGCTGCCACCCGGGCCGGAGCTCGACCACGAGCGCGAGCGGGTCGAGAAGCTGCTCTCCCGCGCCGGCCTGGTGCTCGAGGAGACTCCCTGAGGAATCAACCGCGCCGATAGGTCAGGTCGGTGACGGCGCGTCCCTCGTCCAGGCCCCGTCGCTCGAACCGCGTGAGCGGACGCTCCTCCCAGCGGTCCGTCACGCCCCCGGTCAGCATCGGCTCGGCGTCGAGCGCGGCGCGCATCGCGTCGGCGTACTCCGCCCAGTCGGTGGCCAGCCGCCAGACGCCGCCCTCGGCCAGCGCGGTCGCCGCGTCATGGACGAACGCCGGCTGCACCAGCCGCCGCTTGTGGTGCCGCTTCTTGGGCCACGGGTCGGGGAAGAACGTCCAGAGCTCGGCGATCGACCCCGGTGCGAACAGGTGCCGCATCGACCACACCGCGTCGACCGAGATCAGCCGCACGTTGTCGACACCGGCCTCCTCGAGCCGCCACAGCGCACCGGCCACCCCGGGCCGCCAGACCTCGAACGCCAGCACGTCGTACGACGGGCGCGCGCCCGCGAGGGCGACCAGGGCCTCCCCCACGCCCGAGCCGATCTCCAGGACCAGCGGCGCCGAGCGCCCGAACCAGCCCGACAGGTCGAACCCTGGGTCGTCCACGGCCTCGTCGGGGATCACCCAGGTGCCCGCGCGCCGGTCCCACGCGGCCTGCTCGCGCTCGCTGAACCGGCTCCCCCGGCGCGAGTACGACAGCACCTCGCGGACCCGTCGCCCGTCCTCGGTGAACCGCGCGTGCGGCCGCGCCGGCCGAGTCCCCTCACCCATCACGTTGAGTTGTGCCTCCGGCTCCGTTGAGATGTGGCTCGGTCACCGTTGAGTCGTGCGGGCGGCTCCGTTGAGATGCGGGCTCGAGGTGGCTGGCAACGGTACGGCGCCGTGGACACCTCGTTGAGTCGCGCACGACGCCTCCCCCGCTTCGCTCCTCCGGCCTCGTACGCAACTCAACTCCTCACCACGTGAAACAGGAGGGCCCCGAAAGCTGCTCCGCAGCTTTCGGGGCCCTCCGGTGTTTCACTTGGTGATCTTGGTGACCCGTCCGGCGCCGACGGTGCGGCCGCCCTCGCGGATCGCGAAGCGGAGGCCGTCCTCCATCGCGATCGGCTGGATGAGCTCCACCGTCATGTCCGTGTTGTCGCCCGGCATGACCATCTCGGTGCCCTCGGGGAGGGTCACCACGCCGGTCACGTCCGTGGTCCGGAAGTAGAACTGCGGACGGTAGTTGTTGAAGAACGGCGTGTGACGGCCACCCTCCTCCTTCGAGAGGATGTAGACGCTCGCCTCGAAGTTGGTGTGCGGGGTGGTGGTGCCGGGCTTGATCACGACCATGCCGCGCTCGACGTCCTCGCGCTTGGTGCCGCGGAGCAGCAGGCCGACGTTCTCGCCCGCCTCGCCCGTGTCGAGGAGCTTGCGGAACATCTCGATGCCCGTGACGGTCGTCGTCTGCTTCACGTCGCGGATGCCGATCAGGTCGACGGTCTCGTTGACCTTGACCACACCGCGCTCGATGCGACCGGTGATGACGGTGCCACGACCGGTGATCGTGAAGACGTCCTCGACGGGCATCAGGAAGGGCTTCTCGGTCTCGCGAACCGGCTGCGGGATCCACTCGTCAACCGCGTTCATCAGCTCCATGATCGACTCGGACCACTCCGGGTCACCCTGCAGGGCCTTGAAGGCCGAGACCCGGACCACGGGGATGTTGTCACCGTCGAAGTCGTCCGCGAGGAGCTCGCGCACCTCCATCTCGACGAGCTCGATGAGCTCCTCGTCGTCGACCATGTCGCACTTGTTCAGCGCCACGACCATGGCCGGCACGCCGACCTGG
>DASSJT010000137.1:0-4152 GCA_035691065.1 Dermatophilaceae bacterium
CGGCTGAGGTGGGACTGGGACATGGGCCTGGTGGGACCGATGCGGGTGCTGTCCCCGGTGCTGGCCGTCATCGGCCCCGGCTGGGAGCGCCGGAACTGGGTGGGCCTCAAGCAGTACATGGAGTCCGGCCGCCGCTGAGCCTTCCCACCAGCACACAGGGGACGGCTCTCGGCTTCGAGCTCGGGCTCGCCGGTGACCGGGCCATCCGGCGCAGGTCCGCCTCCCTTGTCCATCGAGCGGTGTGGTACGGAACGACCCGGTTTTGTCGCGCACCTATGCTCGTCAGATGGCGGTGCTGGGGACCAAGATTCACGTACCGACACCGCGTCGCGACCTCGTCCCGCGGCGGCGGCTCACCGAACGCCTGGGCGTGGGGGAGACCCCACGGCTCGTGCTCGTGTCGGCTCCGGCTGGGTTCGGTAAGACGACACTGCTCAGCCAGTGGCTGGCCGACGCCGCCGACGAGGAGGGCCACGTCGCGTGGCTTTCGCTCGACGAGGCCGACAACGACCCCAGTCGTTTTCTCGAGCACCTCGTCGCTGCCCTGCAGACCGTCCGGGAGCTCTCCGGCGCGGCTGAACTCATGGCGACCGCGGCCGAGGTGCCACCAGAGGCGGTCCTGACCGCCGTGGTCAACGACCTCGACCTCCAGCCGGGCCGGACCCTGCTGGCCCTCGACGACTACCACAACATCGATGCTCCGGAGGTCCACCAGGCGGTGACGTTCCTACTCGACCACCTGCCGCCGAAGGCTGGTCTCGCGGTCGCGACGCGCGCCGACCCACCGCTCCCGCTGCCGAGGCTGCGCGCCCGCCGGGAGCTGGTCGAGCTGCGTGCCTCAGATCTGCGGTTCACGCCCGAGGAGGCGGGTGCGCTTCTAGCCGACGTGATGGGGCTCGACCTGAGCCAGACCCAGGTGGCAGCCCTCGAGGCGCGGACCGAGGGGTGGGTCGCCGGGCTCCAGCTCGCTGGCCTGTCGTTGCGGGGTGTCGACGACACCGCTGAGTTCGTCGAGGCGTTCACCGGCAGCCACCGCTTCATCCTCGACTACCTCGTCGAGGAGGTACTGCGCCACCAGCCCGAGCCGGTGCGCCGCTTCCTCCTCGACACGGCGGTGCTGCACCAGCTGACCGGTCCGCTCTGCGACGCCCTGACCGATGGACCGGACGGCAGCGCCATGCTCGAGTCGCTCGACCGTGCCAACCTCTTCATTCTCCCGCTCGACGACCAACGGCAGTGGTACCGCTACCACCACCTCTTCGCCGACGCGCTACGCGCGCGCCTGGCCGCCGAGCAGCCCGACCGGGCCTCCGCGCTTCACCGGGCGGCCAGTGAGTGGTATGCCGCACACGGCCTTCCCGAGGACGCCGTGCGCCACGCCCTGGCCGCAGACGACCCGGGCCATGCGGCCGACCTCGTCGAGGGCGCCCTGCCCGACCTACGTCGTGAGCGGCGGGACCGGGTGCTACGAGAGTGGCTGACAGCGTTGCCAGCGGATGTGGTCCGCGAGCGTCCGCTGTTGGGCACCTACCTCGCGTGGACCCGGCTGGTGACAGGCGACCTCGATGGCGTCGAGCGCGCGTTGGGGGATGCCGAACGCGCGCTCGCGGCCAGACCCCCGACTGCGGCGACTGGCGCGTCCACCGCCGCCATGGAGGAGCTGCGTACCTTGCCGGCGACCATGGCGATCTTCCGCGCATCGGCCGCGCAGGCTCGCGGCGACACGGACGCCATGCAGCAGCATGCGCGCAGCGCGCTGGATCTCGCCGGTCCCGAGGACCACATGGCTCGGGGCGGTGCGCTCGGCTTCCTCGGGCTCGCGGCCTGGGGAATGGGTGACCTCGACGAGGCGGTCAACGCGTTCTCTGAAGCGGTGGAGAGCCTGGGGGCGGCCGGCGACGTCGCCGACGAGCTTGGCAGCACGGTTGTCCTCGCCAACATGTGGGTGGCGCGGGGTCGGCCCGTCGAGGCGCGGAGACTCTACGAGCGCGCCTTGGCGACCGCCCGTCAGCAACCCGGCGCCGCACTCGCCACCCTCGGTGACCTGCACGTCGGGTTTGCCGACGTCCTCGTCGAGCACGGTGAGCTGGATGCCGCAGAGGAGCACCTGCGATCAGCCAAGGCGCTGGGAGAGCCAGCGTCGCTGCTCGAGAACCGGCACCGCTGGTATGTCGCGATGGCGCGCCTGCGCCGTGCCCAAGGTGACCTCGAGGCAGCGGTCGAGCTGCTGGACCAGGCGGAGCCGCTCTACCTGCGCGGCTTCTTTCCCGACGTCCGACCGATCCCGGCGCAGCGGGCACGGGTCCGGATCGCACAGCGGCGACTGGCGGACGCGTGGGTGTGGGCCCGCGACCACCAGGTGGAGCAGGTCGACGTCCCGCGGTACATCGACGAGTTCGACCAGCTCACCCACGTGCGGCTGCTGCTCGCCCAGCACCATGCCGATGGCGACGTGAGCCACCTTGACAACGCCGAACACCGGCTCGACCGCCTGCTCCCGGGCGCGATCACCGGCGGCCGTGACGGCAGCGTCGTGGAGATCCGGTTGCTGCAGGCCCTCGTGCATGATGCACGGGGCGAGCGAGCCGAGGCCCTGTCTGATCTCGGCGCAGCGCTGGAGGCTGCCGTCCCTGCAGGCTACGTCCGCCTCTTCCTCGATGAGGACGAGCCGATGGCCGAGCTGCTCAAGGCCGCCGAGCGGCTGTCCTCGGCAGGTGACCATGCCCGCCAGCTCAGGCACACGGCATACCGACAACCAGCGGCGGCCCAACGGCCGCCCGCGGAGGGGCTCAGCGAACGCGAGGTGGAAGTGCTCCGCCTGCTCGCCACATCGCTGAGTGGGCCTCAGATAGCAGGCGAGCTCTTTGTGTCGGTCAACACGCTGCGGACGCACACGAAGCACATCTTCACCAAGCTCGACGTCAACACCCGACGGGCGGCGGTGAGTCGCGCCACCGAGCTCGGCCTGCTGTGAGCTGATCACCACCTCGATCACATCGGATGGTGATTCGCGGTCACCACACTGGCACCTACGTTCGGGGCTGTTCCCCCGGCACACCGGCCTGGGGCGAGTCAGCAAAGGAACCAGCGATGACCCTCTCAACAACCCGTCTCGGCCAGGCGGCCGGCATTGCGACCGCCGTCGCCGGGCTGATCTTCATCCTCGTGCAGATCAACCACCCCGCTATGGAGGTGGCCTCCGCCACCACCACCGAGTGGGTCGTGCGCAGCACCGCGAAAGCGGTCATGTCGGCCCTGGCGCTTGCCGGGATCACCGGCATGTACCTGCGCCAGTTCCGCCAGGTCGGCGTCCTCGGTCTCGCGGGCTACCTGCTGTTCAGCGTGGGTTACTTCGTCATGTTCGGGGTCGAGTTCCTGGCCGCGTTCGTCCTCCCCACCGTGGCGCACACGGCGCCTGGCTACGTGAACGACGTCATCGTCTCGTCGGCGGGCGGCACCCCGGCCGGGGACATCGGCCTCATGCAGGCGGTGTTCGTGGCCACCGCCATCGGGTACGTGGGCGGCGGTCTGCTCTTCGGCATCGCGCTGTTCCGCGCAGGTGTACTGGCGCGGTGGGCTGCGGCGCTGCTCGCCATCGGCAACCTCTCCACCCTGGCACTGTCGGTGCTGCCGGAGTCGTTCAACCGGCCGCTCGCCGTCCCGACCGGGGTTGCCCTGATCGGCCTCGGCTCCTCCCTCTGGCGCGACCAGCGTCGTGCGGCCAGCGCCGTCACGAGCACCACGGCTGCCGCTCCTCGCGTGCAGGCATCGGTTCGATGAGCTCCCGGCAGCGGGGCTGGCGCGTCCCGACAGCACTGGTGACGCTGAGCGTCATCCCGGTCCTGGCCGGGACCGCGCGCCTGATCGAGCTGGCGGGCGGCCCGGCGATCATCCCGGCCGACCCTCGGTTCACCGCCTCCCCGCTGCCCGTCGTGGTCCACATCGTCAGCGCCGCCACGTACGCCGTGCTCGGTGCACTCCAGTTCTCCGCTGGCCCCCGGCGCCGGCGGTCTCGATGGCACCGGGCCGCCGGCCGGGTGCTCGTCGTGGCCGGGCTCGGAGTGGCGTTGTCGGCGCTGTGGCTGACCCTCTTCTTCCCGCCACAGGAGGACTCCGGCCCCCTGCTCTACATGCTCCGGCTCGTCTTCGGAT
>DASSJT010000138.1:0-12136 GCA_035691065.1 Dermatophilaceae bacterium
GGCCGAGGCGGGAGCAGACGTGCTGGTGCTGTGCGACACCAACGGCGGTCGTCTGCCCGACGAGGTGGCCGACGTCGTGCACACCGTCCGCGAGGCGACCGTGGCGCGCCTCGGCATCCACTGCCACAACGACGCCGGCTGCGCGGTCGCCAACTCGCTGGCGGCGGTCGACGCCGGTGCCTCGCACGTCCAGGGCACGCTCAACGGCTACGGCGAGCGCACCGGCAACGCGGACATACTCACCGTCATCGCCAACCTCGAGCTGAAGAAGGACCGGCGGGTGCTGCCGTCGGGAGCGCTGGCCGAGGCGACCCGGATCGCCCACGCGGTGTCCGAGCTGGCCAACGTGCCGCCCTACTCACGCCAGCCGTACGTCGGCGCGTCGGCCTTCGCGCACAAGGCCGGCCTGCACGCCAGCGCGGTGCGGGTCGACCCCATGCTCTACCAGCACGAGGAGCCCGGGTCGGTCGGCAACGACATGCGGATGCTGGTGTCCGACATGGCCGGGCGGGCGTCGATCGAGCTCAAGGGCAGGGAGCTCGGCATCGACCTCTCGGGCGACGACGAGACCCTTTCGCGGGTGCTGAAGCGGGTCAAAGATCTCGAGCTGCGCGGCTACACCTTCGACGCCGCGGACGCCTCCTTCGAGCTGCTCCTGCGCCGCGAGCTCGACGGGTCTGCCCCTGACTTCTTCGAGGTGGAGTCGTGGCGCGTGATCACCGATGCCCGCGGCGGTGACGAAGCGCTCAGCGAGGCAACGGTCAAGGTGGTCGCGGCGGGGAAGCGCGTGGTTGCGACGGGGGAGGGCAACGGGCCGGTCAACGCCCTCGACCATGCCCTGCGGCAGGCGCTCCTGCCCGCCTACCCCGAGCTCGCCCGTCTGGAGCTCATCGACTTCCGCGTGCGCATCCTCGACGCCGCCCACGGCACGGACGCGGTCACCCGGGTGCTGATCGAGACAAGTGACGGCGAGACGTCGTGGGAGACCGTCGGTGTGGCCGGCAACATCGTCGAGGCGTCATGGCACGCGCTCGTCGAGGGCGTGACCTACGGGCTCATCCGGGCCGACGTGCCGGTGCGCTGACCCAGCGTGCGAAGCTCAGCAGCGGTCTGTCGCTGTCGCTGCATCCGGGTGAGACAGCAGCGTGTGAGGCAGCGACGGATGGCGGAGCGAGGGCGGAGGCAGCGACGGGCGGGGGGGCGACGGCTGAGGCGGCGACGGCCGGGGCTGGGCGGACTCCGCATGTAACTCGGCGAGCAGCCGGTCGCACTCGGCGACCAGCCTGTGCCGCAGCCTCTGGGACCGCTCGGCGAAGCCCCGCTGGGCCCGCACGTACTCCGCTTTGCCTTCCGGTGTCTCGATGCGCACCGGTTCGTAGCCGAGCTCGCGCAGGTCGTAGGGCGCTGCCCGCATGTCGAGCTCCCGGATCTCGCGGGCGAGGTCGAAGCAGTCCATGACGAGCTCGCTCGGGATGGCGGGGGCGAGCTTGAACGCCCACTTGTAGCAGTCCATCCCCGCGTGCAGACACCCAGGCTGCTCCAACGCGGCCTGGGTCTCACGGCGGGGCTGCAGGAGGTTCAGCGAGCGCGCCGGAGGGGTGTAGAAGCGGAACGCGTCATAGTGGGTGCACCTGATCTGGTGGGACTCGACCACCTCGTTGGTCCCGGCCGCCCCGAGCCGTAGCGGCCAGCCGGCGTGGCGCACCTCCCCTGGGGTCAGCCGGTAGACCATGGCCCATTCGTGCAGGCCGAAGCAGCCGAGCTGGGGTGGCCGCGCGGCCGTGGCGGCGAGCAGGTCGCGGACGAACCGGACCGTCACGCCCCGCTCCAAGAGGTACGCAGCAACGTCCAGCGCCACCCCGTCACCCACCCGCGCGCCACGGACCGGCGCGTAGAAGCGCCAGCCGGCCCGCGGCATACCCCCTGTTGCCTCCAGCACCACTCCAGCACCGGGGTGCCAGCGCCGCAGCTGGGCCGGGCGGAACCGGTAGTAGGTGAAGAGGAAGTCCTCCACGGGGTGGGCGCGGCCCTCCCTGCGACGGGTGCGATGTGTCTGCGTGGCGGCGTCGACACGGCGCTCGTGGGCTGCCTCTGCCGCACGCCACTCTTCCCGGCCCACCACCCGCGTTTCCACCGCGGCCAAGGGTACCCGGCGTAGGCTGGCCCGGCCGGGGCGCACTGGCGCGCCGCGGTCCGCACCGAGGAGGTCCCATGCCGCGCCGCTGGCTCGCCCGCTGGTCCACCCTTGCCGTCCTGGCGGCTGCGGTTGCCCTGGTGGGGGGTTCGGCTCCCGCTGCTGCAGCTCCGGAGGCACCGGCACCCCTCGCGACCGGTTGGTACCTCGCGCTCGGCGACTCGCTCGCCGCCGGATACCAGCCGGGCCAGGGCGAGGACCGCGACGGCGGCTACGTCGGACAGGTCCTCGCGGACGTGCAGGAGACCAGCCCCAAGACCAAGCTGGTCAACCTTTCCTGCCCAGGTGCGACGACTGCCACCCTGCTCAGCGGTGGCGGCTCCTGCGCCTACGACGAGGGCACCCAGCTGGCTCAGGCCGAGGAGTTCCTCCACGCACATGCCAAGTACACCCGCCTGGTGACCCTCGACGTCGGCGCCAACGACGTCGCCCACTGCGCCAGCGGCCTGGTCCTCGACTACGCCTGCGTCGGCGCCGGGCTCACGGCTGTGGCCACCAACCTGCCGGCGATCCTCGAGCGGCTCCGTGCTGCGGCCGGCCCAGGGGTGCAGATCGTGGTGCTCAACTACTACAACCCGTTCCTCGCGGCCTGGCTCGCCGGCCCGTCCGGGCAGCAGCTGGCCCAGACCTCCACCGTCCTGCAGAGCATCCTCAACGGCTCGATCGCTGGCGCCGCCGGTGCCTCTGCCGCCGACCTGGCAGACGTGGCCGCCGCCTTCGACTCCACCAACTGGACCCTCGTCGCCACCTCGAGCTGGGGCACCATCCCGACGAACGTCGCCCATGTCTGTGCGTGGACCTGGATGTGCGTTCGCCAGGACATCCACGCCAACGACGCGGGGTATGCCGTGCTCGCGGCTGCCGTCGCGGCTCGCCTTCCCCACTGACCCTTCCCCACTGACCAGGAGTCCCCAGCGCTCCCATCGCGGCGGCTCTGGCCGGCGCCACGGCGCCGGCACCTCGCCGGCACCCCGCTGGCACCCCGCTGGCACCCCCGCCGGCACCCCGCCGGCACACCGCTGGCACACCGCGCCGGTAGGGTCGGGCACGTGCGCATCGCGAGGTACACGACTGGTGAGGACCCGGCATACGGCGTGGTCGAGGGCGGACCTGGTGAGGAGTTCATCGCCCAGGTGCAGGGCGACCCGCTCTACCAGGGCGTCGTCTTCACCGGAGAGCGCGCGGCCCTCGACGAGGTGAGCCTCCTGGCGCCGGTGATCCCGCGGTCGAAGGTCATCGGCATCGGCAAGAACTACGCCGAGCACGCCCGCGAGATGGGCGGGGAGGCCCCGGATGAGCCGCTGATGTTCCTCATCCCGAACACCGCCGTCATCGGGCCGGACGACCCCGTGGTCATGCCCGCCGCGACCAGCGAGGTGCACTACGAGGGGGAGCTGGCCGTCGTCATCGGCCGGATCTGCAAGGACGTTCCCATCGAGCGGGTCCGGGACGTCGTGTTCGGCTACACGTGTGCCAACGACGTCACCGCTCGCGACCTGCAGCGGTCCGACGGCCAGTGGGCGCGGGCCAAGGGGTTCGACACGTTCTGCCCGCTCGGCCCCTGGATCGAGACCGACCTCGACACCAGCGGTCTGCGCATCACGACCCGCCGCGACGGCGAGGTGGTCCAGGACGGCACGACCGCGGACATGGTCCACCCCGTGGCCGATTTGGTGTCCTACGTGTCACAGGCGTTCACCCTCCTGCCGGGAGACGTCATCCTCACCGGGACGCCGGCCGGCGTCGGGCCCGTCGCCTCGGGCCAGCGCGTCGAGGTGGAGGTCGAGGGGATCGGCACGCTCGCCAACCCCTTCGTCCGCCGCTGATCCCGGTATGCCGGATAGCAGCCACCACTCAGCGTCAGGGGCGCCCAGCGGTTCGCACGTTTGGCGGGTGCTCTTGAGGCGGCAGCCCTAGCCTTGGTCCACGGGGCTTCGTTACTGCTGGCGCGCGCTCGCGCCGAATCCCGGCCCTCGAGGATGGGGCACGGAGGACCACATGAGCAGACAGGTTGCGCTGGTGATCGCGGGGGTCGCCGGCCTCGTGGCCCTCGCGCTGGTCATCCACCTGTGGCGGTGGACCCGTTCGCACCGGGGCAAGTGGGGACCGGCCGAGTCCCTGGCCGCGCTGGGTCTCCTCGTCAGCCTCGTGAGCGTTGCCGTGCCCCTGATCTTCACCTCTGGCCAGAGCGGGGAGACCGGCGAGAGCCGTGAGGTGACGTCGTACCGCCAGCGCGTCACCTCGGCATGCGCCTCGCTCCAGGCGTCGACGAACCCCGTGGCTGCGGCCATGGGGGCGGGTGGCGAGATCGACCGCGATCGTCTCCAGCAGGGGATGCGCGCCCAGCTCACCGCTGCGAAGGGCGTCCTCGACGGGCTCTGGTCGGTGAACCCCCCCGCCGTGCTGGCGGACAAGGTGGTCTTGGCGCGGTCCGACGCCGATGCGTTCATCCGTGCCTCCTCGGCAGCGCTGGATCGGATGCCAAGGACCCTGCCGCGGTCGATGACATTCCAGGACTTCGCCCAGTTCGCAGGCGAGTTCGACGCACAGCTGCGGCCGAAGGGCAGTGCCATGGAGGCCTCGATGTCCGAGCTGGCCGGTGGGCCGTGCAGCCCACCGTCGCCGGCCGGGACCTGAGGCCACCCTCGATGAGTGTGCCCGAGCGCCGGCCACACGGCATACCTCTCGGTGGTCTCGGGCAGGTCCATGGACACGGACCGGCCTCCGTAGGATTGGGGCACCATGACTGACGCCGCTCCTGCACCCGCCGCCCGCGCCACCACCCCTCGCCTCCGCGTCGCGCCCTCGCCGACCGGCGACCCGCACGTCGGCACGGCATACATGTCCCTCTTCAACCTGGCCTTCGCGCGCCAGCAGGGCGGCCGCTTCGTGCTGCGCATCGAGGACACCGACCGGGCGCGGTTCCGGGAGGACAGCGAGCGGCAGGTGTTCGACACGCTGCACTGGCTCGGCCTGCAGTGGGACGAGGGACCCGACATCGGCGGCCCGTACGCCCCCTACCGCCAGTCCGAGCGGCTGGACACCTACCGGCCGTATGTCGACCGGCTGCTCGCCGAGGGCAAGGCGTACCACTGCTGGTGCTCCACCGAGCGGCTCAAGGACATGCGCGACGAACAGCAGCGCGCCAAGCTGCCCACCGGCTACGACCGGCTCTGCCACGGCAAGACCCGGGAGGAGCGGGCCGCGCTGCCGGGCTTCAACGAGACGCCGGTCGTGCGGATGCTGGTCCCCGACGACGTGACCCTGGCCTTCGACGACCTCATCCGCGGGAGGGTGTCCGCGCCGCGTCCCGACGACCAGGTGATCCTCAAGGCCGACGGCTTCCCGACCTACCACCTGGCCGTCGTCGTCGACGACCACGAGATGGGCATCACCCATGTGGTGCGGGGGGAGGAGTGGATCTCCTCGACCCCCAAGCACATCCTGCTCTACCAGTGGCTCGGGCTGCAGCCACCTGCGTTCGCCCACATGCCGCTTCTGCGCAACCCGGACAAGTCCAAGATCTCCAAGCGCAAGAACCCCGCGGCGCGGCTCACCTGGTTCCGCGAGCAGGGCTATCTCCCAGAGGCACTGGTGAACTTCCTTGCGCTGCTGGCCTATCCACCGAAGCAGGACAGCGAGGGCAACGATGTCGAGGTGTTCTCCTTCGCCGAGTTCAGCAAGGACTTCGACTGGCGGAAGATCAACCCGGTCGGCCCGATCTTCGACCTCAAGAAGCTCGACTGGCTGAACGGCGTCTACATCCGCGAGCTCGCCGTCGAGGATCTCGCCGCCCGGCTGCTGCCCTACCTCGTCGACGCCGGCGTGCTCTCGGCCACCCCGACCTTGGGCGAGCTCGGCCGGCTGAAGGACATCACGGCGCTGATCCAGACGAGGATCGCCCTGCTGTCGGAGGCGGCTGCGCTCGTGGGCCCCTTCTACGTGGCGGACGACGCGCTGGAGATCGCCGACGACGCGCGCGCCCAGCTGGGCGACGGCGCCCCCGCGGTCCTCGACGCGGCCATCAAGGTGCTCGACGACATCCCCGCCACCCAGGGCAACCTGCTCGGGGAGGGGGCGGAGTGGACCTCCGAACGCATCGAGTCGGCGCTGCGGTCCGCCCTCGTCGAGGGCCTGGGCATCAAGCCCAAGCTCGCCTTCGGACCGCTGCGCACCGCCGTTTCAGGGCAGCGGATCTCACCGCCGCTGTTCGAGTCGATGCAGATCCTCGGCAAACACTCCACGCTGGCGCGAGTGCGCAGCCTGCGCGCCTCGCTGGGCTGAGCCGACCGAGGTGCCACCCCTCCGAGCCCTGCTGCTCGACGTCGACGACACCGTCATCGACACCCGGGCGGCCATGGTCGCTGCGGGCACCGCGGCGGCCGCTGCCCTGTGGCCCGACGCTCCACCGGATCGCCGGGCAGCTTTCGGCCCGCGCTTCCACGACGACCCGGCGGGCTGGTTCGCGCGCTTCGCGGCCGGAAAGGTCTCGTTCGAGCGGATGCGCCGGGAGCGCGTGCGCGAGGCCGTCCTAGCACTGGGACTGGAGGGGGAGGAGGGGCGTCCGGGGCTCCAGGAGCTGTTCGACGCGGCCTACGAGCCGGTGTTCGGAGCTGCTCTCCGGGTCTTCCCGGATGTCGCCCCGCTGCTTGTCGCGGCCCAGGAGGCTGGCGTCGCTGTCGGTCTGCTGACCAACTCCTCACAGGACTACACCGAGCGCAAGCTGCGGATCGCCGGACTCGAGGGTCGGTTCGACCGGCTCTTCACGCGGGACACCCTGGGCTTCGGGAAGCCCGACCCCCGCGTCTTCGCGGCTGCCTGCGCCGCGCTCGGGCAGCCGCCGGCGCAGATCCTTTCCGTGGGCGACAACCTCACCTGGGACGTGGTGCCCGCAGCAGAGGCCGGTATGCCGTGTGCCTGGCTCCGGCGGCCCGGCTCAGCGCATGCCGCTGCCGAGATCGCCCTGGCCCGCGATCGCGGTGTGACGGTCGTCGAGTCGCTCGAGGCGGTCGTGGCCTGGCTACTCCCCGTCGATTTGGGGAGGGCACGAGCGACCGGTAGTATCGCTCCTCGGTTCACCCCCTGAAGGCCCTGCCGGCGCGCTGGGGAGTGATACCCCCTTGGGGTATGGTGTAATTGGCAACACTACGGATTCTGGTTCCGTCATTCTAGGTTCGAGTCCTGGTACCCCAGCTCTCGCCCAGCGAGTCCTCCAGGCTCGGGCGATTCGGAGAAAGCCTCGCCTCGCGGTAAGGTTTCCTCCGCTGCTCGCGGGCCGGCACGGCTCGGGAGCACCTGCTAGAGGCCCCGTTGTGTAGCGGCCTAGCACGCCGCCCTCTCAAGGCGGTAGCGCGGGTTCGAATCCCGTCGGGGCTACGTCTGGTGCATCTGACACTCAGCTCACAGGAGCCCCCGGACTTCGGTCCGGGGGCTCCTGCATGTAGCGCCGCGGATGGCACATCTGTGCTGAACACTTCCCTGTGGCGCAATTGTCCGAGACGGCGCCCGCGTCCGGGGGGAGAACGTCGCCGTCGCGCAATTGTCCAAGACGGCGCCCACCTCCGGGTGGGAGAACGTCGCCACGCCGCAGGCCTAGGAGACGTGCTCGACGTGCGCCACGGCATACGTCCAAGCCGCGACGCTGATCCTGGCCGGGCGCCGGCAGCGCGTGAGTGGATGTGGCCAGCCAGGCCGAGGTCAGGCGGAGTTCTGCTGCTCCTGCTGCTTTGCGTGCCTGGCCAAGACCTCGGTGAGCTTGTTCGCACCCGCCATCACCGTGGCGGCATGCAGCCGGCCAGGTTGGCGAGAGAGCCGCTCGATCGGTCCGGAGATCGACACCGCGGCGACGACCCGGCCGGAGGGGCCGCGCACCGGGGCCGAGACCGAGGCGACACCGGGCTCGCGCTCGCCGACGCTCTGGGCCCAGCCGCGACGGCGGACCCCGGAGAGAGTCGTCGCAGTGAACTTCGCACCCTGGAGCCCACGGTGGAGCCGGTCGGGCTCCTCCCAGGCGAGGAGCACCTGCGCGGCCGAGCCGGCGTGCATCGACAGCGTGGCGCCGATCGGGATCGAGTCGCGCAGACCCACCGGCCGCTCGGCCGCCGACACGCACACGCGGTAGTCGCCCTGCCGCCGGAAGAGCTGCGCGCTCTCGTTGGTGTGGTCGCGCAGGGCGCCCAGAACCGGCCCCGCCGCGGCGAGAAGACGGTCCTCACCCGCCGCCGCGGCCAGCTCGGCCAGGCGCGGACCGAGCACGAAGCGGCCCTGCATGTCGCGGGTCACGAGCCGGTGGTGCTCGAGGGCGACCGCGAGGCGGTGGGCGGTCGGGCGGGCAAGGCCGGTGGCACCGACGAGCTGTGCGAGGGTCGCGGGACCGGCCTCCAGGGCGCCGAGGACAACGGCTGCCTTGTCGAGAACGCCCACTCCACTGGTGTTGTCCATGTCTTGATATTGACGTCTCAGAGCCTGAGACGCAACCCCATCTGCTTACTGGACGTGAAAACCTCGCTCCAAGGGCGGCAAGGCACCGCCTTCGTGACCCTGATGGAGGCGATGGCGATGCCAGGAACGCTGGCGGAGAAGGTGTGGAACTCCCACGTCGTGAGACGTGCTGACGGCGAGCCGGACCTCCTCTATATCGACCTCCACCTGCTCCACGAGGTGACCAGCCCCCAGGCGTTTGACGGCCTCCGGCTGGCCGGCCGCAAGGTGCGCCGCACCGATCTCACGCTGGCCACGGAGGACCACAACGTCCCGACCACGCCCGGCCCCATCACCGACCTCGTCAGCAAGACCCAGGTCGAGACCCTCCGCCGCAACTGCGACGAGTTCGGCATCCGGCTGTTCCCGATGGGCGACGTCGAGCAGGGCATCGTGCACGTGGTCGGCCCCCAGCGCGGCCTCACCCAGCCCGGCATGACGATCGTCTGCGGCGACTCGCACACCTCCACCCATGGTGCGTTCGGGGCGCTGGCCTTCGGCATCGGCACCTCCGAGGTTGAGCACGTGCTCGCCACCCAGACCCTGCCGCTCAAGCCGTTCAAGACGATGGCGGTCAACGTCGAGGGCGAGCTCTCCGAGGGTGTGACCGCCAAGGACATCGTCCTGGCGGTGGTCGCCAAGATCGGCACGGGCGGCGGCCAGGGCTACGTGATCGAGTACCGCGGCAGTGCCATCCGCAGCCTCTCCATGGAGGCGCGCATGACGGTGTGCAACATGTCGATCGAGGCGGGCGCGCGGGCTGGCATGATCGCGCCCGACGAGACCACCTTCGCCTACCTCGAGGGGCGTGAGCACGCCCCCAAGGGCGCCGAGTGGGACGTTGCAGTCGCTGAGTGGCAGCAGCTGCGCTCCGACGCCGATGCCGTCTTCGACGAGGAGGTCTTCCTCGACGCGAGCGTGCTCACGCCCTTCGTCACGTGGGGCACCAACCCGGGCCAGGGTGCCCCCCTGTCGGAGGCCGTTCCCGACCCCGAGTCCTTCGCCGACGAGAACGACAAGGCCGCCGCGCGCCGGGCCCTGGAGTACATGGGGCTCGAGGCGGGCACCCCGTTGCGCGACATCCGGGTCGACACCGTGTTCGTGGGCTCGTGCACCAACGGCCGCATCGAGGACCTCCGAGCCGCGGCCGACATCGTGCGCGGCCGCCACGTCGCCGAGGGCGTGCGGATGCTGGTCGTGCCCGGCTCTGCCCGGGTGCGGCTCCAAGCCGAGCAGGAGGGCCTGGACGCGGTCTTCACCGAGGCCGGCGCCGAGTGGCGGCTCCCCGGCTGCTCGATGTGCCTGGGCATGAACCCCGACCAGCTCGCGCCGGGGGAGCGCAGCGCCTCGACGTCCAACCGCAACTTCGAGGGACGCCAGGGCAAGGGCGGCCGCACCCACCTCGTGAGCCCGCTGGTGGCGGCAGCAACGGCCCTGCGCGGCACGCTGTCGAGCCCCGCGGACCTGCTGCAGACGACGGAGGCGACCCGATGATGGAGAAGTTCACCACGCACACCGGCATCGGCGTGCCCCTGCGGCGCAGCAACGTCGACACCGACCAGATCATCCCGGCCGAGTACCTCAAGCGGGTCACCCGCGACGGCTTCGAGGACGGCCTCTTCGCCGCCTGGCGCAACGACGACACGTTCGTCCTCAACAACCCCTCCTACGCGGCGGGCTCCGTCCTCGTCGCCGGTCCCGACTTCGGCACCGGCTCCTCGCGCGAGCACGCCGTGTGGGCCCTGATGAACTACGGATTCCGGGTGGTCATCTCCTCCCGGTTCGGCGACATCTTCCGCGGCAACAGCGGCAAGCAGGGGCTGCTCACCGCCCAGGCCGCCCAGGACGACGTCGAGCTCCTGTGGAAGCTGCTCGAGAACGAGCCCGGCACCTCGGTCACCGTCGACCTCGTGTCGCGCACCATCACGGCCGGTGACATCGTGGCCCCCTTCCAGGTCGACGACTACACGCGCTGGCGGCTGCTGGAGGGCCTCGACGACATCGGCCTGACCCTGCGCCACGAGTCCGAGGTGAGTGCCTACGAAGCGCTCCGCCCCAGCTACAAACCCACCACTGCTGGGGTCTGACCCCCATCTCAGGGCCGTGACGCACAGACACGCCCACGGACGCTAGCTGCTCTCGCCCCGATCTGGACTTCTCCTGGTCGCCGCCGGACCCACTCGGGCCAGGCGGCGACCGCGTCTTCCGATGCCGTATGCCGTTCGCGCGCCTTCGGATGCGGTCGCCCGATCCCGCTGTGGGACAGCGGGATTCGCCTCGCGAATCGCACGTTCAGCCTGAGCTGAGGCCCCGGCAGGACGCCCCCGTCCTGGGTGATGACCCCTAGCTTGAGGGCCTTGGAGACGCCGAAACTCGTTGCGACACAACGAAGAACCCGCGCGAAGGTGGTGGACTCGCCTGCTCTGCCGTCCTACGGTCGTAACAGGTCGGGCATCGCTCGGTCGAAAAACCCTCGCCGGGGATCCACCTCGGCACCGCATCCCTGATGGAGGGAATCGTGAACAAGGGAGATCTGGTCCGGGCCCTTGAGAGCCGACTCGGCGGTCGCAAGGCCGCGGCAGAGGCACTCGAGGCCGTAGTCGACGTCATCATCCGCGAAGTGGCCAAGGGCGGGAAGGTCGGGATCACCGGCTTCGGCACCTTCGAGAAGGCGGCCCGCGCAGCGCGCACCGGCCGCAACCCCCGCACCGGTGACACAGTGCGGATCAAGAGGACCTCGGTGCCGAAGTTCAAGGCCGGCACGCAGTTCAAGGACGTCGTCGCAGACCCGCGCAAGCTGCCCAAGGCAACCTCTGCCGGAGTCCGCGCCGCTGCGGGCACCGCAGCGAAGGCGGCGAGCGCGGCCACCTCGGCGGCGCGGAAGGCCACCACCAAGAAGGCGGCCCCCGCGAAGTCGACGGCCGCGAAGAAGGCCACGCCGGCCAAGGCAGCGGCCACCAAGGCGGCGCCAGCCCGGAAGGCGACGGCCACCAAGGCAGCCCCGGCGAGGTCGACGGCCGCCAAGAAGGCGACGCCGGCAAAGGCAGCCACCAAGGCCGCACCCGCCAAGCGGGCAGCCACCACCTCGAGGTCCACAGCGGCCAAGTCAGCCACGGCCAAGAAGGCCACGACCGCGAAGTCGACGCCTGCGAAGCGGGCCACCGCGACCAAGGCCGCGCCCGCTCGCAAGACGGCCACCAAGGCCGCCGCCAAGACGACGGCCAAGGCCACGACGTCCCGGGCCACCCCCGCCAAGTCCGCAGCAGCGAAGACGTCCACCGCTAAGGCGGCGACCAAGCGCACCGCGAAGAAGGCCTGACGAGCCACTGGCACGGCATACCGGCGCCACGGTCCCCCTGAGGACGGCACGGCAAGCGGCCCCGCAAGCCGCCCTGCCACGCCAGATCACCGGAGCGCCATCTCCCCTGTGAACGGCCAGCGAGTGGGGGCCACCCGTCGGGT
>DASSJT010000139.1:0-9545 GCA_035691065.1 Dermatophilaceae bacterium
TGGCGCGCAGAGGTGCTCGTCGACGGCTCCGAGCCCTCGCGGCAGCGGCTCCTGGTGACCCGCGGCTGGCGCCTGGCGGCGCGGCTCACCTGTCGGGCGACCTCGGCGACGGATGCCGCGGAGTACACCGTGGCGGAGGACTCTTGACTCCGGCTGCGGACTCCGGCTGCTGCTGTGAAGGGCCCGTGCGCGCGCCGTCGTTGGTTACGTAGGATGAGGTCGGGGAAACACGGTGTGCCGGGCCCTCCGACCGGGTTCTGCACACTGTCTTTGTGGTCACGACGTTGTCGAGGAGTGTCTGCGTGAACCGATGGCCGGGCTGGCTTGCGTCGATCACGGCAGGCAGTGTCGTCGCGGTGATCTTGAGCCAGTTCAACCGCCAGGCAGGGCAGACCGTGCTCGCCCTAGCCTTCGTCGGGTCGAGTGTCGTGTTCGACCGGCTGCGCCACCAGCACGGGGGCGTGCGGCGCACGACGAACACCCGGCTCTACCCGCCGATGCGCTTCGAGACGGTGCGCACCTTCTCGGCACAAGGCACGTCCAGCGTCGTGGCGCGCACGCTGCCTTCGAGCGACGGCGTCGCCTACGCGTGGACGCCCCTCTACCCGCTGAGCACCTCCGCGCGACGGCGGTTCATGGCTCAGCTGGTCGACCACCTCGAGCTGACCGACGCCGAGCTGCGCGGGCCCACGGGCGCCTCGCCGCGCGGCCCGGTCAACGCGATCAGCGAGTTCAAGGCTTCGGCCGGTACCCGTGACTGGGTCTCGTCGCAGACCGGTCTGGCCGGGCGACGCGGCGACCTCAGCCTGCTCGTCGCCCCAGGTCGGCAGGCCGAGAGCGTCTACGTCTACGCGTGGGGCTCCGACGACCCGGTCCGGTCTCTCGACGAGATCCTCGCGGAGTGGCACAGCCTGGTCGACACCAGCCTCGGCCGGGCCGCGTCGTACGTCGCCGGCTGACCCGACTCGACGGCCGGCTGGCTGGGTGGCCGGCTGGCTGGGTTGCCAAGGCTGCGGCCTCCCGCAGCGACGTCGCCCCGTTGACCTCCAGGCCCGTCACTCCGGGCGCGGGCGCTCCAGGTAGGTCGAGTCCGGCGGCGCGAACCCGAACCTCGCGTACAGCCCGTGTGCGTCGCCGGTGTGCAGCATCCAGCGCATCCGGTCGCCGGGCGGGGCCATGGCCGCCTCCACCAGCCCCGCGCCGATCCCCCGTCCGCGGGCGTCGGGCAGCACGAAGAGGTCCGCCAGGTACGCGAGTGCCACCCCGTCGGACAGCACCCGCGCGAAGCCCACCATGGCACCGGTCCCCCGCTCGTAGGGCCCGACCACGCGCCACGAGGCGTCCAGCTGCGCCATGACGTCCCCGCGGGTCCGCCATCGGCCCCAGTAGGCCTCGGTGGACAGGAACTGCCAGACCACGTCACGATCAACGCGCCCCTTGTCGTCGCTGATGTCGTATGCCGGGTGGCCGCTGCCATCTGCCCGGTCGCTGCTGTCGTATGCCGGGTGGCTGGCTTCGTGCACCGGGCCACTATCGCAGGCGGTGCGTTCCCGTCCTTAGGCCCCGGTCCCACCGAGAGAGTGGCCTCGGGGACCACGAAAGGTGCAGGGTGTAGCCATGACGAAGGAGAGCCCGGCGGACTCCGCCGAACCAGCCGCCTCATCCACCGCGACGGAGCGGTACCGCGAGGCCAGGGACTCCCTGCTGGCGCTGCGCGAGGACCGCGACCGGGCGGTGGCCGAGTTCACCTGGCCCGATCTCGGCGACCGGTTCAACTGGGCGGTGGACTGGTTCGACGTGTTCGCCCGGGGGAATGGGGCCAATGCCCTGGTGGTGGTCGAGGAGGACGGCTCGTCCACCGAGATCACCTTCGACGAGATGGCCAACCGCTCCGACCGCGTCGCCGCGTGGCTGCGCCAACAGGGGGTGGGCATCGGTGACCCGGTCATCCTCATGCTCGGCAACCAGGTGGAGCTCTGGGACAGCATGCTCGCCCTGATGAAGCTCGGCGCGGTCATCATGCCGACGACCACGGCCGTCGGGCCCTCTGACCTGGTCGACCGCATCACCCGCGGCGCTGCCCGCCACGTCCTCGCCAATGCCGCCGACACCGGCAAGTTCGCGGACGTCCCGGGCGACTACACGCGGATCTCGGTGGGTGAGGCCGAGGGCTGGACTGACCTGCGGACGGCATACGACCATGACGCGGAGCCGACCCCGCACCCGGGCACCGCCCCCACGGACCCACTCCTCCTCTACTTCACCTCGGGAACCACCAGCAAGCCCAAGCTCGTGCGGCACACCCAGGTCTCGTACCCGCTGGGGCACCTCTCGACGATGTACTGGCTCGGGCTGCGGCCGGGCGACGTGCACCTCAACATCTCCTCGCCAGGGTGGGCGAAGCACGCGTGGTCCTGCTTCTTCGCGCCATGGATTGCCGAGGCGACGATCTTCGTCTACAACTACGCGCGCTTCGACGCGGCCGCCCTGCTGGACCAGATGCGTAACTGGCACGTGACCTCGTTCTGCGCGCCGCCGACGGTGTGGCGCATGCTCATCAACGCCGACCTGACGGGCGGCCCGGGCGACCTGCGCGAGGTGGTCGGTGCGGGTGAGCCGCTCAACCCGGAGGTCATCGAGCAGGTACGGAAGGCGTGGGGGCTGACTCTTCGCGACGGCTATGGGCAGACCGAGATGACTGCGGCCGTGGGGAACACGCCTGGCTCCACGGTCAAGCCGGGCTCGATGGGCCGGCCGCTCCCCGGCGTTCCGGTGGCCCTCGTCGACCCCCTGACGGGGCAGCCCAGCAAGGCCGAGGGTGAGATCTGCCTGGACCTCTCGGCACACCCGCTCCCGCTCATGACCGGCTACCAGGGCGACGACGACCGCAACGCCGAGGCAATGGCTGGAGGGTGGTACCACACCGGCGACGTGGCCTCCATGGACTCCGACGGCTACATCACCTACATCGGCCGCACGGACGACGTGTTCAAGGCGAGTGACTACAAGATCAGCCCTTTCGAGCTGGAGTCGGTGCTGATCGAGCACCCTGCTGTGGCCGAGGCCGCCGTGGTACCGGCACCCGACGAGCTGCGGCTCGCGGTGCCCAAGGCGTATGTCGTGCTGGCGCCGGGCCACGAGCCCACGCAGGAGACGGCCGAGTCGATCCTGAAGTACGCGCGGGAGAACCTGGCACCGTGGCAGCGGGTGCGGCGGCTGGAGTTCGCCGAGCTGCCGAAGACCATCTCGGGCAAGATCCGCCGCGTGGAGCTACGGCACCGCGAGGAGCAGGTCGCCGCTGGCGAGATCCAGGGCGACGGCACCGAGTGGCGCGACGACCAGTTCCCCGACCTCAAGGGGTAGCAGCGCCCCACCCCACTGGCCGACCCGGCGGCGCAAGAGCCTCACTGCGCCTGCGGCAGGGCAACGAGCGGGACGGTGATGCGCTCGATGCCCTGGTCAGGGCCGCACGTGCGCGCAGGCGTGCCCGGGGCAGGCGGCGTGGCGATGCGGCTGCCGTTGACCAGCGACACGTCGTCGTAGGCCGGGCGCCCCTCGATCACGTTGCGGAACTGGTAGCGCGCCAGCGACGTCAGCCGGCAGTCCTGGCCGAAGGTCAGGATGTCGAAGGCCGACGGCTGGCCGGTCAGCTCCTCGCCCTGGCCCTCGATGAAGTGGCTCAGCGGCCCGCCGCCGGTGAAGGTGCCGACCTGGATCCGGTGCCCTTCGAGGTCGGTGCTGTGGATGTGCCCGTTGACCACGATCGCCGCGCGCGAGATCGGCCGCACGGCAGCGGGCTCGTGGCTGACCACGATGTCGGGCACCTCGCGATGGGCGAACGTCCGCAGGTACGCGTCGGTGGCCGGCTTCTGCTTGCCAGCGCTGTCCCGGTTGTCGTCGCCGAACCATCGCGGGTCGTTGAACCCGTTGATGCGTATGCCGTTCAGCACGATGGTCTGGTACGTCGCCTGATCGGGTTGTAGGAGAACGACGTTGGGCACCTTGGCCATCCGGTCGAGCAGCGCGGTGTCGGTGTCGGTGTTGGCGTCGTGGTTGCCCTTGACGAAGAGGTAGGGCACACCGAGCGACCTGATGCCCTCGAAGATCCCGGCGGCCTCGGCTTCGGTAGGGGGGCCGAGGTTGACGAGGTCGCCGGCGTCGATGACGGCGTCGATGTGCTCCTCACGGACGATGGTGCGCATGAGCGGGTACTGGTTGCCGGCATGGATGTCGGACACCAGGAGGATCCGGGCAGCGGTGGGCGTGTCGATGGGAGTCGGGGCGTACTTGTCCTGGAGCGCTGACGACAGGGCCAGGAGGTTCCGCAGGTAGGGCGCGGCCTGCGCCGAGCGCTCCTCGACGTCGGACAGTATCGAGGCGTTGCGCTGGATCGTCCCGAGAACTCCGGTGGTGCGGAAGGTCGTCTGGCGGCCCGGCTGGTAGGTCTGCCAGATCGCCACGCCGGTCACCGCGCAGGCCGAGAGCCAGGCCAGTGCGGCGACCGCGAACAGGCGGGAGCTGGGACGCCGGCGGTGCCACCCGGCATACAGCCCGGCGGCCACAGCAGCGGTGACCACTCCGCCGAGGGCGAACCGGAAGCCGAGCCCGATCGACGCGTCGCGGATGGCGGCGCCGAGCTCGAGGGGCCCTGGCTCCAGCGCGTGGATGGAGGCACCGCGGCGGGACAGGACCTCGGCGATGCTGGCCTTGACCTGCGGATGCGCGTCGATGCCCGGCGCGAGGCCGGAGAACTGCACCACGATGTCGCCGAAGACGGTCGAGGCGCGCAGGTGCGAGGACTCGACCGGGTTGAGGCTGAGCGTCAGGCTGGCCTCGTAGTGGCGGGTCTCGGCGGTGGTGGGTAGGGCGATGGTGGCCGCAGTACCGCCGAGGCAGCAGGCAGCGAACAGCACGACCCACGCCGTGGCGTGGCGGAAGAGCGACGAGCCGAGCGGGCGCCCGGCCGCCCACCAGGCGCTCGTTGCGGCGACGAGCGGCCAGAGCGACTGCCCGCCGGCCGCCAGGCGCTCGATCAGGCCCAGGCTCGGCGACAGCTGGGTCAGCGCCCAGCCGACCCAGAGCGCCAGCGCGACCAGCACGCCGCTGGCCGGCCAGGCCACTCGGGGTCGCTGGACGGGTGACGCGCTCCGGCTGGCCGCCAGGGCGGGCCACACGCCGAGCAGCGTGAACGCCACCGTGGCTGCGGTCGTGTGGGCGGCGGAGGCGGTGTCGTGGGACGGGAGCGGGAACACCACCACGGCCAGGGTGGCCAGGCCCGCCGCGGCCAGCGCGATGCGCCCGGGGCGGCGGGCCTGGGGCAGGGCCGCGGCCGTCACGATGTGGGCGATGCCGGTCACGACGAGGGCCGCGGTCATCACCCACCGGTGGGGGGTGTCGAGGGCTGCGAGTGCGCTGATCGTCTCGTGCCTGGCGTCGAACCGGCCCGGCTGGAGGCTGGCTGCGACGGTCCATCCGCCGATGAGTGACGTGGGCGCGACGACGGCAGATGCGAGGGCCAGCAGCGGCTGGTCCTCCCTCTGCCAGCGGGTGTTCACGGGCCAACCGTAACGAGAGGCGCTGGGCCAGCCGTCTTCACGACCCCACTACCCACCAGTAGGGTTCGGCCCATGGACGCCGATGTCATCGTCGTGGGCGCGGGACTGTCCGGCCTGGTGGCCACCGCTGAGCTGACCCGCGCCGGCCGCCGGGTGCTCCTGGTGGACCAGGAGAGCGCGGCCAACCTGGGCGGTCAGGCACACTGGTCGTTCGGAGGCCTCTTCCTCGTCGACTCCCCCGAACAGCGCCGGATGGGCATCAAGGACTCCCTCGACCTGGCCTGGCAGGACTGGCAGGGCACGGCGGGGTTCGACCGCGACGGCATGTCGGACGGCACGCAGGACGGTACCCGGGGCGAGGACTACTGGCCGCGGCAGTGGGCGCGTGCCTATGTCGAGTTCGCCGCGGGGGAGAAGCGGCCCTGGCTGCATGCACAGGGCATGCGGTTCTTCCCGGTGGTGGGATGGGCTGAGCGAGGCGATGGCAGCGCGCACGGGCACGGCAACTCGGTGCCGCGGTTCCACGTCACCTGGGGCACTGGGCCCGGGGTGCTCGAGCCGTTCGTGCGGCGGTTCGAGGAGGCGCGAGCCCGGGGGCTGGTCGACTACCGGCCGCGGCACCGCGTCGACGCGCTCGTCACGGAGGGCGGTGCGGTCACCGGAGTTCGGGGGGCGGTGCTGGCACCTGATGCTGCCGAGCGGGGCCGCCCCACCAACCGGGACGAGACCGCTGCGTTCGAGCTGAGCGCCCAGGCCGTCGTGGTCACCTCCGGGGGCATCGGTGCCAACCACGACCTGGTCCGGCAGAACTGGCCGAGCCGCCTGGGCACTCCGCCTGCGCGCATGATCACCGGCGTCCCGGCATACGTCGACGGCCGCATGCTGGCCATCACCGAAGCCGCGGGCGGCACGGTCGTCAACCGCGACCGCATGTGGCACTACGTCGAGGGCATCCACAACTGGGACCCGATCTGGCCCCACCACGCAATCCGCATCCTTCCCGGGCCGTCGTCGCTGTGGTTCGACGCGGTCGGCAACCGGCTGCCGGCGCCCCTCTACCCGGGCTTCGACACGATGGGCACGCTCGCGCACCTGCGGCAGACCGGGCACGACCACTCGTGGTTCATCCTCACGAAGAAGATCATCGGCAAGGAGTTCGCACTGTCGGGGTCGGAGCAGAACCCCGACCTGACCGGGAAGTCGGTGCGGGACGTGATCGGCCGGGCCCGCTCGGACATGCCGGGTCCTGTGCGGGCGTTCCTCGAGAAGGGCGAGGACTTCGTGCAGGCCGAGACCCTGCGGGACCTCGTCGCCAAGATGAACGAGCTGACGCCGCAGCCGCTGCTGGACTTCGCGCACGTCGAGCGGCAGGTGGTCGAACGGGACCGCGAGATCGAGAACCCGTTCTGCAAGGACTTCCAGGTGACCGCGATCCGCGGAGCGCGGAACTATCGCGGCGACAAGCTGATTCGCACCGCGTCACCGCACCGTATCCTCGACCCCAAGGCTGGACCGCTCATCGGCGTCAAGCTCAGCATCCTCACCCGCAAGACGCTGGGTGGGCTGCAGACGGACCTGTCCTCCCGCGTCATCGGGGTCTCGGGAGAGCCGGTTCCTGGGTTGTATGCCGCGGGCGAGGTTGCTGGGTTCGGCGGCGGTGGAGTGCATGGTTACCGCTCGCTCGAGGGAACCTTCCTGGGCGGGTGCATCTTTTCCGGGCGCGTGGCGGGGCGGGCGGCCGCCGACGCGACCGCCTGACCCTGCCCCTCGGTCGGCTTGGCCGGCGCAACTTCACGGAGCGTGGACTGGCAGGACGCTACCCGCGCCGCTCACGCAGGGAGCTCAGGAACCGCTCACGGTCGACGACCACTCGGTCGATCTCGCCGCCCGCGACCTTGTCGCCGCTGTCATCTGTTGCAGTCACCTCGAACGTCAGGTGGCGGGCGTCACCGGGACTGGACACCCGAGCGCTGACGTCCACCGATCCACCCACGGGAGTGACCCTGACATGGTCGATCCTCACCCCGGTACCGACAGTGGTCTGTCCCGCGCCGACGAGCGGCGCCGCAGCATGCACGGTTTCCGCTTCCATCCAGGCGATCAGCCGCGGTGTGGCCAGAACGCTCACGTCACCGCTGCCCAGACTGGCGGCGGTGTCGGAGTCCCTCACCTCATGCCGCATGACTCACACCGTAGCCATGGTTGAAGCCTGGTGGGCGCCCGCGACCTCGGCAGCCACTCCGACTCTGTATGCCGGGGAGCGGGCTGGGCGGCCGCGCGACCGCTCAGGACCTCCGGCGGCATACAGGGTCGGGGGAGGGGACCGGGACGAGACTGGGGGCCGGGACGAGGGTGGAGAGTCCGCGTTCGGCTACCGGGAGTAGCGTTGGGTTCCTGGCGTGGCAGGCACGGAGACGGAGACACGATGAGGAACGACTGGTCCGGCCGTGGGTTCCCCCACCCGCCGCGGCGCCCCATCGCCGGCGACATCGGGACGCTGAGCGCCCGACGACCGCTGCAGGCTGTCATGGCCGCCTCGGAGGGACTCGGGCCGATCTTCGAGGTGAAGGCCTTCCGGCAGAAGTTCGTGTTCGTCGTAGGGGCCGAGATCGCTGCCGAGCTGTGCGACGAGGCCAGGTTCGCGAAGGCGCTGCCGCCGGCATTGGAGGCGTTGCGCGAGTTCGCCGGGCAGGGGCTGTTCACGGCATACAACGACGAGACGAACTGGCAGCTGGCGCACGACCTGCTCATGCCCGCCTTCAGCAAGGCGGCGATGCGCGGCTACCACGCCACGATGGTGGCCACCCTTCAGGAGCTGCTCGACGACTGGGACGCCCGGCCCGGGCCTCACGACGTGAGTGCCGACATGACCAAGCTGACCATGGAGACGATCAGCCGCACCGCGTTCAGCCACGACTTCGGATCGTTCACGCAGGTCGAGGTGCACCCCTTCGTGCCGGCCATGGTTTCGGCGCTGACCACGGCGCGGCGGAAGGGTGCCTTCCAGTCGATGCCCTTCTCGGGCCGGCTGATGCGGCGTCTGGATGCAAAGAATGCTCCTCACCTGGCCTATGTCGAGGCCATGCTCGACGGGCTGGTGGAGGAGCGCCGGGCCAGTGGCGACGACGGCCAGCACGACCTCCTCGGGATCATGCTCAACCAGGCCCATCCCGTCACCGGCGAGCGGCTCGATGACCGGAACATCCGCGACCAGGTCGTCACCTTCCTCGTCGCAGGCCACGAGACGACCTCTGGAGCGCTGTCCTTCGCCCTCTTCTACCTTTCTCGCCACCCGGATGTCCTGCGGCAGGCCCGGGCCGAGACCGACTCGATCCTCGGGCCGGATCCCGAAGCGGTGCCGACTTTCGAGCAGGTGGCGAAGCTCCGATACCTGCGGCGCGTTCTCGACGAGTCGCTGCGGCTGTGGCCGACCGCGCCGGCCTTTGCCCGAAGTCCCCGGGTCGCGACACGGATTGGGGACGGCGTTCCGATGCGGCCGGAGGACTGGGCGGTCATCCTGCTGCCGCAGGTGCACCGCGACCCGGCGGTGTGGGGCGATGACGCCGGTGAGTTCGACCCCGACCGGTTCCTGCCGGATCGCTCGCGAAGGCGAATTCCGCACTCCTACAAGCCGTTCGGGACTGGCGAACGTGCCTGCATCGGGCGACAGTTCGCGCTGCACGAGGCGATCTTGGTACTGGCCCGCCTCGTGCACCGCTACGACTTCGCCGGCGACCCGGCATACCAGCTCTTGGTCTCCGAGCGGTTGACCATGCAGCCCGAGGGTTTCGAGCTCTCGGTGACCCGGCGGCGGGCGACACGGCGGGTGCCCACGCCGAGCGCCAGCCGCGGCTAGCGGACCGAGGCGGCTGAGAGGTCGGGGTCAGCGGTACCCGCCAGACGTACCCGCAAGAGGTTAAGGGCCAGACGTGCCCGATCAGAGGTACCGGCCAGAGGTACCGTCAGAGGTACTGGCCGGTGCCCTCCTGC
>DASSJT010000140.1:0-13821 GCA_035691065.1 Dermatophilaceae bacterium
CAGGTCGGTGCCCTCCCGGCGCAGGGCAGCCCGGCCCAGGGGCACTGGCTCCGGGACGTCGGGGACCTCACCCTCGGCGCCGGCACTCGGCACGTCGAAGCTGACCGAGCTGCGGCTGGTGCCACCGACGAAGTCGAGCCACTGCTGCGACAGGAGCTTGTGCTCCAGGAACACGACCGGTCCGGGGTCCTCGATCGCGGCCAGCATCAGGCCGGCCGCGTCGGCCGGGGTGGAGGGAACCACCACTGACAGGCCCGGGATGCCTGCGAGCAGGCCCCAGAGCGCCTGCTCGTGCTGCCCGGCGTCGCCGTAGCCTCCCCCGCACGCGGACCGGACCACCATCGGCACCTGCCACCTGCCGCCAGAGAAGGCCTCGACCTTGGCGGCATGGTTGAGCAGCTGGTCGAGCGCCACGCCGACGAAGTCCACGAACATGACCTCGACCACCGGGCGAAGGCCGGCCATCGCGCTCCCGAGGGCGGCACCCAGCAAGGCCGACTCGCTGACCGGGCTGTCCACCACCCGGTCGCCGCCGAAGCGGACGTACGCCTCACGGCGCAGGAGGCGCACATCCTCCCCGATGACCACCACGCTGGGGTCCTGGCCCATCGCAAGCAGGAGAGCCCGCTCGATGGCGGCGCTGAACGTCGTCCTAGGCATCGACACCCACCGCCCTGACCGCGGCCTGGACGGCCCGGTCGATCTCGTCCCGGGCCCGCTGCTCCAGGCTCGCCACTACATCCACCGGCAGCCGGCGCGCCGCCTTCGGCAGCGGGTCCCGCCCCCGGGACCGGTCCACCGCGGCCGTTGCGGCCCGTCGGCTGATCGCGAGGAGCGCGGCGATCCGGTCCAGCAGCGGTGCACCTGGCTGAGCACGCACCTGGCCGAGCAGCGGTCGCACCTCGTCGGCGAGGTCCCTCAGCGCCGTCGTCAGCCGGACGAGCGGATCGCCGAGGAAGTGCCCCTCGAGCCGCGCGCACCTGGCGAGGAGCACCGTGGGGCCTCCGCCCGAACGGGCCCTGCCGACAGCCCGCCGCGCTGCGGCGTCGACCTTGGCGACATCGGTCCCGTCGACCCGCACGACCGGCAGACCGAAGCCACCCAGGCGGCGCCGCAGACCTCCGCCGGCGAATGCAGCAGACCGCGTCGTCATCGCCCACTGGTTGTTCTTACACACGAAGACCACCGGAAGACCCCACACCGAGGCAAGGTTCAGCGACTCCATGAGCATGCCCTCGTTGACCGCACCGTCACCGAAGAAGGCGACGACCACGCGATCGCGACCGGCATTGCGCGCCGCCAGTCCGAACCCCGTCGCGAGCGGCCCCGGTGCCCCCACGATCCCCGAGGCAGCCGCCAGGTGAGGCCGGGACATCAGGTGCATGTGACCCGCCCGGCCTCCGCAAAGGCCGTCCTCGGAACCCAGCATCTCGAGGAAGATCGACGTCAGGTCCACGCCCCGTGCGACCAGTGGCGGGGTGGAGCGGTAGTCGAGCGCCAGCGCATCTCCGTCCTCCAGCTGCGCGACCACGCCCGCCGCCACTGCCTCCTCGCCGATGCCCAGGTGCATCTCGCCAGACACCAGGCCACGGCGCCACAGGTCACCCAGCGCTTGCTCGGCCGCGCGGATCCGGCACATCTGCAGATAGAGTTCGGGCAACCGCTCCGAACGGCTGGTGGGCATTCGTCCTCCCGTCGCGAACGCAGACCAGCCTGCTGGGCGGACAGCGACAGGGCTAGGGCCTTAGGTCACCCGCCGGGCCGAAGCCATCCAGATCCGGCCGTGCTGAAGGAACGTGGCCGCCGCGACACCCGGCGGTCCGCAAAACGTCCTGCGCTACCGGACGCGCGGTGCCAGACTCGTCAAGGTGGCAGGCCAGGGCGGGGCGACCCGCCGGCAGCTGGTGGGTCGAGCCGGCGAGATCGAGGCCGTCCTCGCCCTGGTGCGCGGGGCGGCGCACGGGGAAGCAGGAACGCTCCTCGTCTCCGGTGAGGCCGGCGTCGGCAAGACCGCGCTGGTGCGGGAGGCGTGCGCTCTGGTTGGCGATGTCGCAGACGTGGTCTGGGGCTCATGTCTTCCCCTCATGTCGTTGTCGGTCCCGTTCCTGCCCCTTACCTCGGCACTGCGCGCTTGGGCGGGGAGCCGGGATGCCCCGCCCCCCGTGCTGGGCGGGGCTGGAGACGTCGCCGCCGGATTCGATGCCTGGCTGTCCGGCGTGTGCCGGGAGCGCCCGCTGCTCTTGGTGGTCGACGATCTGCAGTGGGCCGACCAGAGCTCGCTTGATGTGCTGATGTACGCAGTGGCCGGGCCCCCGGATCGCCGACTGGGATTGGTGACGACGGCGCGCTCGGGCGAGGAGGGGGAGCGGCTGCGGCGCTGGCTGCCCGACGTCCGTCGCCTGCCCCGGGTTGGCGAGCTGCAGTTGGACCGGCTGGACCGTCTGGCCACCAGCGCGCAGCTGGCCGCGCTCCTGGGTCGCCCCCCGCACGAGTCGCTCGTCACCCAGGTGTACGCCCGGACGCAGGGCAACGCATACCTCACCGAGCTCATGGTGCGCGGTCTGCCGTCGGAGGCACGGGGGCTGCCGCCCGGCCTGCCTACCGGGCTGCGTGACGCCGTCAGCCGCGCGTGGTACCGACTGTCCCCACGTGCCCGGGCCGTAACCCGGCTGGTCGCGGTGGCCGGCCGGCCGCTGGCCGCCGACCGGCTGGGCGAGGTGTCTGCCGCCACCGGCTTGCGCGGGAACGTGGTGCCGTTGCTGAGGGAGGCGGTAGACGCCGCTGTCCTGGAGGTGGGACCGAACGGCACGTACTGGTTCGTTCACCCGCTTCTTGCCGAGGTGCTCGAGGAAGGGCTGCTGCCCGAGGAACGAGCCGCCTTGCATGCCGCTTTCGCCGTAGCTCTGGAGAGGGTCGGTGGTGTCGACGACGACGTTGTGGTGGCGTCTGCGGTGGAGTTGGCCGATCACCATTTCGGAGCGGGACACCAGCAGGAGGCGTACCACTGGGCGCTGCGCGGCGCGAACGCCGCAGAGAGGTCCGGAGGCCCCGCGGAGATGCTCAAGCTCCTCCGGCGGGCACTGGAACTGTGGCCGAAGGTCCCCCAGCCAGGCCTGACCAGGATCGAGCTGCTGCGCCGGATCCACGTTGCCGCGGAGCGGGCGGGAGAGCATGAGGAGGCGCTGGCTGCCGTCGAGGACCTGTTGGCGACGATGGACTGGGAGTCCGACCCCCTGCTCGCCGCCGAGCTGTTGGTGCGACGGACCTGTCTTGAAGGACAGACCGGGCACAAGTCCACCAGTGCCCCAACCGCGCTGGAGGCCATGCGGCTCTCGGCGCCCTACCCCGACAGCATCGAGTACGCCATGGCTGTGGCCTCGCTCGCGGCTGCGGAGGCTTGGGACGGCACGGCTTCGGCGCGAGCGTGGGCGGACGAGGCGATTCGGCTGGCTCGTGCCTGCGGATCGCCTCGCGCGCTGGCAGCTGCGCTCATCGCCAGCGTGGTGATCCGCGTCTTCGCGGCTGATCCCGCTGCGCTGGACGACGCGAGGCAGGCGCAGGCAGCCGCTACGGAGGCGAAGGACTTCCTGACCGTGGTCGACGCCGCGGGGTGGGTGGGCAACAGCCTCGACGTCAGCGCCGCCAGCCGCGAGGTGATCGATCACTCACGCCGCACCCGGGAGGAGCTCGCTGCCATGGGTGCCCCGCCCTCCTACATGGCGGGGCTGTCAGCGACCGAGGCCTTCGGCCTTGCCCTGCTCGGCGACTGGCGCGAATGCACCGAGCGGCTTCGGGTGGCTCTGGGGTCCTCCCCGGGGCGAGAGTGCGACCTCGTCGCCAGGCTCACCGCCGCCCTGCTGGCCGGCTGGCAGGGCCGATCGGGCGAGGCTGAGGCCCACCTCGCCCGCGCCGAGGAGCTTTCTCCGGACCGGTTCGTGCTGGTCTTCGCCGGCTTCCACGCGGTCAAGGCCGAGGTGGCACTGGCCAAAGGTGACACAGAGTCGGCGTTTGCGGCCGCGATGGCCGGGGTGGGAAGAGCAGACCACCATGCGAACTTGCTCGAGCGGCTAGTGCCTCAGGCGGCCAGGGCGCTCGCGGACCAGGCCCAGTCGCTGCGCGACCAGGGCAGGAGTCCCGAGCCAGCCGTGACGCGACTGCGCGACCTGCGACGTCGTTACCCCGAGGTGGTTGCGGAGGTGGGGCCTGGCCCGATGCACCAGGCTCAGGTTCTGGCGATGCAGGCGTGGTACGACGCCGAGGTCCGGCGCGGGCAGGACGAGCCAGCTGCCGCATCGGCATGGCAGCACGCGGCACAAACCTGTGCGGCGGGTCAGCTCGCCTGGGACGAGGCCTATGCGTGGTGGCGGACTGGCGAGGCGCTCCTGCGTGAACGGTCCGCGCGGGACGCGGCGTCAGCGGCTCTTCGACGCGCACATCGTCTCGCCGGGGATCTGGCGGCGACGCCACTGGTCGCCGAGATCGAAGCACTGGCCCTTACCGCTCGGGTGCCCCTGTCGCCGCTCGCGCCACCTCCAACACCGGGCCCTGCTGCTGTCCTGCCAGGCCTGACTCCGCGTGAGCGGGAGATCCTCGCCCATGTGGTCGCAGGCCGCACCTATGCAGAAATCGCACGCGAGCTGGTGATCAGCGAGAAGACTGTCAGCGCCCATCTGTCAAACCTCCTGCGTAAGACTGGAACCACCAGCCGGGTGGGGCTGGCGCAGCTGGCCCGCCGCCTGGCCGTTCCCGCCACTGACGACGGCCCATAGCCGGCCGAGCCCGCGAATCGCGCGCCCTGAGAGGTCGTCGTCGCCAGGTACGCGAACCGCCCGACATGCCAGTGCCCCTGGACCTCTTCGCGGGGTCCGGGGGCACTGGGCGGTACAGCGTCCTGCGTCAGCGCTGCATCTGCATCAAGCGCGGCTGCTCCTGCAGCTGCTGCATCTGCCGCTCGTGCTCGCGCTGGCGGCGCTCCTGGTGCTGGTCGTATTCCTGCTTTCGACGACGCAACAGATGGTTCCTTCTGCGGTACATGATGTGTCTCCTTGAAAATTGTGCTGTTCATGTCTGATCTGAGATTGCTGTGCTGGCTGCCGCGGTCGAGTCCTATGCGGCAACCGGGTTCTTGCGCGGCCGCCCCCGCGGCCGCTTCCGCGCCACGACGACGCCCTGGACGAACAGCTGCCCGCCCCAGACCCCCCACGGCTCGGACCGGTCCAGCGCGCCGGCCAGGCACTGCGCGATCGCCGGGCAGGTCTGGCAGAGCGCCTTGGCGAACTCCACACCCTCAGGCGTCTCCGCGAACCACAGCTCCGCGTCGTTCTCCCGGCACGGAATGCTCTCGCCGGTCAGTGCGGCCTCGTCGCTGCGGTCGATGAGGTCGGTCAACTGCATCGGTATCCCCTCCTTCTCCTGCCCGCCCCTGTGGGGGCGGTGTCTCCCGTGGACGTCGGCAGTGGTGCCTGCCGGCATCCGGCTGGTGTGTCGATGGCTCGTGCTGGTCGAGTGGGTGCTCATCGGGTGGCCTCGGTCTGGGTGGTCTGGCGTTCTGGGTGGTGCCTGCGGTCAGTACCGCGGTCGGTGCAGCGGTCGCTACGGGCTGTCTTCGGTACTGGCCTGTCTGCTGTGGAGTTGTCGTGGGCCGCGGTAAATACAAAACGGCCGCGGATCCCGGGTGTCGGGTTCCGCGGCCGTGGAGTGGGCCTGTCGGCGATGCCTAGACAGGCGGGCCTCCACGATGCGGATACACGTCACCCTTGAACGGGACGGTGTCGACGGCGATGTAGCCAAAGCCGGTGCTGTTGTCGAGACGAGCCGCGAGCTGACCGGCGGAGGGCACAGTCGTCCCCTGAAGCCATCCGCGAGTGCCTGCGTGTGCGCGCGCGCTGTCGGGCGTGCACATGGCAGCGGCACCGGCGATCTGCTCGGTGCGGTGCGTCATGGTGATGCTCTCCATCTGGACCAACCCTCCTCGTCTGATGCTCGTGATCTCCCAGCCGGCCACCTGTGCCGCTGGACTGGTTGTCGTTCAGGTTAGGGGAGCGCGCGCGGGGGTGGCAACGGAATTAACGCCACATTTCCCGGATTTCTTGCCACGAATGTGGACCCCTACGCCAATTCCTTTGGCGCCGTGGCGTTTCGGATAACTTCCTCCGGGTCGGCTCCGGCCACGATTGCCAGCACCTGCGCGCCGTAGAGATCCAGCTTGCGCTTGCCGACGCCGGGGATCAGGGCCAGCTCGCCTGCACTTGAGGGCTCGCGCTCGGCGATGGCGGTCAACGTGGCGTCGGTGAAGACGACGTATGCCGGGACGCTGGCTTCCCGGGACACGGCCAGCCGCCAACCCCGCAGACGCTCGAACGCGGCCTCGTTGTAGGTGGGCGGGCAGTCGTCGCAGCGCCCGGTGGTGCGCTGCGCAGCGGACGTCAGCGCGGCGCCGCAGGTTCGACACACCGTCGGCGCTGCGGGCCGGAGGGCGCGGGCGGAGCCGCCGGCGCGTCGTGATGTCGCCCGCGCGCCGGGCCCCAGCACGCTCGCCGTGGCGTCGAGGAACCGGGAAGGGCGGCGCGTGGCGCGGGCGCCGGGCGTGCGGGCCTGCGCCCACGTGAGGCGCAGGTCGCGGCGAGCCCGGGTCATGCCGACGTAGAGCAGGCGGCGCTCCTCCTCGATCGCCTCGGCGGTCTCGGCCATCGTGATCGGCAGCAGGCCGTCCGAGCAGCCGGCGAGGAAGACGACGTCCCACTCCAGGCCCTTGGCCGCGTGCAGCGACGCGAGCGTCACCCCCTCGACCGCCGGGGCGTGCTGCGCCGCCGCACGCTCGTCGAGCTCTCGAACGAACATGGGCAGTCGCGCGGTGTCGTCGACCGCGGCCAGGTCATCGGCCAGGGCCGCCAGCGCGGCAAGGGACTCCCACCGCTCCCGGGCCGCTCCGCCGCTGCCCGGGGGCTGGCGGGTCCAGCCCACCCCGACGAGGATGTCCCGCACCAGGTCTGGCAGGGGCTTCGAGCCGTCGTCGGACCGGGCCGCTCCCCTGAGGAGGAGAACGGCCTGGCGCACCTCGGCCCGGGCGAAGAAGCGCTCGCCGCCACGGACGAGATAGGGGATGTCGCGCTCGGAGAGCGCCGACTCGAACGCCTCGGACTGGGCGTTGGTGCGGAACAGCACTGCCACCTGGGACGCGGGCGTCCCCTTCTCGATCAGGCCGGCGATCGCCTGCGCGACCGCCTCTCCCTCCGCAGCGTCGTCAGGACAGGCCTGGATCGTGGGCTGCGGACCCGGCGACCCTTGGGCCTCCAGCTGCAGGCCGGCTCCACGCACGCCGCCGGACGGCGCGCGGAGCAGCAGGTTGGCCAGCCCGATGATCTGGGGAGTTGAGCGGTAGTTGCGCACCAGCCGGACCACCTCGGTGCCGGGATGGTGCTGGGGGAAGTCCAGGAGGTGACGCGGACTGGCGCCGGTGAAGGAGTAGATCGTCTGCGCTGGGTCGCCCACCACGCAGAGGTCATGGCGGTCGCCGAGCCACAGTTCCAGGAGTCGCTGCTGGAGCCCGTTGACGTCCTGGTACTCGTCCACGACGAAGTGCTGGTACTGGGCCCGCACCGCGGCCGCGATGTCGTCGCGGTCTTGGAGGATGCCGACCGTGAGCAGGAGCACGTCCTCGAAGTCGATCACGTGGCGGTCGGACTTGACCTCCTCGTAGACCGCCATCAGCCGGGCCATTGCGGTGCGGTCGAGCCCGGGCGGCTCCCGACGAGCGGCACGCGCCCCACCGGCATACGTCTCGGGGGTCAGCATGCTGGCCTTGGCCCACTCGATCTCGGCCGCGAGGTCGCGGATGCCCGTGCGGTCGAACGAGAGGCGCAGGCGGCCGGCTGCCTCGGCGACCGCAGGCGCCTTCTGGCTCATGACCTGGGGGGCGCCGCCGCCGATGGCCTGGGGCCAGAAGTAGTGGAGCTGTCGCAGGGCCGCGGCGTGGAAGGTCCTGGCCTGCACCCCGCCGACGCCGAGCCCGCGCAGCCGGCTGCGCATCTCGCCGGCCGCCCGCGCCGTGAAGGTCACGGCAAGGAGCCGGTGTGGCTGACAGGCCCCTGACAGGACGCCGTAGGCGATCCGGTGGGTGATCGCGCGGGTCTTGCCCGTGCCTGCTCCGGCCAGGACGCACATGGGCCCGCGGGGGGTCGCCGCGACGATGCGCTGCTCGGGGTCGAGCGCCTCGAGCACCGCGTCGGCGGACGGGTGAGACGGCAGGCGGGTGGGCTCGGCGGGCATCGAGCCGATCCTCTCAGACGCGGGTGACCCCGAGATGCGGTCGGCTGCACCCGCGCACAGGATGGGAGAGCGCGCCCTCTGACTGCCTGGCCTGACTGCCATGGCCTGACAGCCATGGCCGGGATCACACCGCTGGTTGGGAAGGTCTCGGCGGGGTAGGGCGTTGTCGAAACCGTTTGGCCTGGTATCTCCCCCACTTTCAGGCCATGGCACCCCGAGGAGTCCGATCTCATGACCGTCCAGGCGCCCGAGCGTGGCACCGTCACGATGTTCACCACCAGCTGGTGCGGCTACTGCACGCGGCTGAAGTCCCAGATGGACCGCGCGGGCATCGCGTTCACCGAGGTCGACATCGAGCACCACCCCGACAGCGCCGACTTCGTCATGGAGGTCAACGAGGGCAACCGGACCGTGCCCACCCTGCTCTTCCCCGACGGCTCGTCCGCCACCAACCCCTCGGTCCAAGAGGTCCGGCGCCGGCTGAGCTGAGGCGCGGCTGGAAGCCCGGCGCAACGCGAGGCCAGTCGAGGCTGGGCAGGCGGGCTCAGCGGGCGAAGGTGATCGGCTCGCCGTACCAGTGCTCGATGAGCCGGCGCGCGATCGACAGCCGGGGCGAGATGCCCCACTCGCCACTCGACACCCGGTCTCGAAGCTCCTCGCGCGTCGCCCAGAGCGCCTCGGCGATCTCTCCGTCGCGGAAGACGAGCTCCGTGGTGCGCGCTCGTGCGGTGAAGCCGATCATGAGCGACGTCGGGAACGGCCAGGGCTGGTCGCCGAGGTAGGTCACGTCGTCGACGTCGATGCCCACCTCCTCGCGCACCTCGCGCCTCACCGCTGCCGCGAGCGTCTCCCCGGGCTCGACGAACCCGGCCAGCACCGAGTAGCGCTTGACCCCCCACTTCGCGCCCCTCGCCAGGAGCAGGCGGCCGTCGTCTGCCACGACCGACATGATCACCGCCGGATCGGTGCGAGGGTAGTGCTCGCTGTCGTCCGCCGGGCAGCGTCGGATCCAGCCGGCTTGGTCAGGCTCGGTGCGGGTGCCACACCGCGGGCAGTGGCCATGGGCCGAGTGCCAGTTGGCGAGCGCCAGCGACGTGGCCAGCAGGCCGGCCTCGGCTTCGGGCAGCTGGGCGGCCACCTGGCGCAGGGTCTGCCAGTCGTCACCCTCCGGCTCAGCGTCCGTGGCGGCCACGCAGAGGTATGCCGTGTGGCCGGCATCCAGTCCGAGGTAGACCGCGAGGCGGTCGGCGTCGCCGGCCTCGGGGCCTCGGAGGGCGAGCCGCAGGCCGTCCCGGCTGGCGCTCACCCGGGCGGTGTCGCCGCGGATCTCGACGACCCGCGTGCCCGGGTCGGCCAGCAGCTCCTTCAGGAGGTGGGGGCTTCCGCGCCGCGTGGCGTCGCGGTCGAGGGCGAATCCGGCGAGGACCAGGTGCGGGAGAGTCTGCGCGGGACGGGCCACGCCTGCCAGCCTAAGCCAGCCCCACGGCATACCGTTGAGGAGTGGAACGCAGCCCGCTCTTCTTGGCCGCCCTCGCGAGCGCCGCGGTGCCCGGCCTCGAGCCGGCGAGCGTGGAGGCTCTCCCGAGCACGCCCGACCAGCTGTTCGACGTGGCCTTCGTCGAGGACACTGCGCAGCGCCGCTGGGTCGTGCGCGCGCCGCGAACCGCAGCGGCTGCCGCCCAGATGGACCTCACCGAGTCGCTCCTGGGCCTGCTCGCGCGCCGACTGCCCTTCTCCCTGCCGATGCCGCGGGGGTTCATCACCCTGCGGTCGGGCGGGCGGGCGGCGGTCTACCCGTTCCTGCCGGGGCAGCACCTCGACTTCGCCGCGCTGCCGGCCGGCGACGGCATCGCCGCCGAGCTCGGGCGTGCCATCGCCGGGCTGCACAACGCGGACCACCGGCTGTTCGACGAGGCCGGGCTGCCCACCTACGACGCCGACACCTACCGCACCCGGCGGCTCTCCGACCTCGACCGCGCTGCCGAGACCGGCCTGGTGCCTGCCGCGCTGCTCGCGCGATGGGAGCGGGCGCTGGAGGACGTCAACCTGTGGCGGTTCGCGCCGACGCCCATCCACGGCGACCTCACGGGCGACCAGGTGCTCGCGGCGTTCGACGACCCCGAGGACGCGTCGTCGGGGCGGATCCGGGCCATCACGGGGTGGGAGGACGCCAAGGTGGCCGACCCTGCCGACGACTTCGCCGCCCTGGTCGTGGAGGCGACGCCCGAAGCGCTGGACACGGTCATGGAGGGCTACGCCCATGCCCGCGCGGAGCGCCCCGACCCCAACCTCCTGGTGCGGGCCCGGCTCGCCGCTGAGCTCCGGCTGCTGAGCGCGCTGATGGCGGCTCTGGCCGCGGGCCGGAACCGGACCGCCGAGGGGCTCACGGCGCAGCTTCAAGAGCTCGACGAGCGCGTGCGGGCGGAAGCGGCGGTCGCCGACGACTACCACTCTATGAGCCTCGCGCCGCGAAAACCTCGCCCTGTGATGGCGCCGCCCACACGGGTCGAGGAGGACGACGAGGATGACGTACCCGCCGATGCAGCCGCGGCACCATCTGAGGAGTCGGGCAACCAGGAGCCAGACAACCCGGATGTCGCAGCGGCTGCCAACCAGAAGTCTCCGGTCGCAGTGGAGCCTCGAGTCGGGGCGGCGGAGGGGTCCAGCGCAGTCGGCGACCGATCCCTGCCTGAGGCCGAGGAGGTCACCGAACCTGGAGCCGGCACCGAGCCCCACCCCGGACTTGGGGCCGACGCTGTTCCGGATGCCGAACCCGAGGCCCTGACCGAGCCGGCTGCGGAACCCGACGCCCGGGCCGAGCCGGCTGCGGAATCCGACGACCAGGCGGGCGAGCCGGACGCGGAACCAGACGCCCAGGCGGCCGAGCAGGACGCCGAACCCGAGACCCTGACCGAGCCGGCCGCTGAACCCGAGACCCTGATCGAGCCGGCAGCGGAACCCGAGGCCCAGGCCGAGCGGGACGCTGAACCCGAGGCTCAGCCGGAGGCAGAGCTCCTGGCTGAGCTCGCCGTCTCCGCGGAGGAGCCTCCTGACCCCGAGCCGGTGCCCCCGCTCGAGTTCGAGATCGACCAGCCCGACGACCCGCAGCCCCGTCGGCGCTCATAGCCGTCTGCCGCAGTCAGGCTGGTTCGAGGCCGACTCCGCCTATGGGGCGATGCCTCTCAGGATGGCGACGATCTCCTGCTCATCGGGCAGGACCGGGAAGACGGTCTCGCCGCTTCCCGCGTAGTAGAAGGCCGCCTGCACCTCATCGACCGGGACGCCTCGCAGGCGGGCATAGGCCAGGCGGTAGGCAGCCAGCTGGATCGTGCGGGCCCGGGCCACCTCCCCAGTTGGCTTGTCGCCGGTCTTCCAGTCGACGACCGTGAACCCGTTGCCGCCATCCCCGGGGAACACTGCATCGATCCGTCCCCGGATCGCGATCCCGTCGACCACGGTCTCGACGGCGGTCTCGACCTCCAGGGGGATCCGCCCGGCCCACTCGCTGCACAGGAAGCGCTCCTTCATCGCCGGGAGTGCGGCGTCGTCGCCGGGGTCGTCGTCGGCCGACCCAGGCAGCTCCAGCATGTCGACCATCGCAGCGCGACGGTAGTGCTGTTCGATCCAGGCGTGGAACGCGGTGCCACGTCGGGCGGCGAGCGCGGGCGCAGCGGGCATGGGTCGACGCAGCGCCGCGGCGAACGCCTCGGGGTCCTGGGCAAGGGACACGACTGCCGAGGTCGAGAGGTGCCGCGGGACGATGACCTGCTCGTCCGAGCGCTGGCGTGCCAGTCGGCGCTCGGCCAGCAGCAGGTCGAGCTCCTCGAGCAGGGGCAGGGTCTCGCCCGGCAGCGGGAGGGTCCCCTGCTGGGCGGGTGCGGGCGGCAGGTCACCCGCCTCGAGGACCGAGCGCACCTCCGCCGCTGCGGTCTCGAGGCTGCGTCGACGGCCTGCCATCGGGTCGTGGGGCCAGACCGCGGTCTGGGGAGTCAGCGTCCGCGGGTTGACGATGGCGCCGAGGTCGTCGGGGTCGGGCATGGGTGCCCACTCGAGCACCTCGACCGATGCTTCGCCTGGTGTCGGCACGTCCCCTGGTGTCGAGGCGCCGAGGAGCTCGGTCAGGAACCGCGAGGTCACCCGCGGAGTGGTGGCGTCGGCCCAGATCGGCGCCGTCAACAGCATGGCGGTGCGGGCCCTGGTGAGTGCCACGTAGGCGAGTCGCCGCTCCTCGGCGACCCCGTGGGCACCCCCTGCCTTGAGGAACCCAGCCACGCGCCCCTCCATGTCGGCCCAGTCGGCCGCGCCTTCCCAGTCGAGCACGGGAAGCCCATCGCGATCGCCCCGCAGGGCGTAGGGGATCCCGCCGTCCTTGAGCCCGGCGGCCCAACCGCGGTCCTTGGGCTCAGTCACCACCCATGCACCGCCGCGAGGCTTGGACACGGCATACGGCAGGTCCGGGAACGACCCCTCGACCAGGCCAGGAACCGCAACGGCGTCCCACTCCAGCCCCTTGGCTGCGTGCACGGTGAGGACCTGCACGGCATCGGCGCTGGCCTCGATGTATCCCTTGTCGAGCCCGCGCTCCTCCTTCAGCGCCGCGGTCAGCCAGCTGAGGAAGCCGCCGAGCGTGGGGCGGTCGGCGCTCACGGTGAAGCTCGCGGCGACATCAGCGAACGCGTCGAGGTGTGCCCGCGCCGCCGCCGGGGTGTAGCCCGGACGTGAGAGGACCTCGATGTCGAGACCGAGTGCCCGCTCGGCTTCGCCCACCAGGTCGGCCAGGGGCAGGGCGGTCAGGGCCCTTAGCCGACGAACGACGCGCTGCAGCCCGCCCAGCCGCTCTCGCCCGGCTTCGCTCACTCTCCGGCCGTCGCGGCTGCGCCAGTGGACGGGTGGCAGGTCGTCGAGTGCCTCCACGATGCTGGGGCGGTCGACTGCGTCGGAGAAGGGCTGGGGCGCGCCCTGCGGTGACTCGGCCTGCGCCCGCACTTCCTGCTGGTAGCGGGCCCAGGCCATGAAGCCGTCCAGGTCTGCGGCGCCGAGCCGGCAGAGCGGACCCGTGAGGAGGCGCATGAGCTGGTCTCCCCGAGCGGGGTCCTGGACCACGTGGAGCAAGGCGACGATGTCCTCGATCTCCGGCGTGACCAGCAGGCCTCCCAGCCCCACCACCTCGTAGGGCACCCCGCGCCGCTCCAGGGCGTCGATGACCGGCGCGAACTGCGAGCGCTTGCGGCACAGGATCGCTGCGGATCGCTCGCCGCCAGAACGCTGTCCCTCGACCCACGCTGCGACCAGGTCTGCCTCCTCCTCGACGGTGGACAGCCTGGCGGCACCGACCCAGCCGGCACCAGCGCGTGGCGCGGGAGACAGTTCCAGCACGTGGACCCGTGCCGCCTCGCGCAGCGGTGTCGCGACGGCATTGGCGGCATCGAGGATCGAACGGTCGTTGCGCCAGCTCGTGGAGAGCGGGAGCACCCTGGCGTCCCGGCCGCCACCGCGGTTGCGCTCAGGGCTGCTGTCACAACTGCTGTCACAGTCGCTGTCACCGCTGCTCGC
>DASSJT010000141.1:0-2139 GCA_035691065.1 Dermatophilaceae bacterium
CCTCCGGCTCCGCGCGGTCTCCGTCGGGTGAGCGCGAGCGAGCGGCACGCAGGAAGATGTCGCGATCGCCGTCGGTGAGTCCCCAAGGGACCTCGGGCAGGTCGGCCCGGCTCGCCGCGGCAGACCGCAGGTAGGCGATGAACGCCTCGGCCTCGCTGCCGAGCCAGTCGTCCCGGTCCACGCAGACCTGCTCGAGGCCGGCGATGCAGCCGAGGACGAGCGGGGGGTGCGCCTCGCCGACCAGCGGCTCGAAGCGGTATCCGTCAGGGGAGGCCGCAGCCGAGGAGGCACGCACACGCGCTGTACGGAGGAGCATGGCCCCCGTGCGGTCGGCGGTCGCCTCGGTGACGTGGCGCGTCGACCCACCGGAGTGGCCGTCGTCGACGTGGTAGAGGAAGCCGTCCGCCCCACCCCACTGGATCGCCGCGGTGAGGAGCAGATCGACCTGCGTCCTCGACACGGGCGTCTCTGCGCTGCCCAAATCCTCCCCCTCGACCTGAGCCGTCAGACGCGCTGGAGCTCGACCTGCGCCCCTGCGGGCTCGAGCGGCCCGAGTGCCTGGTCGGATCCGGAGGCCACGGGCTTCGGGACCGCCACGCCGTTGGGACTCGCGCCGTGGTCCACATCGGCAGTGACCGGCTCCGGGACCGCCGGGGCGGGCTCGGGGACGACGACCACCCGGTGCGGCCTCGGGCCGCGCAGGGCCACGCCCAGCAGCGCGGACCCGAGGAACACGGCGGCGAGGACGAAGGCCACGATGGGGCCGGCGAGGACCACGGCGGCGAACACGCCGATGACGACCAGGAAGCCGATCGCGAAGGCGAGCGCCGCCACGAAGGCGACCGAGAGCGCGATGGCCGACAGGGCCAGGACCAGCACGGCCAGCACGCACACAGCCAGCGCCACCGCGACGGAGATCACGGCGGCAACGACCATGAGACTCAACCTACCTGCACGATGTGGATATGGACGGCGCAACGACGACCCGAACCGCCGACTTCTACGACCGGCTCGCCGCGTTCTACGACCGGCTCTACCCCGACTGGGAGCAGGCCTGCCGGGACCAGGGCCAGGCGCTGCACGCCCTGCTCTCCGAGCGGCTCGGGCCCGGTCCGCTCACGATCCTCGACGCGTCGGTGGGCATCGGCACCCAGCTGCTCGGCCTGGCCGCACACGGGCACGTCGTGTGCGGGACGGACCTCAGCCCCGTGGCCACCCAGCGCGCTCGTGCAGAGTGCGCTGCGCGGCATACGGATCCGCGTCTGGCGGTGGCGGACATGCGGGCCCTGCCGTTCCCCGATGACACCTTCGATGCGGTGATCAGCGCCGACAACGCCATCGCCCACCTGATGTCGGGCGACGAGGCCACGGCGGCCCTGCGCGAGATGCGGCGAGTCACCCGGCCGGGCGGGGTCCTCCTCGTCACGATCCGGGACTACGAGGACGCACGGCGTGAGCACCCGCCCGGCACCCTCCCGCAGGTCTGGAGCCGCGCGGGCGAGACCACGGTGTCGTTTCAGGTCTGGGACTGGCACGAGGACGGCGAGCGCTACGACCTCCAGCACTTCCAGGTCATCGGTGGAGACGAGAGCTGGCGGGTCGCTCGGCGCACCGCCTCCCTCTGGGCGGTGACGCGGGACGAGCTCGGCGACTGCGCCCGCAGGGCCGGCCTCGATGCCATCACCTGGCTCCTGCCCGAGCAGTCGGGGTTCTTCCAGCCAGTCCTGGTGTCCTCGGTCGGCTGACCAGTGCACGGGTCGAACCCGCGCGAAGACCATCGATCCGCTGATCCGTGGACACGGTAGCCCGACGGTGGTTCCCTTGAAGGACAAACGTGGTCCGGGTCCGTAGGGGGCCAGGTGCCGCAGCTGTCGCCCATGGCGCGCACGCGCCGGCCGCGACGACCGAGCCGCCGGGGACCACAGGAACGGGGGGCCGGTCATGGACCAATCTCGGGTCGTGCGATGGAAGGTCGAAGCGATTCTGGCGACGCTGTTCACCGTTGGCGCGGTGCTCACCGTGGCGTTCCCGCAGTGGGTTGAAGCCCTCGGCCTCGAACCGGACGGGGGTGACGGCAGCTTCGAGAGGGTGCTGGTCGCCGCGTTGGGCGTCGCCGCACTGGCCAGCGCAGCCCTGTCC
>DASSJT010000142.1:0-39316 GCA_035691065.1 Dermatophilaceae bacterium
GGTCATGCCCTGGGGGCGCAGCTCGATCACGCACCGCTCGGTCACGTAGAGGACGCGCTGCCCCTGCTCCAGCGCCCGGCGACCCGAGAACGTCACCGCGGAGACGCGCTCGACGAACTTGGGGATGGCGCCATCCGAGGCAATGCGCAGCCCCTCCCCGGTGAGCTGGACGTCGCGCTGCCCCGTGGTGAAGCTGCCGCTGAACACGAGGGACTTGGCCCCCGAGGTGATGTCGGCGAACCCGCCCACGCCGGCGGTGACGTGGCGGCGCCCCGCCAGGTGGTGGACGTTGACGTTGCCCTCGCGGTCGACCTCGAGGAAGGAGAGCAGGGCGTGGTCGAAGCCTCCGCCCTGCAGGAGGGTGAACTGGTCGACCGACGGCATGAGCGCCTGGGGGTTGAGGGCACAGCCGAACGCGAAGCCGGTGAGCGGCACCCCGCCCACGGCTCCCTGCTCGATCACCCAGGTGACCTCTTCGCCCAGGCCCTCCTCGACGAGGACGCGCGGGACCAGCGCCGAGATGCCGAAGCCGAGGTTGACCGTCTCCCCCGGAGTGAGCTCCAGGGAGGCCCGCCGGGCGATGACCTTCTCCAGGCCCCAGGGCGCCGGCTCGACGACGTCCAGGGGCCGCCGCACCTGGCCGCTGATGGCTGGGTCGTACGCGGTGGCGGTCGTCTGGAGCTGGTTCTCGTCGACGACGATCGCGTCGACGAGGATGCCCGGGACGCGCACGGCCTGCGGGTCGAGCGTGCCGCCGTCGGCAACCCGCTTGACCTGGGCGATCACGACGCCGCCTCGGTTGTGCGCCGCGTAGGCCTGGTCGAGGGCGCCCAGTGCGGACCCCTCTTCCTCGAACGTCAGGTTGCCCTGCGCATCCGCGGTCGTGGCCCGCACGATCGCCACATCCGGCTCGACCGCCGGGTAGAACAGGTACTCGCGGTCCTTCACCTGGGCCACCTCGACCAGCTCCTCGGTGGTGACGCCGTTCATGCGACCGCCCTCCAGCCGCGGGTCGACGAACGTGCCGAGCCCGACGCGGCTGAAGACACCGGGCTGACCCGTGGCGCCGGCACGGTGCATCTGGAAGAGCACTCCCGAGGGAAGGTTGTAGGCCTGCACCTCGCCGCTCTCGATCAGCTGCCAGATGCGCGGCGGCTCGGCCTTCGAGGGACCACTGGGGAAGGAGCCGGCGATGACCTTGCGCAGCAGGCCAGGGTGGGCGATGTGGTCGATACCGCGTATGCCGTACATGTCGCCGGCTGCGATGGGGTGCACGGCGGTCAGGTCTCGCGGTGCGCCCGTCTCCTCGAAGCGCTCGCCGATCCCCCGCAGCGTCGCGTCCGGGCAGCCGAGCCCCGAGGAGGACGAGACGCTGACCACGGCGCCGTCGCGGATCAGCTCGGCGGCATCGCGTGCGGTCAGGACGGGGACGGTGCGCATGGGTGTGCTTCCTCGAGTGGTTTTGGGCGCAGGAGGTGGATCGCGCTGCGGCTGTGGGAGCTTGGTCGTCAGGAAGTGTTCGGGCTGTTCGAGAACTGTTCAGGGACTGGTCAGGGACTGAGTGGAGGGACGGCAACCGACCTGTGGGACTGGGCGGACTCCAGCGCGGCCTGCGCCACGGCATACGCCGCCAGTCCCTCGCGTCCGGTCACGGCGGGCCGGCCGGTCCCCCGGACCGCCGCCTCGAACTCGGAGAGAGCGACCTCGTAGAGGTCCCGGCGGTCGGCAACCTCCACCTCTCGCTCGCCCGAGGCGTCGGCCAGGAAGACCTGCCCGACGGGGTCCTGCGTCATGACCCCGGGCGCGGTGATGCTGCCTGAGTCGCCATGGACCTCAAGCCGGGTGGGTGTGAAGGCGGAGGTGAACGCGTCGTGGGTCTGCGCCAGGACGTCACCCGGGTAGCGCAAGGTGACCATCGCGGCGTCGTCGCTGCCGGCCTGCCAGCTCCCCTGCCGCACCCCCAGGGCGCTGACCTCCAGGGCGGCGCCGCCGAAGAGGGCGTTGAGCACAGCGGCGTCGTGGACGGTGATGTCGAGGATGACCCCCGCACCGGGCTCGTCCGAGAGGCGCCACCCGCGCAGCCGCTCCGGCAGCATGACGGCGTGCCGGACCGCCGCGCTCAGCGGCCGGCCGATCGCCCCCGACGCGACCAGGTCGCGGATCCGGCGGTGGGTCCCGGCACCGGGCAGATGGTGGTTTGCGGCGAGGACGACGCCGGCGGACTCGCAGTCACGAACGACCGCTGTGGCGTCCTCGAGCGTGGTGGCGATGGGCTTCTCCAGCAGGACGTGCTTGCTCGCGGCCGCGGCGGCCCGGGCCTGACCTGCGTGCTCGGCGTTGCGGGAGGAGATGTAGACGGCGTCGATGTCGGCGGCGAGCAGCTGCTCGAGGCTGGATGTCGCGAGAGGTATGCCGTGTTGCCGGGCGAACCAGTCCGCCCGGTCTGGCGAGCCGCTGCACACCGCCGAAACGCTCTGGCCCAGAGCCCGCATCGTCGGCGCCACCCGGGTCGCGGCGATGTCACTCGCCCCGACGAGCCCCCATCGGATGCCACTGGCCATCTCGGCTCCCTCGTACTAGTTCGTTCTAGTAGTTCGTTTGAGTAAGCATGAAGGGCACGCGGCCTGCGGTCAAGGGTTTCGGCGAGGTTTTTCTCAGCCCGAGGCACGGGCCCGGCCGCGAACCGCGGCCGCGCCGGACCTCTGGCCCTCGGCCCCCGACTGCTGGCCACCAGGGCCGGACCGCTGCTCAACCCACGAAAGGGTGGAGCTGCGGATCTCCAGCTCGGGCTCGATCAGCACCCGCTCAGGTGGCCTGCCTCCAGAGGAGATCGCCCGCAGCACCAGCTCCGTTGCCACCTCCCCCACCCTCGTCGGGAAGCCGTCTGCGCTGGTGAGGCTGGGGAACTGGTGCGCCGCCTCAGGCACGTTGTCGAAGCTGGCGAGGGCGACGTCCCGTCCCGGCTCCAGGCCGTGAGCACGGAGGGCGCCGGCGATGACGAAGGCGTGCATGTCGTTGTACGCCACGATCGCCTCCGGGACCTGTCCTGCGCTCAGGGCCTGGTCAACGAGCCCGGACAGCCCGATGCTCGCGTCGTTGGGGCTCGGGACGTCGGCGACCAGCCCGTGGAACGCGGGGCCGAGGCCGTCGATGAGCCCGCGCACCCGGTCCTCGCGCGGGATGGAGTGCTCCACCCCGCCAAGGAACGCCACCGATGCCACCCCGAGGTCACGCAGGTGCCGGCCGACGAGGCGCCCCGAGGCCTCGTTGTCGGCGCCGACGTAGTCGCACTCGTAGCCGGGGACGGCGCGTGCCACCAGGGCGTGCGGCAGGCCGCGGTCGAGCAGGGCGGCCTCGAGGGTCGCGCGGGTGGAGTGGCTCGCCGGGAGCAGGATGATGCCGTCGACGCGGTGCTCCGCCATGGCCCGCAGCACCTCGTCCTGACGCTCCACGTCGTCGCTGCTGCACCCGAGGATCAGCGTGTAGCCGGCGGCATGGGCCGTGTCCTCGATCGCCATGGTCAGCTCGGCAAAGTACGGGTTACGGACGTTCGCGACCACCAGACCCAGGATGCGGGAGGTCATGCTCCGCATCTCCGCCGCCCGGCGGTTGTAGACGTAGCCCACCGCTACCATCGCGTCACGGACCCGCTGTTTGGTCGACTCGGGGATCTGCCCGCTGTCGCGCAGCACCAGCGACACGGTCGCGGAGGACACGCCCGCGCGAGCAGCGACGTCCTTGATGGTCGGGCGGTTCATGAAGTCCCCCAGGCGGTCGATTACTAGAACGATATACCAACGTGCGGCCACGCGAGTCTCAGGAAAGGCACCCGCCCGAGCCGCGGGAGGCGTTCCGACGCCCCGCCAGAAGCCGAGGTGACGTTCCGATCGCGACGACCACACGGCATACCCGTCTGAAGCAGGGGTGGCCGAACCCGGGCGCACGACAGCCCGAACCCACTGGGTCCGGGCTGTCGCCGACGCCTGATGGAAGCGTCAGCCGTTGATGAAGATGTAGTCGGCCTGGTACGGGACGTTGACAATCGGGGTGGCCTGCGGGTCACAGGAGCCGGTCGGGGCAACACCGCCGACGGTGTTGAGGCGCAGCACCTCGACGACGTTCGACAGCAGGCCGGTGGACGAGCCGATCTGCGTGGCGTCGAGGTTCAGCTCGGCGATGTTGCCGGCGCCGTTGGAGTTCTTGCTGACGAGCTTGCCGCTCACCGCGCTGCCGTCGGCCGCCTGCCACTGCGGCGTTCCGGCCAGCGGCCGCACGAAGGTGTGGTGGATGCCGCCGGTGAGGTGCGCATCGACGTCGTGCTGGGTGAAGGCGAACGAGCCGTCGGTCTGCAGGGTGCATGCGTAGATCTGGCTGCCGAGGACCACCGACTCCTGCAGTGCGGCCACTCCGCTCGTGCTGACCGCGTGGTTGAGGGCATGGAGCTGTGCACGCACCGCGCCATCCGGGAAGTCCGTGGTGTGCAGGTCGGCGTAGAACGCCTGCGGGTCCGAGCGCAACGCGTCAAGCAGGGTCGGATCCGCGACGGTGACGCTGCCGGAGGCGAAGCCGCCGGCCGGGCGCGGCGTGGTGAAGAGCGGCACGACGACGGGGCCGTCCACTCCTCGAGCTGCGGCATGGATATCCGCCTCGGTCGGCGTGCCGATACCGCGCCAGGCCACGGAGTAGCTGAGGGTGTTGCCCTGGATGCCGATGAGCTCCAGCGCCTGCCCGTCCTGAGCGCCCGCTCCCACCTCGTTGCGACCCTCCAGGCTCGCGATCAGGACCGCGGGAGCCTGGGTCGCGTCGGCCGGTACGGTGATTCCCGCCGGTGGCGTGACGTCTGTGTCCGCCGACGCCGCGCTCACGGCGAGGGTCGCGGACGAAGCGGCCGCCGCGATGGCGACGCCGATGCCGCGAGCAAGGCGGCGTTTCATGCTGCTGGTCATTGGTGAATGTCCTCCGGTCTGCGGCCGACGCCCTGTGCGCGGCACTACCAGGTAGCACGTCGATGAGCCGACAGGCGCCCAGCCGAACGATGGGAGAAACGTCACCGCCGTCTGGGTGAACCCAAGTGCCGCTCTCCTCGTGCGGCACGGCGGCCGGCCGATCGAGTCTGGAGGAACTCCTTCGTTATCCGCGCGAAGTCGTTGGTGCGCGTCCAGATGAGGGTATGGTCGGCGCCTTCAGCAAAGCACCAGGTCGCGGTCAGGACGGGCAGACCTTGCCCGCCTTCCTCAGCTCCAGGTCAAGCGGGTCCGCGCCATAGCCGGTGCCCTTCTTCAGCACGGTGTAGCAGCCCTGCAACACGATCCCGCCCGGCACGTTCGAGAGGTTCTCGTTGGGGATCTGGACCCTGGGTCTGGGCACATCCCGGCGTCGCGTCGCACGCATGGTCGAGCTTGACGTCGCCGTGCCCGGGCAGCTCACCGAGCACCTTGTGATTGAGCATGATCGCCGTCCCGTCGGCGGCTACGAGCATCCGGACGAACCGGTCCGCCGTCTCGGACTGGGTCTCGATGACCGTGGCCTCACCCTCCTGGTAGGCCACCGAGCCACCCCTCTCGAACAGCGGTACGACCGCCTGCACCCCTGCCACGAGAACGCCGACCCCGGTGACCGCTGCGGCCACTGCTGCGAGCGCGCGCTGCCAGACGGTGGACTGGTCGAGCAGCCGCCGCCAGGGCGATGGGCGTGGCGCAGGCGGTACCTCCTGGGGGTCGCCGGCGAACTCTCCACCCTGTCGCTGTTCTCGCGATCGGGACTGCATACCGCTCGATCAGCGACATTCGGCAGCGCCGCGATATGGGACGGATCGCGATCCCCAGGCGATCGAGCAGGTGCGCCAGGTCGGGCGCGAGCTGCGTAGCCCTGTGGAGCAAGCCAGCCACGAGACGCAACGATGTCCCGAGACACCTGTCAACGGTGTCTCGGGACATCGCAATGGCGGTGGCGGTGGGATTTGAACCCACGGAGGAGTTGCCCCCTCACACGCTTTCGAGGCGTGCTCCTTCGGCCGCTCGGACACGCCACCGCCGAGCAGAGTACTAGAGCGCCCTCGCCGCAAAGAAATCCGCTCAGCCGACCTGCTGCCGACCTGCTGCCGACCCCCCGGCCGCGCCGAATCGCGCCCCCTGACGTCGACAAGTGGCGCGGGAACGCTCGCTATACCGGGCGTTCGAGCACCACTATCCGCATGAGGCTCCGACCGGGTCCTCCCCGTCCCACACCACACCGCAGGGCCCGACCCCAAGCACAAAGCGAGGGTATGCCGGCGGGCCAGCCGGCCGGCATACCCTCACCAGCACCCTGAGGTTCTAGTGCGGCGTCGCCATGGCGTGCCGGTGCGTCCGCGTCATTTGGAGGTCGGCCAGCCCCACCACCGCAACGACCACTCCGACGATCCAGGACGTCCAGGACATAGCCCTGATGTCCGAGTAGCCCATGACCCACGGAGCGATGAAGAAGAGAACACCCATCACTGCGGTGAGCCCCTCGGTAGAGAGCAGGTCGGGCCGGGCGAGGTCGACGAGCGACAGGAGGGCCGTGACGGCGCCGAGGACGATCATGGTCCAGGTCGCCTTGGTGGTCGTGTCGGTCCAGATGGGAGCGAGCATCGCGTAGATGCCCGCGAGCAGAGCAATGAAGTCCTGTGGATGGGTCCATCGCTTCATGTGGTTCAACCACCTTTCGGTTAGGTGGTCCGTCGATCCTGGCGGGCCAACACCTCAATTCTCAAACGAAGGATTCAGTCCGTCAACGAATCCAAGCGACCACTCGGGACACCCAATGAGCCTGAGCGGTATGCCGGGTGGCCCTGTTCGCCCCCGCGCCGTGGTCAGCCCTCAGGCGCCAGCTCGCGGTGCGCCGCGAAGAACTCGAGCAGCAGCCGGGAGCACTCCGCCTCGCGCACCCCGCCGATGACCTCGATGCGGTGCGTGGCCCGGCGGTCGCGGACGATGTCCCACACCGATCCGCACGCCCCCAGCTTGGGGTCCCACGCCCCGAGAACCAGCCGCGACACCCGCGACAGCATGAGCGCGCCGGCACACATGGGGCAAGGTTCGAGGGTCACCACCAGCGTGCAGTCCTCCAGGCGCCACGAGCCGGTATGCCGTGCGGCGGCTCTCAGGGCAACGATCTCCGCGTGCCCCGCGGGATCGCCCTCGGCCTCCCTTGTGTTGCAGCCCCGGCCGATGACCTCCCCGGTCGGGGAGATCACCACAGCCCCGACCGGCACGTCGCCGGCCTCAGCCGCCGCGGCGGCGACGTCGAGCGCGAGCCCCATCCACCCGGCATACACAGGGTCGGTCGAGGGGCCGGTGCGCGAGGTCGGGGGCGAGGTCTGGCGCGAGTGCAGCCGCGAGGTCGGGCGCGAGGTCACACGCTAAGTTTCGCGTATGCGCGTCCACATCGCCGACCACCGGCTCATCGCCCACAAGCTCACCTACCTGCGCGACGAGCGGACCGACAGCCCCACCTTCCGCCGGCTCGCCGAGGAGCTGGTGACGCTGCTGGCGTACGAGGCGACCCGCGACGTGCGCGTCGAGCCGATCGACATCGTGACCCCCGTTGCGCCCACGACGGGCATCAAGCTGAGCTCGCCGAAGCCGCTGGTGGTCCCGATCCTGCGCGCCGGGCTGGGGATGCTGGAGGGGATGGTGCGCCTGCTGCCGAGTGCGGAGGTGGGCTTCCTGGGGATGCAGCGCAACGAGGAGACTCTCGAGGCGATCACCTATGCCAACCGCCTGCCCGAGGACCTCTCCGGGCGCCAGTGCTACATCCTGGACCCGATGTTGGCGACCGGCGGCACGCTGGCCATGTCGATCCGGTACCTCGTCGAGCGCGGTGCCGACGACATCACCGCGGTCACGCTGCTGGCGGCGCCGGAGGGGATCCAGCACCTGGAGGACGAGGTGGGTGGGTTCGAGGTGCCGGTGCTGATCGTGACCGGGGCCGTCGACGAGCGGCTCAACGAGAAGGGATATATCGTCCCGGGGCTTGGAGATGCGGGAGACCGTCTTTATGGGACCGTTTAAGGGGGTCGGATCACCTCCACAGCCACACGAAAGGCCTCAGAGAACTCGAACCGGCGCGCCTCATGCGTCACATTGGTCACATGAGGCATCCTTTTGGTAGACGTGTGCCCCATATCAGCGGCCAGATAGGCCGCCTATCCACTCACAGGAGCTCGTGGTGTCGCTGAAGAAGGTCATCCTGTGGATCCTCGTGGCCTTCGCCGTCTACGCTATCTTCACCTCGCCCGAGAAGGCTGCCGACATCGTGAAGACCACCGGTTCGCTGCTCCTGGATGGCGTCTACAGCATTGGCAACTTCTTCGACGCGCTGCTGAGGGGATAGCGCGTGAGCCCCATGGAGCTGGGCCGCCGGAGGGGCCAGAAGGACCTCGACCGCTACCTCCTCGACGGGGAGAAGCTGGTCGCGGCGGTTCACCAGCACTGGGCCAAGGTCTCCGGCCAGATCGCCGCCGCGCTGGGCAGTTTCCTGCTTGCGCTCTTCCTCGACTTCAACCTCCCCCGCGAGGCCCAGGCCCTGAGCACGATTGCCTGGTGGTTCTTCTTCGCGGTGTTCCTCTGGGCGCTCTACCACGTCATCAACTGGCAGCGTGACTGGTTCGTGGCCACGGACAAGCGCCTGCTGCTCTTCCATGGCCTTATCACCCGCAAGGTGTCGATGATGCCGCTGATCAAGGTCACGGACATGCAGTACACCCGGACCATCCCCGGCCGACTGGTGGGCTACGGCCGCTTCATCATGGAGAGCGCCGGCCAGGACCAGGCCCTGAGCCAGGTCAACTTCGTGCCCAGCCCCGACCACCACTACCGCGCCATCTGCGCCGAGATCTTCGGGGTCGACGACTCGGAGCGCGTGATGGAGTACGTCGACCTGCCGTATGCCGACGAGTTCGGCCCTGGCGGTCCCGGCACCCCGGGCGGGGGAGACACCGGGCCCGGCGGCGCTGGGGGTCCCGGCGGTCCCGGTGGAGGCGGCGGCTCTGGCGGGCCGGGTGGGTCCGGCGGGCCCGGTCGCCCTGGGGGACGGGGCGGCCCAGGCGGGCCGGCCGGGCCGGGCGCGGGCGGCTCTCGCCCGGCGGGCTCGAGCTCGAGCGGCTTCTCCACGGCGATTCCGATCCACCGGCCGGCCATGCCCGAGGAGCAGACCGAGCGTCCCGAGGACGAGGCGGGCCGGATCCACGACTTCTCACCCTCGTCGTACTCGGAGTCCATCTACCGCAGCGCCGACCTTGAGCGGGCCGCGCGGCGCAAGGGGCGGCGCGGACAGGTCACCGTCGACCGGGAGGCCGACACCGGCCCGATCCCGATCTACCCGCGCGAGGAATGGTCCTGATAGCGAGGAGCTTTGCGTCGCGCTAGCGTGCGGAAAGTTCAGATCCGCCGCGTTCTGAAACAGCGCATTCCGTCCACCCGCTATCTGTCCACCCGCACTCTGTCCGCCGCGTTCTGACCACCCGCAATCTGACCACCCGCACTCTGTCCGCCGCGTTCTGGATTGGAGCTTGGCCCCTGGCCGCTGCCTGAGTCTGCACTCGCACACCGGAGGATGTCATGAGCGTCATGCGCAGGAAGTCCATCGAGCAGTCGATCAGGGACACCGACGAGCCGGAGTACCAGCTCAAGAAACGCCTGACCGCCCTGGACCTCACGGTCTTCGGAGTCGGGGTCATCATCGGCGCCGGCATCTTCACCGTCACCGGGCGGGCCGCCCTGCAGTACGCCGGCCCCTCGATCGTCCTGTCGTTCGTGCTCGGCGCGATCTGCTGTGGCCTCGCGGCCCTCTGCTACGCCGAGTTCGCCTCCCTGGTGCCGGTTTCCGGTTCGGCCTACACGTTCTCCTATGCGGCGCTGGGCGAGCTGGTCGCCTGGATCATCGGCTGGGACCTCCTGCTCGAGCTGATGCTGGGTGCCAGCGTGGTGGCCCAGGGCTGGTCGCAGTACGCCGACCTCTTCCTGGGCAAGGTGGGCCTCAACTGGCCGGACTCCCTCGCGTCGGGGTCACACTTCGACCTCCTGGCGTTCCTGCTCGTCGCCGCGATCACGGTGATCGTGTCGATCGGCATCAAGGAGTCCATGCGGGTCAACCTGGTCCTCGTCGGGATCAAGGTCTTCATCGTGCTGTTCGTCATCATCGCGGGCATCGGCTACGTCAAGAGCGCGAACTACACCCCGTTCATCCCGCCGGCCGAGGAGACGAAGGAGGTGTCAGGGCTGACGGCGCCGCTGATCCAGGTGCTGTTCGGGCTCACGCCGAGCACCTACGGCGTGCTGGGGATCGTGTCCGGCGCCGCGTTGGTCTTCTTCGCGTATATCGGGTTCGACGTGGTGGCCACCACAGCCGAGGAAGCCAAGAACCCGCAGCGCGACCTGCCGATCGGCATCATCGCCTCGCTGTTGGTCTGCACCATCCTGTACGTCGGTGTGGCGCTTGTGATCACCGGGATGGTGCCCTTCCACCAGATCGACCCGAAGGCGGCACTCGCGACGGCGTTCGAGTCCGTGGGGAAGGGCGGCTTTGCGACCCTGGTCTCGGCCGGCGCCGTGGCCGGCCTCACGACGGTGATCATGACGCTTCTCATCGGCGCCACTCGGGTGGTCTTCGCGATGTCCCGCGACTGGCTGCTCCCACCGGCGCTCGGACGCACCCATCCCCGGACCGGCACGCCGCTGCGTATCACGATCGCCATCGGCACCACGATCGCGCTGGTCGCGTCATTGACGCCGATCGGGAAGCTGGAGGAGATGGTCAACATCGGCACGCTGACCGCCTTCATCCTCGTCTCGGTCGCGGTGCCGATGCTGCGCAGGAGCCGGCCCGACCTTCCGCGCTCGTTCAGGGTGCCCTTCTCCCCGGTGCTGCCCTGGCTGTCGGCCCTCATCTGCTTCTACCTGACGCTCAACCTCAGCATCGAGACCTGGCTGCGCTTCGTGGTGTGGATGCTGCTCGGCTTTGTCGTCTACTTCGGGTACGGCTACCGCCGCAGCCGGCTGTCGGGACGCCCCATGGAGGACGAGCTGCCCAGCCTGACCAGCACATGAGCGAGGCTGGGGCCATCCCTCGGGTGTCGGTGGTGCTCGACTGCCTCGACCCCGCCGGACTGGTGCCGTTCTGGTGCGCCGCGCTCGGCTACGAGCGAGCGGGCGAGGTCTCGACGTTCGTGGTGCTCGCACCGCCGGAGGGGCAGCGCGGGCCGGTGTTCATCCTCCAGCAGGTGGCCGAGCCCAGGGCCGGGAAGAACCGGATGCACCTCGACCTGCACGCACCGCTCGACCCGGGCGTTCCCGCGCTCGCGGCGCGGCTCGAGGCGCTGGGCGGCCGCCGGCTGGGCGCACCCGTCACCGAGCTCCACGACTCGCTCGGCATCTGGTGGCTCACCATGGCTGATCCCGAGGGCAACGAGTTCGACCTCGTGGCCGACCGCGGCCACCCCCTCCCCGACCCCACCTTTATCGGGTGACCCGAGAAAGGTCCACATCTCCGGATGTGCGACCTCGGGGTAAGCGACCCTTATCGGGCCACCCGAGAAAGGGTCCCGGGTCCCGGCCCAGGCCCAGAGGTGGGCCAGAAGTGGTTCAGAGGGCCTTGATGATGTCCTCGACCCGATCCTTCGCGTCCCCGAAGAGCATCGCGCTGTTGTCCTTGAAGAACAGCGGGTTCTGCACACCGGCATACCCGGTGGCCATGGAGCGCTTGAAGACCACCACGTCGTGCGCCTTCCACACCTCCAGCACCGGCATGCCCGCGATCGGCGAGCTGGGCTCCTCCTCCGCAGAGGGGTTCACCGTGTCGTTCGCGCCGATGACCAGCACGACGTCGGTTTCGGGGAAGTCCTCGTTGATCTCGTCCATCTCCAGGACGATGTCGTAGGGGACCTTGGCCTCGGCCAGGAGCACGTTCATGTGGCCGGGAAGGCGTCCGGCAACCGGGTGGATGCCGAAGCGCACGTTGACGCCCTTCTTCCGCAGCTGGGACGTCAGCTCTGCCACGGGATACTGCGCCTGGGCCACGGCCATGCCGTACCCCGGTGTGATGACGACCGAGTTGGCGTTCTTGAGCAGCTCGGCCACGTCGGCCGGGTTGGTCTCACGGTGCTCGCCGTAGTCGCGCTCCTCCCCCGTGATCCCGCCGTCGGAGCCGAAGCCGCCAGCGATCACGGAGATGAACGAGCGGTTCATGGCCCGGCACATGATGTAGCTGAGGATCGCACCCGAGGAGCCGACAAGAGCGCCGGTGACGATCAGCAGGTCGTTGCCGAGCATGAAGCCCGCGGCGGCCGCGGCCCAGCCAGAGTAGCTGTTGAGCATCGACACCACGACCGGCATGTCGCCGCCGCCGATGGACGCCACCAGATGCCAGCCGAACGCGAGGGCGATCACCGTCATGATCGCCAGCGGCACCACGAACTGACTCTGGATGAACCACGCCATCAGTCCCGCCGAAACCAGCAGCGCCAGCAGGTTCAGCTTGTGCCGGTGGGGCAGCATCAGCGGCCGCGACGAGATCCGGGCGCTCAGCTTGAGGAACGCCACGATCGACCCGGTGAACGTCACCGCGCCGATGAACACCCCGAGGAAGACCTCGACGAGGTGGATCGTCTCCTCGGACCCGGTCAGGCCGCTGGTCGACGCAAACGAGTTGAACCCCACCAGCACCGCGGCCAGACCGACGAAGCTGTGCAGCATTGCCACCAGCTCCGGCATTCCGGTCATCGCCACGACCTGCGCGCGCCAGAGCCCGATCACCGCGCCGATGCCCATCGCAATCGCGATCAGGATCAGCGTCGCCACCGCGTTCTTCGCCTGGTCGGCCGCCAGCCAGATGGTCGCCCCGAGCGCGATGACCATGCCGATCATCCCGAAGACGTTGCCGCGCTTCGCCGTCTCGTGCTTGGACAGGCCGGCAAGTGCGAGGACGAACAGGACAGCACTGATGATGTATGCCGCCTGGACCAGGTTCGCGGTCATCTCGCGTCACGCCTTCCGGAACATCTTGAGCATGCGGTTGGTGACGAAGAAGCCGCCGAAGATATTGATGCTGGCGACCATGGTTCCCGCGAAGGCCAGCACCCGCACGACCATGTCCTCGCTCCCGACCTGGAGCAGGGCCCCGACGAGGATGATGCCCGAGATCGCGTTGGTCTCCGACATCAGGGGCGTGTGCAGGGCATGGGCCACGTTGGAGATGACGTAGAAGCCGACGATGACGGCGAGCGCGAAGACCGTGAAGTGCCCCAGGAAGACCTGCGGCGACCCCGCGGCGATGAGGGCGAATGCCGCGGCGGCGAGCACCATGCCGGCGTAGCGGCGGCCCGGGTGCCGACGCTTCGGCTGGGGCTTCGCAGGCGCGGTGGCGGCCACCGCCGGTGTCGGGGCGGCGGACACCTGCACCGGAGGCGGGGGCCAGGTCACCTCGCCCTCCCTGACCACGGTCATGCCCCGCTGCACCGGGTCCTCGAAGTCGAGGACGAACTTGCCGTCCTTGTCCGGCGTGACGAGCTTCAGCAGGTTGACCAGGTTGGTGCCGAACAGCTGCGATGCCTGAGTCGGCAGCCGCCCGGGCAGGTCGGTGTAGCCGATGATCTTCACGCCGTTGCGTGAGGTGACCAGCTCGTCGGCCACCGAGCCGGCGACGTTGCCGCCGTTGGATGCGGCCATGTCGACGATCACACTGCCCGGCTTCATCGATGCGACCATCTCGTGCGTGATCAGGCGCGGCGCCGGCTTTCCCGGGATCAGCGCCGTGGCGATGATGATGTCGACATCCTTGGCCTGCTCGGCGTAGAGCGCCGCGGCCTTCTTGTTGAAGTCCTCGCCCATCTCCTTGGCGTAGCCCGTCGCCGACGGACCCTCGTCGTCCACGTCGATGCGGAGAAACTCGGCGCCCATCGACTCGACCTGCTCGGCCACCTCCGAGCGCGCGTCGAAAGCACGCACGATCGCGCCCAGGCTGTTGGCGGTGCCGATAGCGGCAAGGCCGGCCACACCGGCACCGATGACGAGCACCTTGGCCGGAGGGACCTTGCCCGCTGCAGTGACCTGGCCGGTGAAGAGGCCACCGAACTCGTGCGCCGCCTCGACCACGGCGCGGTAGCCGCCGATGTTGGCCATGGAGCTGAGCACGTCGAGGGACTGCGCCCGGGAGATCCGAGGGACCGCGTCCATGGCGAGGGCGGTCACGCCCCGGTCGGCCAGGCGGGTGATGATCGCGGGGTTGAGGCCCGGCGCGAGCAGGCTGGCGAGGATCTGGCCGCGCTCGAGCAGGCGCACCTCGGCCTCGCTGGGAGCGTTGATCTTGAGGATCACGTCACTCGACCAGACATCGGCCCCGACGAGGTCGGCACCGGCAGCCGCGTAGGCCTCGTCGGGGTAGGACGAAGCCCGCCCGGCACCCCCCTGAACTGACACGGCATACCCGAGCTTGATGATCTGCTCGACAGTCTTGGGCGTGGCGGCGACCCGGGTCTCTCCCGGCCGCGACTCCTTTGGCACACCAATGCGCACGACAGCTCCTCTGACGATCACCGGCCGGTCCGCGGGCGCACGGAAGCGCCCCGTTCCGTGAACTGCAACCTAGGGCCTGTATGCCGTGCAAGCGAGCCTTTGTGACCACTCGCATAAGCCGGTCTGCCGGCCGGGCTGCGTCTCACGTCTCGTGTTTCCGAACCGCGGTGAAGGGTATCGGACGGGAGTCCCGTCTGGCGCCTGCCAGAGCCGGTTCCGAGGCGCAGTGGGGAACCCTGGAGAAACGCGGTTCCCGCGCGCAAGGAGGAGAAATGGACACCATCACCATCGTCACGTGGATCGTGGCGGCCATTGCGGTGGTCCTGGTCATCGCCGCGCTCATGGCCATGGCGCGGGGTCGGCGGACCGCTGCACACCATGCCCAGGCTGAGGAGATGAGGCAGCGCGCGGCCGAGCGGGAGCCTCAGGTTCGCGCCCAGGAGGCTGAGGCCGCAGCTGCGGCAGCCGCCGCGCGCGCGGCGCAGGCCGAGTCCGAGCGGCGCGCCGCCGAGGCGCAGCGCCTCCAGGTCGACGCCGAGACACGAGCTGCCCACGCCAGCAAGGCCAGGTCAGGACACGAGGAGTGGCTGCGCCAGGCCGACCTGCGCGACCCGCACGTGCACACCGACGAAGAGGGTAACCGCGTCCCCGAGACCACGGCCGACGAGGCGGACCGCCTCGCTACGGACCGGGAGCGCGTGGCTGAGGACAGGGAGCGCGTGGCTGACGACCGGGCAGCCATTGCTGCAGGGACCGCCGAGGTGGAGCGCGGGGACGACGACCGGACTGACTTCGACCGGAGTGACTTCGACCGCACCGACGACCGGACCGATGTCGACCGGAGCGCCTTCGACCGCGCGGACCGTGGCCGGACCGACTTCGACCGCACGGACATGGACCGCACGGACATGGACCGCACGGACGACCGGACTGACGTTGACCGCACTGACGTCGACCGGGACCGGGTCGCCGGCGACGGCTGGGACGGCGACCGGGTGGACCGTGCAGACCGTGACCTCGCCGACCGTGACCACGACGGGGTTGCAGACTCCGAAGAGGTGGACAGTGCGAACTACCGCGTAGACGGGGACGGCAACCGCGTTGACGCCGAGGGCCGACGTCTCGACGACCGCGGCAACGTCCTCGATGAGAACGGCAACGTCCTCGATGAGAACGGCGAGCCCGTCTCCAGTCCCGACGATGACGACGACCGCAGCGCGATCGGCGACATGGGCGAGCGGATCAAGTCCGGTTTCCGCCGCCTCACCTGAGCGTTCGTCGCGCTCGCACCACCACAGCGCGAAGGCCGGGCCCCAGCTCACGGGGGGCCCGGCCTTCGACCTGTCTCAGCCGAAGTGTCTCAACGAAGCCTGCACCTGAGCCGACCACGTCGGCGCGCACTCAGGCGGAGAACCCGCCCTGCCCATCGTGGGGCACAGGCTGGCCCAGGCGACCGGCCTGGTAGTCCTCGAACGCCTGGACGAGCTCAGCCCGCGTGTTCATGACGAAGGGGCCTGCCCAGGCGACCGGCTCGCGGATCGGCCGTCCCCCGAGGATGACCGCCTCGAGACCGCTGGAATGGTTCGACTGCTGCGATGCCGCCGCCGAGAGCTGGATGGCACGGCCGGGGCCGAGCACTGCCAGCTGGCCGGCGCCGATCGGGGACTGGGACGGCCCGACGAACCCGTTGCCGCTCATCACGTAGACGAGCGCGTTGAAGTCGGGCCGCCATGGTAGGGCCAGCTCGGCGCCCGGGCTCACCGTAGCGTGCATCATGGCCATCGGGGTGTGGGTGGAACCGGGACCCGTGTGACCGGCCACCTCGCCCGCGATGACCCGCAACAGCGCGCCACCGTCGGCGGAGGACAGAAGCGCCACGCGATCGGCCGTGAGGTCCTGGTAGCGGGGGACGGCGAGCTTGTCGCTCTTGGGCAGGTTCACCCACAGCTGGAGTCCGTGGAACAGGCCACCGCTCACGACCAGATGCTCCGGCGGCGACTCGATATGCAGAATCCCGGAGCCCGCGGTCATCCACTGGGTGGCGCCGTTGGTGATGGTCCCCCCGCCACCGTAGGAGTCCTGGTGGTCGAAGATGCCGTCGATGATGTAGGTGACCGTCTCGAAGCCCCGGTGCGGATGCCAGGGTGTTCCCTTGGGCTCGCCCGGCGCGTAGTCCACCTCGCCCATCTCGTCCATCATGATGAACGGGTCCAGAAGGCGTAGATCCACGCCGGCGAAGGCACGCTTCACCGGGAATCCCTCCCCTTCGAGCCCGTGCGGAGCGCTGGTGATTGACACGACCGGACGCTGCGGCAGCTCCGGCGCTGGCTGGGCGACTCGGGGAAGCACCGTCAGGTCGGGGACAGTGACAGCGGGCATGACCGCCTCCTCAAAATCGTTTCAAATTCAACTTTCTCAGAGAACGGTCGCCACGGTCAACTCATTCCCGCCTCGCTCCGGCTCGAGCCACCTCCTTTGCAGTCCCGTCTGGCCGGCTGCCCGGTCTGCTCGCAGGCCCCGTGGCGTTGGGGCTCAGGAGCCGCGTCGTCACCGACCACATCACGAGGACCAGGCACGCGGCAGAGACCAGGAGCATCCACACCGAACCCGCATCGCTGCCCGACCCGATGCCATGGATGAAGGCGACCGGCCAACAGAGGTAGGCCAACCAGTGCAGGCCACGCCACACGGCATACGGCAGGTGCTTGCGAAGGAGGCTGCTCACGACCAGGACGGCCAGCAGCTCGAAACCCAGCGTCCCGAGGCCGTACCAGAGCGCGTTGCGGGTGCTGACGAACGGGACCACGAGGTCCATCCACCGCAGCCCGGACCGGGAGTCGAGCACCAGTGTCGCCATATGCACGAGCAGCAGCAGGGAGGCCCCGAGCGACGCGCGCCGGTGGATCTCGCTGACCGCGAAGCGGGGGGTCTCGCGGGTGCCCCACCGATGGGCGGTGAGGATCCCCAGTGACACGGAAACGGTCAGGAAGACCAGCGCCGCGACTCCGGTGCCACGTCCGACCAGCCAGAGGAACTCGTTCACGCGGCATCCCACCCGGGCACGCTGGTGTGGGGGCCGAGCTCGGTGTCGGGCAACCAGCCGCCCTGGTGCTCGACGGTTCCGTCGTGCCCCACGAGCCGGGCCGGGAGGCCTCTCCGGACGAGCAGCTCACGGTGTGCGGCATCGACCAGGAGCGCCGTCGAGAACGTGTTCGCCTCGACGCAGGTCCTGGCGACCACCGAGACGCTCTCCCACGGCGGCCGGACAGGGAGGCCATGCCGCGGGTCGAGGATGTGGTGCAGGAGGCGTCCCCCGGCGACCCACGCCCGGGACCGCGTGCTCGACGCCGCGACCGCCGCGCCTGCAGGGAGCCCGATGAGGGCGGCCGGGCCGGTGTCGGCATCGCGCACCAGGACGTTCCAGACGCCGGAGCGGCCCGCCCCGCCGCCCGCCGTCGCAGGGCCGCCCGCCGGCCCACCGCCGCCAGTCGTGAAGCCGCCGCCAGTCGTGAAGCCGCCGGCCGTTGCGATGTCGCCGCCCAGGCTGACCAGGACCGGCGAGCCGGTGAGCTCGTGCACCTCGGCAGCCGCCTGGTCCGCGGCCCAGGCCTTGGCCAGGGCGCCGAGGTCGAGCAGCGTGTCCGCGGGAACGGTGAGCATCCGCCGCTCGCAGTCGAGCTCGACGCTCCGCCAGCCGGTCGACGGTGTCGCGACGAACGAGATCCCTGTGGTGCGCTGGCGTACTTGGACGATGTCCCCGTCGTAGCCAAGGGCAACGAGGGCGTTCCCCAGGGTCGGGTCGATCGCCCCGTCGGTGAGTCGTGCGGCGTCGAGCGTGACGCCGAGGATCGCGGCCAGCTCCGAGCTCACCCGGGTCGGGCGCCCGGGGCGCAGTCGCCGGACCTCCGAGCCCGGGTCGAACCGGCTCACCGCCCGCTCCACCCTCAGCAGCGTGTTGTCGACGACCTGCTTCGCCGCCGGAAGCACGTGGGGCTCGACGACGACCAGGCGCATCGTGGTCGACCACAGCTGCCACTCGATCGAGGGACCCTGCAGCACCGGCCGGCCGTTCACGACGAACCCGACTGTGCCGCAATGCTGCCCGATCCCGCACTGTCGACCTGGAGTGCGCTGCCGGTGCTTCCGGAGTTGGTGCTCGCGGTGCCGGAGGTGCCCGTGCCGGAGCTCGCGGTACTCGTCGATCCGTTCGCCGTCACGCTCGCGGCCACATCCCCGTAGGCGAGGGCCATCGCCCCTCCGGTCACGATGACGCCCAGTGCAGCCAGACCTGCGGTGGCCTGTTCGATCCGCCGCCGGCCCCGCTGTCGCGCTGAGTTCATATCGGTCCTCACTCTCATCCTCGTGCCGTCTGGGAACGAGAGTGCGGGCCGAGCCTTGACGTCGCCTGTGCGGTTCCTGAGTGACAGCGGTGGGTATGCCGGTCAGCCACCGCCGCGAAGACTCACCTCCCATGACGCTCGGGCGGTTCTCCCGGAACCCGAGACCCACCGGGTGGGAGCCGCGTGGGAGCCTTCGCAGGTCGTGGCGCCGTTGGCTCAGTCTCCGGCGTGGGTGAACCCGAAGCGCCCCGCCGTCTCGGCGTCGATGAACCAGACGTCGGCGGTCGTCAGGTCATATCCGCGGCCTCCCGGCTCGTGGAACGTCATCGAGCCGAGGTTGCCTTTGACGGGATGACCAAGCGGCTGCGCGCCGTCGTCGATCGGGGCCGCCGAACCCACGCCGTAACCCCCGTCGCGGACCTCCTCCAGCGACGAGATGCGCACGTGCCCGCCCGCTTCCCGAGGCTCGGACGACGCGGGTTCGACGGACACGGCTTCCGCTGAAGGAGATTCGCCGGTTGCCGACTCCCCTGACGCCGTGGGCTGAGGCACGACCGCTGTCATCGGCTCCGGCTCCGGCTCGGGCCTGGTCTCGAGGACGAAGACCGGAGCCTCCTCCGCCTGCGTCGCCGTCTCGGGCACAGCAGCCGAGCCTGCAGCGGCCTCTGCGGCCGACCGGGGTTCGGGAGAGACAGCCGTGTCCGGCAATGGGACCGGGCCCGGTTCGGGAACGGGCGCGGGACCAGGCTCCGGCATCGGGACCGGGCCGGGCTCGGGAACCGGCTTCGGCCCCGGCTCGGGAAGGGGGACTGGTCCGGGCTCGGGAATCGGCACGGGGCCCGGCTCGGGGAAGGGAATCGGATCCGGCTCGACATCCGAGGCAGACCCGGATGCCGACGCGGGTTCGACGGCGACCGCACCGGCAGGCGTCGCGGCTGGTGCAGCCTCTTCGATGGGGTACTCCGCGCCCTCGGACTCCGGCATGGCACCGGGTTCCGGCCCCCACGGATCTGCGGGAGGCACAGCCTCACTCAGGCCGTCGTCGCTGGTGTCCCACTCGGCAGCGGACTCGGAAGTGGCCTCGGAAGCCGCGGGTACGGCGTACGGCTCAGCAGTGTCCGCGGCAGCGGCATCCGCGCTGGGCACGTCGGTGTGGTAGTCGACCTCGGCGAACCCCGGGGCTCCCGGCTCCGGCACCTCACGCAAGGGCTCAGGCTCCGCAGTCGCCTGCTCCGGCTGCAGGGGTTGGGCGGCCATTGGCTGCAGTGGTTGGGCGGGCATCGGCTCCGTGGGCGTCGGTTGGGCGGAGACCCAGTCGGCGGGCGCCGGCTCCGCGCGCTTCGGCGCGGCTGCCGCTGGCGCCGCCGCTCCAGTACCCGTGAGCTGGCGGAGCCTGGCCGCAGCAGCGTCCTCGTCCGCGCGCATTCGTAGCGCACCATCGTCGCGCGCGTCCCATTCCGTCCGCTGCCGAGAGGATCGCGCCACGATCCAAAGGAGGACGACCAGAGCCAGAAGGAGGACCAGGAGAACCCACAAGTACCTCATCGACGCACCCCTCGTGTCGACCGACAGAAGCAGCCAGAAGCAGACAGGACACTGGCAAACTACTCGCGGCCCGGTACCGGCGCTACAGCCGACACGACAGACGACACAACAGCCGACCCGTGGGACGACGGGACGGGCGGCGCGTCACGATGCCCGTCAAGCGCCGCGTGTCACGGCCGGTGCAGTCCCAGCTCCGCGATGGACTTCTCCCGCATCTCGACCTTGCGGATCTTGCCCGTGACGGTCATCGGGAACTCGTCGACGATCTGCACGTAGCGCGGGATCTTGTAGTGCGCCAGCTTGCCGTTCGCGAACTCCCGAACCCGTTCTGCCGTCAGGGGTTCTGCGCCCTCTCTCATCCGGATCCAGGCACAGAGCTCCTCGCCGTACTTCTCGTCGGGCACGCCGATCACCTGCGCGTCGAGGATGTCGGGGTGTGTGTAGAGGAACTCCTCGATCTCGCGCGGGTAGATGTTCTCGCCACCCCGGATCACCATGTCCTTGATCCGGCCGGTGATCTGGACGTACCCGTCGTCGTCCATCACGCCGATGTCGCCGGTGTGCATCCAGCCGTCGACCACCGCCTCGTCGGTCTTGTCCTGCTGCTCCCAGTAGCCGAGCATCACCGAGTACCCCTTCGTGCAGAACTCGCCCGGCACACCGCGTGGCACCGTCTCGCCGGTCAGGGGGTCGACGATCTTGATCTCCAGGTGTGGGCAGACGCGGCCGACCGTGCCGACCTTGCGCTCGAACGAGTCGTCGGTGCGGGTCTGCGTGGAGACCGGGCTGGTCTCGGTCATGCCGTAGCAGATGGTCATCTCCTCGATGCCCGCGGCGATCAGCTTCTTCATCACCTCCGCGGGGCACGGCGAGCCGGCCATGATGCCGGTGCGGACGGAGGACAGGTCGTATGCCGTGAAGTCCGGAAGTGCCCACTCGGCGATGAACATCGTGGGGACGCCGTACAGGCTGGTGCACTTCTCGTCCTGAACGGCCTGGAGCGTGGCCGCTGGGTCGAAGCCAGGCGCGGGGATGACCATGCAGGCACCGTGGGTGGTCGCCGCCAGGTTTCCCATGACCATGCCGAAGCAGTGGTAGAAGGGGACCGGGATGCAGATGCGGTCCTCCTCGGTGTAACGGCAGAGCTCGCCGACGAGGTAGCCGTTGTTGAGGATGTTGTGGTGGCTGAGCGTCGCGCCCTTGGGGAATCCCGTTGTGCCCGAGGTGTACTGGATGTTGATGGGATCGTGCGGCCGGAGCCCTGACTGGATCCGCGCGACCTGGTCAGGAGACGTCTCGTCGGCCCGGGCCAGGAGGCCGGTCCAGCTGGCGCCGCCGATGACGAAGACCTGCTCGAGCGCGAGGCACTCGTGCCTCACCTCGTCCAGCATGGCCACGTAGTCGGAGGTCTTGAACGACGCTGCCGCCACCACCATGCGCATCCCGGCCTGGTTGAGGACGTACTTCAGCTCGTGCGACCGGTAGCTTGGGTTGATGTTGACCAGGATGGCGCCCAGTTTCGCGGTTGCGTACTGGACGAGGGTCCACTCCGCGCAGTTGGGCGCCCAGATCCCTATCCGGTCGCCCTTCTCCAGTCCGACGGCGAGCAGGGCTCGGGCGAGCCGGTCCACCTCGGCCGCGAACCCGGCATACGTCCACCGGATCCCCTGCTGGACGTCGACCAGGGCCTCCCGGTCCGGGAAGCGCGCGACGGTCGCATCGAGGTTGTCGGGGATGGTCTGCTCGATGAGAGGTGGCACCGACTCGCCGACAGTGTGCGAGAGGGCCGGGTCGAGGGCGGGTGCGGACATCGTCGTCCTCCTGGCATAGGGGCGCGGTCCCTCCCATCCCACCCCGCCGGACGCTCGGGGGCAACCCTCCGAGGGGTGGGGCTGGAATCCGTGTTGGCCCTGATGTGCCCCGCCGCTTCCGTCACTAGCCTCGCTGACAGGAGCTCGGCCAGCGCGATCGAAGGCCGGGCGCATGGGAAAGAGGCCCAGCCATGCATCCACGAACAGTCTTCAGCACCTCGGTCCTCGCCGCTCTGGCTCTCACCGCCTGTGGCTCTCCACAGACGACACCGACGGGGTCGAGCCCAACGGCTCAGACCACCACCAGGACCACGGCAGCGACGGGCAGCTCAGCCAGGTCGTCGCCCGCCTCGCCCATCGTCGGCGAGTGGCAGCGCAGGACGACCTGCCAGGAGCGCGTGACCGCGATGACCAAGGCGGGTCTGGCGAAGTACGCCGCCGACAGCGTCGCGGGTGACGGGTTCATCCCGGGCGTGTCGTCGGCCAAGGACCTCAAGGACCCGAAGCATCCCTGCACCGGTGCCATTCGGCAGCTGCACTCCCACTTCTTCACGGCGGACGGGCAGTTCGGCTCCAAGGACGCCGCCGGTCAGCAGGTTGACGAGGACAGCTACCAGCTCGTCGACAGCAGCACCATCCGGATCGGCATCGACCACCCTGTCGACTTCCACTTCACGGTCACGGACGGCACGACCCTGCGGCTGACGCCCGTGATGCCGGCGTGCGCAGCCAAGGGGTGCTTCGAGGCACAGTGGGCCGTGGCCGTGAGCTACCTTGGCCTGCCCTGGACCCGGATCAGCCCCTGACCGGTGGGGCCCCGGATCCTTGCCGGCCCTCGCCGGCCCGACGCATCACCAGGTGCTCGGAAACGGCCGCCCCGGCTGCGGTCGTCGCCGCCTCCGCCGAGGGTGCGGAGGAAGGCGCCGCCGGTGGACCTACCCCGCGTCGTTGAGGCGCCGGAGCAGCCGGGCGAGGGCAGCCACGTCGTCTGCGTCCCAGGCCTTGAGCCGTGACCTCAGCCGCTCCCGCCGGCCCTCGAAGGAGCGCTCCAGCGCTTCAGAGCCCTGAGGCGTCAACCGCACCTGCCGCGCCCGGGCGTCCTCGGGGTCAGGCACGCGCTCGATCAGGCCGAGGCGCTCGAGCGCCGAGATGTTGCGGCTCATCGTGGACTTGTGCAGGCCGAGGGCTCCCGAGAGGTCGCCTCCCCGGGCACCGCCGCCGTGGGCCGCGAGGTCCCGCACAGCGACCAGGACGGCATACCCCGCAGCGTCCAGGTCCGGGTGGACCTGCGCAGCGGTCCGCTGCTGGGCACTGCGGGCACGGCGGAAGAGGCGGGTCAGCTCGATCTCCAGCTCGCCGAGCGCCGACCGGTGGGACATACCGCGAGCCTACGGGGGGCGCACTGCTGCGCGTCCAGCCGGACACGCGCCGGGCTGGTCCCCGGACGGCGAAGGCGGGTCTCGAACCCGAGGACTGCGACCGAACCTCCTCGCTCATGAGCAAGCCTCGGTGACCGCCCCACGAGGTCTCCACGGGATGTCCACATCCGCTCCATGGATGTCGGCAGCCGAGCCGCGACTCTCTTGCCATGAGCCACGACCAACCGACTGGAGCGACGGCGCTGGCGCCACCCCCGCCGACGCCGCGAACGGGGCTGCAGGCCACACCTGCCGCCACTGACCCCGCCTCCCGCTCGAACCGCCACGAGGCCGCGGCCGGCGCACGCGCGATGCTGCCCTGGCTGGCCGCGATCATGCCGTTCGGCATGGTGGTGGGCATGACCGCCGCCTCCGGGCGGGTCCCGCTGGTGGGGCTGGCCACCGGTCCGACGATCTACGGGGGGAGCGCGCAGCTGACCGCCATGGGCCTGCTCGACAGTGGGGCCGGCGCCGCCGTCGTCGTCGCCTCGGTTCTGGTCATCAATGCCCGGCTCCTCTTCTACGGCGCCGCCATGGCTCCGCACTGGTCAGGTGCCGGACGGGGCTTCCGCGCGCTCGCGGCATACCTGCTGGTCGATCCCTCCTACGCCGTGGGCCTGCGGAGGTATGCCGTGCAGCCACGCGGTGCCCACGCCTACTACGTGGGTGCCGGCGTCACGCTGTGGGCCGCCTGGCACGGGGCCATGCTCGCGGGCTGGGGGCTCGGGGGCGGCGTGCCCGACTGGATGCCGGTCGAGGACATCGTGCCCCTCTTCCTGCTCGCCGAGGTCGCGCAGGCCGCTCGGACGCGACCGGCCCTGAGTGCGGCGCTGGTTGCGGCAGTTGTCGGCCTCTTCGGCGTGGGCCTGCCGCTGCACAGCAGCCTGCTCGTGGGAGTGGTGCTCGGCGTCCTGACCGCCCTCGCCGTCGGCCGGAGGAGCCGCTCATGAGCGCCGGGACTGCTTGGCTTGTGGTCCTCCTGGCGGGGGCAGGAAGCTATCTCCTGCGGATCGCCGCCGTCGCAGCGCGAGCCCGGTTCACGCCGCCGGAGTGGGTCGAGCGGGCATCCGCGTGGGTGATGCCTGCCGCGTTCGCCGGCCTTGCCGCGGGGTCGCTCTCGCAGCGGCTCGGCGGCGAGCCACGTGAGGGCGTTCCGCTGCTGCTCGCTGCGCTGGTCACCGTCGCGGCAGCTCGCCGCTGGTCGGCCAACCGGGCAGTCCTGGCCGGCGTAGCCGTCCTGACCGCCGGGGTGCTGGTGTCCTCCGCGGTCTAACGCGACCGCAGCGACGGTGGCCCTGTGCGACCATCTGGACATGCGGTTCACCTTCGGCGATGTCGTCCTCGACACCGACCGGTTCCTTCTGGAACGCGGAGGGCAGCCGCTCCATGTCCAGCCCCAGGTGTTCGACGTCCTGAGCCTGCTCGTCGCGAACCGCGAGCGCGTCGTGCCCAAGACCGAGCTGCTCGACACCGTGTGGGGTGACCGCTTCGTCAGCGACTCGACGCTCACCAGCCGGATCAAGGCGGCCCGCCGTGTGGTGGGGGACGACGGCGCGGCGCAGAGCGTCATCAAGACGGTCCACGGCCGCGGGTACCGCTGGATAGCAGACGTGGGAGTTGAGGCGGAAGACGGGTTGCCCGAGGCGGCCGCCAAGCATGTTCCGCAGCCGGAGGCTCGGGTCCTCGAGCAGCAGATCCGGTTCTGCCAGGCAGCCGACGGCGTGCGGATCGCCTACGCCACGGTCGGCGAAGGGCCGCCCCTGGTCCGGGCCGCGCACTGGATCACCCACCTCGACTACGACTGGTACAGCCCGGTCTGGCGGCACTGGATCGAGGGCTTGGCGCGAGGTCGCACGCTGGTCCGGTATGACGAGCGAGGCTGCGGGCTTTCCGACCACGACCCCCTCGACATCTCCCTCGAGTCGTTCGTCGTCGACCTGGAGACGGTGGTCGACGAGCTCGGGCTCGAGCGGTTTCCGCTGGTCGGGGTGTCCCAGGGCGGTCCAGTCGCCATCGAGTACGCACGACGACACCCCGAGCGGGTCAGCCGGCTCATCCTCGTGGGCGCCTATATGCGCGGCCGCCCGCACCGGGCGCGGACCGAGCAGGAGCTCCAAGAGTACGAGATGCAGCGCGAGCTGATCCGGATCGGCTGGGGCCGCGACGAGCACTCCTTCCGACTCTACTTCTCGTCCACGTTCATGCCCGACGTGCCGCCCCACCTCTGGACCGACTTCGCCGAGCTGCTGCGGCGCACGACGTCGGCCGAGAACGCCCTGCGCATCTTCGACGCCTGCTCCGCCATCGACGTCACCGACGCCGCCGAGGCGCTCGACCTCCCGACGCTGATCCTGCACGCCCGCGACGAGCTCAGGATCCCCTTCGCCCAGAGCGTCACGCTGGCCTCGCGGATCCGCGGCAGCCGCCTGGTCCCGCTGGACTCCCGCAACCACCTCGTGCGCCCTGACGAGCCGGCGTGGGGCCACCTCATGCGTGAGATCGACGCCTTCCTCGCCGAGGACGACGGCTCCTAGAGCCTCGCCAACCAACCGTCTCGGGGCAGCCGTCTGCGAGCCAGCGCCTCACGGACGGCGCTCCATGTCCTCTCCACGGGAAGTCCACCTCTGGTCCAAGCCAGTCATCCCGAACGCGAGGACGGTTGACCTCATCGCAGAGTCCGATGAGGGAGAACCATGAAATCCACGCACCAACCCGCGGAGTCCCGCCCCAGAGCCGCGGACGTCGACGTCGTCGTCGTGGGGGCCCGATGCGCGGGTGCCGCGACCGCCCTGCTGCTGGCTCGCGCGGGCCACCGGGTCCTGATTCTGGATCGAGCCGGCTTCCCGAGCGACACCATCTCGACGCACGTCATCGCCCGCACCGGCATGGTGCAGCTCCAGCGCTGGGGCCTCCTCGCTGAGGTCGTCGGCAGCGGCGCGCCCCCGCTGCGCACCGTGGAGTTCCACACCTCCGAAGCGGTGACCACCCGGCAGGTGAAGGACAGCCACGGCGTGGACTTCCTCCTGGCGCCTCGACGGATGGTGCTGGACGACCTCCTCCAGCAGGCCGCGCTCGATGCCGGAGCCCGGATCTGGACCCGGACCGCCGTCGACGGCGTGCTCCGCGACGGAGCCGGCCGGGTCGTGGGCGTCACCGCGCAGGACGACGCGGGGCCGGTCCGCGTCACGGCCAAGCACGTCGTGGGTGCCGACGGCCTCGCGTCCCGGGTTGCCCGCTGGGTGGGGGCCTCGGTGTCAGCCTCCGGGACTTCGTCGGGCGCTGCCCAGTACGCCTATTTCGCCGGCGACTGGCCGGCCATCGAGTACCACCTCGGCGACCAGGCCTTCTCGGGCGTCTTCCCCACCCACGGCGGCGAGGCCTGCGTCTGGGTGTGCCTGCCTGCCCAGCGCGCCCGCCGGCAGCGCCGCCTCGGCCTCCCCGCCGACGAGGCCTTCGCCGCCCTGGTGGCGGAGGTCGCTCCATCGCTGTCGGCACGGTTGCGCGGCGCCCGCCAGACCTCGCCGGTGCGCGGCATGCTCCGGATGCCCAACTACCTCCGCAACCCGGTCGGCCCCGGCTGGGCGCTCGTCGGGGATGCCGGCTACCACCGCGACGCGATGACCGGCCTGGGCATCAGCGACGCCTTCCGCGATGCCGACCTGCTGGCGGAGGCGCTCGACACGGCACTCCGCGACCCGAGCCGCGAAGGCGAGGCACTCACGGCATACCACCGTGAGCGTGACCGGATGACCAAGCGCCTCTTCGAGCTCACCTGCGAGCTGACCGGCTTCCCTCCGGGGGCCCGGTTCGAGGCCCTCCAGAAGGAGCTCGCCCGCGCCACGGACGCCCAGGCCGAGGAGCTGGCCGCCAGGCCCCCTCTTCGCGCAGCAACCGTTGCCGCCTGACCCCACTCGTTCCTCCCGACCGTTCCGCAACCAGCTCACCAACCCGATGAAAGGCAGTACCTCCATGTCAACCAGCACCGCACACCGAAACGGTGTCGACACCGCGACGCTCTTCGCCACGCTCGACGCCGTCAAGACCGCGCCGGCCGCGGCACACTTCCAGTTCCGCGCCCACAGCCAGTGGGTGAACGGCACGCACAGCCGCTCCTCCATCTCCGACTACTTCGGGGTGGGCGAGGAGCGGTCCCACGAGCGGGAGTTCGTCTTCGACGCCGACCACCCGGCTGTCCTCGTCGGCCGGGACAACGGTCCGACGCCGGTGGAGTTCGTGCTCCACGCCCTGGCCTCCTGCCTCACCGCCGGTGTGGCCAACATCGCCGCGGCGCGCAAGGTCACGCTCACCGAGGTCCGGTCCACCGTGTCCGGCGACATCGACCTCAACGGCATCTTCGGGCTCCAGAACGTCCGCAACGGCTACCAGCGGGTGACCGTGAAGTTCGCCATCAGCGGCGACGCGCCCGCGGAGGTGCTGCGGGAGATCGTCGAGCAGTCTCGGCAGCGCTCGGCGGTCTTCGACGTCATCACCAACGGCGTCCCGGTGGACATCGAGGTCGAGGTCGCCTGACTTCGTGCCGAGCCCTGCGAGAGTAGGGGCGTGAGGGAACGCCAGCGCTTCTACGGGTTCATCGCCGGGCTCGGCACGACCAGCGGCACGCGCATCGTGGTCGGACGATGGACCACCACCCCGTACGGCCCGTTCTCCGATGTGATGATCGAGAAGCCCACCGGGCAGCGTGTGCTGCTGGCTCCGAGCGTCCGCATCGCCCACCTCATCAGCCAGACCTACGAGTTCGACGAGGTGGGGGTCACGCCGGTCACCGTGCTGGTGGACGGCGCCGACGACGCGGGCAACGGCCCCGGACCCGGGACCACGTGGACCATCTCCTCGGCGGGGCTGCGGCTGAGGTTCACCACGGGCGGGCGTATGCCGGTCGGTCGCCTGCTTGGCTCGGTGCCCGTTGCCCTGGCCTCCCGGACGCAGTGGGCCAGGGCCGTCGACCCGGTGGCCTCGGTGGTGATGCGTGGGGTGCACACGCGAGGAACCGGCCGCTCCGGTCTGCGCGCGTGGTACAGCCCGGTCGACCTGCACCGCATCGAGACGGCCTCGGGCACCCTTGCGGGGAAGAGCCTCGGGTCGCTCGCCCCGGTCGACCCGCCGACCAGGTTCGGCTTCTCCTCGACGCCCCGCACTCCCTCGGTCACCAAGGTCGTCTCGACAGTGGAGACCGACGTCACCTGACGGCGGCTCACGGTTGCGCCGGTGGGAGGATGAGCGCCCATGAGGCCGATCATCCAGTCGCGCAAGCTCCAGAACGTGCGCTATGACGTGCGCGGGCCGATCCTGGTCGAGGCCCATCGGCTGGAGGCGGAGGGCCACCGCATCCTCAAGCTCAACATCGGCAACCCCGCGCCCTTCGGGTTCGAGGCGCCCGAGTCGATCCTCGTCGACATGATCCACCACCTGCCGACCTCGACGGGCTACAGCGACTCCAAGGGCATCTACTCCGCACGCACCGCGGTCGCGCAGTTCTACCAGGAAGAGGGCCTCACCGACGTCACGGTCGACGACATCTTCATCGGCAACGGCGTCTCCGAGCTGATCACGATGGTCCTGCAGGCCTTCGTCGACGACGGGAACGAGATCCTCGTCCCCGCGCCCGACTACCCACTCTGGACGGGAGCCGTCGCGCTCGCGGGCGGGACACCGGTCCACTACCGCTGCGACGAGTCCAACGGCTGGAACCCCGACCTCGAGGACATCGAGTCCAAGATCACCGAGAACACCCACGCCCTGGTCGTGATCAACCCCAACAACCCCACCGGCGCCGTCTACTCCGAGGAGATCGTCAAGGGCCTGGTCGACATCGCCCGGCGCCACCACCTCGTCCTCATGTCCGACGAGATCTACGAGAAGATCCTGTTCGACGGCGCGGTCCACCACCACACCGCCACGTATGCCGGTGACGACGTCTTCTGCCTCACGTTCAGCGGGCTGTCCAAGGCCTACCGCGTCGCCGGCTACCGCTCGGGATGGGTCGCGGTGACCGGGCCCCGGGACCGCGCGGTTGACTTCCTCGAGGGACTCACCCTGCTGGCCAACATGCGCATGTGCGCCAACGTCCCCGCCCAGCACGCCATCCAGACCGCCCTCGGGGGCTACCAGTCGATCAACGAGCTGATCCTGCCCGGGGGGCGGCTGCTGGAACAGCGCGACACGGCATACGAGCTGCTGACCAAGATTCCCGGGGTGACCTGCGTGAAGCCGCAGGGGGCGCTCTACTGCTTCCCACGCCTCGACCCGGATGTCTACGACATCAAGGATGACGAGAAGTTCGTCATCGAGCTGCTCCGGGCCAAGAAGATCCTCGTCACCCACGGCACCGGGTTCAACTGGCCCGAGCCCGACCACTTCCGGCTCGTGACTCTCCCCGACGCCGAGCTCCTGACCGAGGCTATCGGGCGGATCGCGTCGTTCCTCGAGACGCTGCGCGACTGACCTGCCCGCGCGGGGCAGTGCCATGATCGACTCGTGCTGAGTGGCCGCCGGGACGTCGTCGCCGTGATCGCCCTGGGCGGCGTCATCGGCTCGGTAGCCCGCTGGGGGCTGGCCCAGCTGTTGCCTTCCGGCGCGCACGCCTTCCCGTGGGCGACGTTCTGGGTCAACGTGACCGGCGCCTTCCTGATCGGCGCCCTCATGCACTACGTCCTCGAGGTCTGGCCGCCGCACCGCCTGGTCCGGCCCTTCCTGGGCGTGGGCCTGCTCGGCGGATGGACGACCTTCTCGACGTACATGCTCGATGCCCGGGGCCTGCTCGCCACCGGGCACCTGCTGGTGGCCGCTGCATACGTCATCGGCACGCTCGTCCTCGGTCTGGCCGCGGTGTGGCTCGGCCTCTCCCTCGCCCGCGCGCTCGCGCGGCCCCACCCAGCAGGAGGCAGCAGATGACCCCCACGCAGGGACTCCGGCTCAGCATCTACGTCGGGGAGGACGACCAGGCGCACCACCGGCCGCTCTATGCCGAGATCGTGCACCGTGCGCACGCGGCCGGGCTGGCCGGGGCGAGCGTGTTCCGCGGCATGGAGGGCTTCGGAGCGTCCAGCCATGTGCACACCAGCCGGATCCTCAGCCTGTCGGAGGACCTGCCCGTCTCGGTGGTGATCGTGGACGCGGCGGACAAGGTCGAGGCGTTCCTGCCCGAGCTGGCCGAGCTGGCGCCCGATTGCCTCGTCACGGTCGACGAGGTGCGGGTGGTCCAGGGCAGGCTGCCCGGATGACGGTGCTGCTCGTGGCGCTCGGGGCAGCGGTGGGAGCCCCGGCGCGGTACCTCACCGACGTCTGGATCCAGACCCGTCGGGATCCGGTGCTCCCCCTCGGAACGATGACCGTCAACGTCGTGGGGTCGCTGATGCTGGGACTGGTGGCCGCCCTGTCCATCGCCCCAGGGACGCCGAGCTGGTTGCTCCCGCTCGTCGGGACCGGCCTGTGCGGTGCGCTGACGACGTTCTCGACCTTCGGGTACGAGACCCTGCGGCTCATCGAGGACGGGTCGTGGCGCGAGGCCGGGGCCAACGTGGGCTTGAGCCTGGCGCTGGGCGGCCTTGCCTGCTTTGTCGGGTATGCCGTGGGGCTGGCTCTGGCCTGACCCGCCGGGTCGGCGGACCCTCCCTTCCCAATGCGTCTGCACCAGAAGCACGGCGGCGTAGGGTGCGGACCGTGCCTGGATCCATCCTCGGAAACGCCGTCCGCAGGGTCGAAGACCCCGAGCTGCTCCGCGGCGAGGGGACCTTCGTCGACAACCTGAGCCTGGAGGGGATGCTGCATGCGGTGTTCGTCCGCTCGCCGTTCGCGCACGCGCGGGTCGGCGGTGTGGAGACCGCCGAGGCGAAGGAGGCGCCGGGAGTGGTGGCGGTCTACAGGGCGGCCGACCTCGACCTCCCGACCACGCCGGTCTTCGCCATCGCCAACAAGGCCTGCATGCACCCACCACTCGCGACGAACCGGGTCCGCTACGTCGGCGACCCGGTCGCAGTCGTGGTCGCCGAGACGGCGGCCGCGGCAGCCGACGCGGTCGCCCTGGTCGACGTCGACTACGACCCCCTGCCGGCAGTGGTCGACGTCGAGTCGGCGGTGGCAGAGGGGGCACCCCTGCAGTTCGAGGAGCTCGGCACCAACGTGGCGACCGGCGAGCGTGACGACGGCCCGGCCGACGCCCTTGCGGGTGCCGATGTCGTCGTGCGCGCGCGGATGGTCAACCAGCGGGTGGCCGTCGCGCCCCTCGAGACCAATGCGATCGTGGTCGACCCGACCGCGGACGTCCTCACCATCCACCACTCCACCCAGATGCCTCACACGTCGCGCAACCTGGTCGCGGCATGGCTGGGACTCGAGCGCAGCCAGGTTCGGGTCATCGCGCCGCACGTCGGCGGGGCGTTCGGCGGCAAGGTGGGTCTGACGCCCGAGCAGTGGACGGTGGTGGCCTGCGCGAGGGCCCTCGGACGCCCGGTCAAGTGGACCGAGACGCGCAGCGAGGCCATGCTCTCCATGCAGGGTCGAGGGCAGGTGCAGTATGCCGAGCTCGGGCTCACCTCGGAGGGCAAGATCACCGGGCTGCGCTGCCGGGTGCTCGGCGACTGTGGGGCGTATGCCGGCTTCAGCGGCGAGTTCCCGCAGGGCCCAACGTTCTTCATGTCGCAAGGCGTCTACGAAGTGCCACGCGTGTCCTTCGACGGCGTTGCGGTGATGACCAACACCACGCCGGTGGGCGCCTTCCGGGGCGCCGGCCGTCCGGAGGCCGCCGCGATGTTCGAGCGGCTCATCGACCTCGCCGCCGATGAGACCGGCATCTCACCGGTCGAGCTCAGGAGGCGCAACTTCATCCGGCCCGACCGGTTCCCCTACGCCACGCGAACGGGGGCTCTCTACGACAGTGGCGACTTCGACCTGCCGCTGCGAGAAGCCCTGCGCGTCGCCGACTACGAGGACCTGCTCGCGGAGCAGGACGTCCGCCGTGAGCGGGGCGACGTGCGCCAGCTCGGGATCGGCGTAGCCGCGTATGTCGAGGTGACTGGCGGCGGGTCGGGTGAGTTCGGCTCGGTGGAGGTGCACGAGGACGGCTCGGCCACGGTCATGGCAGGCACCTCGGCGCATGGTCAGGGTCACGCCACCTCCTTCTCGATGATCGTGGCGGACCGGCTGGGCATCCCACTCGACCGGATCCGCTACGTGCAGTCCGACACCGCGCTGGTGCCCAGCGGCTGGGGCACCGGCGGCTCACGGTCCCTGCAGCTGGGCGGCACTGCGGTGGGCCAGGCCGCCGATGCCGTGCTCGCGCGGGCGCGCGACGTCGCCGCCGGACTGCTCGAGGCAGCACCGCCGGACGTGTCGCTGACCGAGGAGGGGATCTTCCACGTGGCCGGCGTGCCCGGCGTGACCCTCACCTGGGCCGAGGTGGCCGCACGCGCAGGCTCGGACGGTGGTGGCCCACTCCACGCCGGGCTGAGGTTCAAGGCAGACGGGGCGACGTTCCCGTTCGGTGCTCACGTCTCCGTCGTCGAGGTGGACACCGAGACGGGCCAGGTCACTCCACTGCGGCACGTCGCAGTCGACGACTGCGGGCGGGTCCTCAACCCGCTCATCGTGGCGGGTCAACAGCATGGGGGCGCTGCTCAGGGCATCTCGCAGGCCCTGTGGGAGGAGGTCGTCTACGACCCCGACGGCACGCCGATGACCTCGACCTTCGCCGACTACGGCATCCCCAGCGCGGCCGACCTCCCAGCCCTCGAGGTCTCCAACACCGAGACCCCCACCCCGCTCAACCCGCTGGGTGCCAAGGGAATCGGTGAGTCGGCGACGATCGGGTCAACTCCCGCCGTCCAGAATGCCGTGGTGGACGCCCTGAGCCACCTCGGGGTGAGGCACATTGACCTCCCCTGCACTCCCGACCGCGTGTGGGCGGCGATCCAGGCCGCCGCGCGCGGCGAGTCCGACCCCTGGCGCGAGCCGCCGGACGTGTTCGCCTCGCTACCGGTCCGCTCGGCCGACCTCGGCGGCGAGGTCGCCGAGACGATCTGACCGTCGGCCCAGTTCCGCGTGGCTCACGGCTCAGGTCGAGCCGGCCAGCACCCGGCATACGACCTGAACCGGAACCACAATGGGACGGCCCCGGAGGCAACCGCCTCCGGGGCCGTCTTTCCAGCCTCAGCTAAGCTCAGGGACAGCTGGCCTCACTGCACCACGCCGAGCGCGTTGACGATGCCCGCGCCGTAGAAGGAGTTGAACTCCGGCGTGCCGTTGCACGTGGCGTTGAACTCTGCCGAGCGGCCGACGATGGTGTAGTCCACGACGCCCTCCGGGCAGGCGTGGTCGGTCGCCGTGCTCTGGAGCAGGGACTTGACCCTGTCGGGCGAGAGCGTGAAGCCCCGGCTCGGGTCGGAGTCCACCGCCCCGTGCCGGCTGACGGCGAGAGCCGCCACACCCGCCGCGTGCGGCGACGCCATCGAGGTGCCCTGGAGCCACTGGTAGTAGCCGCAGCTGCCCTCGTCGTCACACTGCTTGAGGACACCGAGGTCACGGCCCTGCTTGGTGATGTTGCCGTTCTTGTCGATCAGGCCTTCGGCCAGCAGGACATGGGTCGGGGCAGCAGAGAGGATCTCGTTGCCGTTGGTCCGGTAGGTGTCGGTGCCATAGCCGTCGCGGAACCAGCCACCCGGCGCCGAGACCTCGAGCTCGCCCGAGGTCAGGTCACTGGCGTAGTTGGAGTAGTCGGACTTCATGCCCGACGGGCCGAGCGCAGAGACACCGATGACGAACGGACCTTCGACGGGGAGGTCGAAGCAGGTGGCGTTGTCGATGGTGCGCTCGTAGGTGGCGTTGTCCCAGTCGTTGGCGGGGTTGTCGTAGTCGGGGCTGGAGAAGTCGTGCCGCGGTTTCGAGATGTCCTCGTGGTTGTTGCCGAGTGCGGCCACGAGCGTCACGCCATGGTCGTGTGCGTAGGCAAGCGCACGGTTCATGCCCTCGATGATGACGTCCTGGTCGACGCCGGCCGCGGCGGAGTCCTCGGGGGCGCCGCCCTGGCAGTTGTAGAGCCACGGGTCGACGTAGAAGGACATGTTGACGACGTCGATGCCAGTGTCGCCGGCATACGTCAGGGCGTTGACGGTCGGGGCGAGGAAGAAGTAGCCGCTGTCCTGCCCGGCTCGCACGTTGACCAGGGTCACGTCCGGCGCGACGCCGGTGATGCCGAGGCCGTTGCTGACCGCGCCGATCGTTCCTGCGACATGGGTGCCATGGCCGTTGTCGTCGACGTCGACGGGGTCCACGCAGCCGGTGTACTCGCACGCCCCGTCAATGGCCGGGATGTCCGTGGTGAAGTTGCGTGACTTCGCCTTGTCGAAGTGCGGTGCCAGGTCGGGGTGGTCACCCTGGACGCCGGTGTCGATGACGCCGACGGTCACCCGGTTGTCGCCCTTGTCGACGGCATGGGCCTGGTCGGCCTTGATCATGCTCATGTCCCAGAGCAGCCCATCGAGGGGGTCGCCGCCGGGGGGAGGCGGGGGAACTTTCTTGCCCGTTCCGTTGGCCCGGCTCTTGTCGAACCAGGCCTCGTTCTCGACGACGTCCTTGCCCTTGGCCCGCACCCCGGCCTCGCCGATGGCGTGGTCGGCCGAGACGCCCTTCACTCCGGCGATGCTCTTGGCGGAGCCTGCGAAGTCGCTCGCGGTGCTGGTCACCGAGATGAGCCCAATTGCGTTGTTCACGGATGTGACCGTGGCGCCGCCGCTCTTGAGGGCCTTGGCGACGGCGGTCGCGTCGGCCCCCTTGTCGGTCAGGACGACATAGCTGGTCGCTGTCGTGGTCGTCTGGGCGGCGGTGGTGTCGCCGCTCAGGGGTACCGCTCCCGCAGCCGCTGCAGCCAGCCCGGTGGCTGCCAGTGCGACGGCGGTGGATGCGGCGAGGATTCGGCCTCTGCGCATGTCTGCTTGTTCCCTCCTCCAAGGGGCGCCCGATTGTGCCCACGGATTTCCGAGAATCTAGAGGGCTGAGTGGCAGAAGGGAAGATTTTTCGGGCTAAGAGGCGCAAATCTTTCGGTATGCCGGCCAGCGGGCCAAGGGCCCCTGACCGGTTTGCGTGGGTTCGCGTCGACCGCCGCTGCAGACCCTGAGGCCAGTTCCTGGCCGAACCCGTTCCGCCACGGCGGTGCGGCACCGGGCTGCTGGTTGTGCCATGCTGCTGAGTCATGCGCACCCCTCGCAGTCACGAGCCACTGGACGTCTTCGAGGCCTTCGGTGACTCGGTCGAGGAGCACGGGGTCGCCTCCACAGAGCCGACTCGTGCGCGGAGCGGCCGGTCAGCCGCCCTCACCGGCGTCCTCGCCCTCGGAGCCATCGTCGTCGCTGCTCTCGCCTTCGTGACCGGGTTGCGGTGGGGCATGGCGAATGTTCCAGGCCCCGCTCTCGCCAACCCCCTCCTCGGGGTGCTGACCAATGTCACGTTCGCCGTCCTGTGCGGCGTGCTCCTGGCGATGGCGGCTGTCAGCGCCGGCGTCCTTGCGGTCGGCATTCCCTTCGTCCGCCGGCACGTCCGGCGCTGACGCCTGAGGGCGCCGTCAGGCAAGGACGAAGTAGCGCAGCAGGTAGTACCCCCAGGCGATCGCGATCGTCACCGGAGCGACCACCAGGCCGTACTTTGTGAACGTCCAGAACGAGATGGGGTGTCCGTTGCGCGCCGCGATACCGAGAACGACGACGTTGGCGCTGGCGCCGACGGCTGTCGCATTGCCGCCGAGGTCGGCCCCCAGGGCGAGTGCCCACCACAGCGAACGTGCCTGGCCGCCACCACCACCCGCGGCCACCAGGTCGTGCACCAGCGGGCTGAGCGTCGCGACATAGGGAATGTTGTCCACGATTCCCGAGAGCGCGGCCGAGCCCCACAGAAGGACGCTGCCGGCCAGCGCGTAGCGGTGCCCGACCGAGTCGATCAGCCAGTGGCCCACTGACTCGATGACTCCGGCGTTGACCAGGCCCCCGACCATGACGAACAACCCCATGAAGAAGACCAGGGTCGCCCACTCGACGTCCTGGAGATAGTCGCTGGGCTCGGTGCGCGACACCCCGACGAGGGCCCCAGCCCCGAGCAGGGCGATCATCGACGGCTCGACCTCGATCGCCGAGTGCGCCACGAAGGCGCCCAGGACGAGCACGAGAATGCCGCCGCACTTCCACAGCAGCGCCGGGTCGCGGATCATCTCCCGCTCGTCGAGGGACATGACGTCGGCAGCGCGCTCCGGGTCGTAGCGGAGGGCGTCGCGAAAGAGGACGCGGCACATGAGAACGAACACGGCGACCAGCACGATGACGACCGGCGCGAGGTTGACCAGGAAGTCGTTGAACACCAGGCCTGATCGGCTGGCGATGATGATGTTCGGCGGGTCACCGATGAGGGTCGCGGTCCCGCCGATGTTGGAGGCCATGGCCTCGGCGATCAAGAAGGGCACCGGTGGCGCGGCCAGGCGGTCGCACACGAGCAGCGTCACGGGTGCGACCAGGAGGACCGTCGTCACGTTGTCGAGCAGGGCGGACGCCACGGCAGTGATCACCACCAGCATCGACATGACGGCGAAGGGGCGGCCCCTCGCCCGTTTCGCCGACCAGATCGCGAGGTACTCAAAGGCTCCGGTCTGCTTGACGATGCTGACGATGATCATCATCCCGAGGAGCAGGAAGATGACGTTCCAGTCCACGCCGGTGTTCTCGCTGAAGAAGGCCGTGTGTCCGTCGGCCTGGCCGAGCACCACCATGGCGGCCGCACCGATCAGGGCGGCGGCGACCCGGTGCACCCACTCGGTTGCGATCAGGATGTAGGCAATGACGAAAACGAGGACGACGAGCGTGGTCATAGCGCCGAGGGCGACCCGAGCAGGTGGTCGAACAGCGCCGCCACGGTGATAGCCCCGAGCATCTCGCCCTTCTCGACCACCGCCACGACTGGACTGCGCAGCCGGGCCATCACGGCAGCGACCTCAATGGCGGTGGCGTCCCCATCCACCACAGGGACGTCATCCGGATCCCGCGGCAGCTCTGGGAGCAGCTCGCTGACCTCGCGTCCGGCCATCTTCCGGCACAGGGCGTCCGCCGCCTTCTCGTCGTAGGCGCGCGCCAAGGCGGGATCCTCCTGCACGTACCTGGGGACCATCAGGCGAAGTACCTGGGAGCCCGGAAGCACGGCATACGGCTGGCCTCTCTCATTGAGGACAATCAAGCCTGGCAGCCGCTTCTGGGCGAGCACTCTGGCGGCGTCGAGCACCTCCGTGTGCAGTCCCACCGTGGGGAAGGGTCTGGCAAGGGCACGAGCCCGCACGTCAGGTCACCAAGGCGCACTGGGGGCGCTGCTGCGCCGAGGGGTATGCCGGGTCTGCAGTCCGCTTCACAACCCGGACGGTACCCCCGCTCAGTCCTCGGAGAAACAGGCCTTGATGCTGGCTTCCGCGGGGCGGCCGACGAAGCCGGCCGGCGGCTGCTTCGCCGGGTCGATGGCACTGGGATCGGAGTTGCCGTCGACCATCCAGTAGTAGAGGCCGTCCAAGTCGGCGTGCTTCACCGCACGGCAGGCCGCCGTGAACCAGTTCGCCTGGATCTTCGGCTTGATCGGCCCACGAGCTTCGTCTCCCCAGAACCAGGGATGCCGGTACATGCCGGACTGGGCGGCAATGCCGACCTCCTGTACGACCATGTTGGCCCGCAGCGACTTGGGCTTTGCCGCAAGCACGTCCTCGAGGGCGTTGGTGAGCTGCTCCACGCTGGCCGAGTCACCGAGGTGCACGGCGAAGTAGAGGTCCAGCCCCAGCTCGTCGCCGAGCCGTGCCTTCTTCTCGTCCATGGCGTCCCAGTTGAAGGTGAAGCTCAGGGTTCCCGGGAAGAGGCGAGCGGCATGGGTGTCGACCGTTCGCCACTTCGTCCGCTGGTTCTGGAGCGAGCTCAGCTCGGTGGCGAGGACGAACTCGTCCGCCTTGCCCCGGGCGCTGGCCGCGAGGAACGGCTTCAGGGCTTTCTGGTAGCTGCCGAACCACCCGGCCACGTCGGGCGGGTGGATGCTCCCGCGCCACCCGCCAGGAGTGGTCTTGAGGTTGGCCTCGTCGATCAGCGGGCGCACCATGACCCGGAGTCCCCGCTTCTTCGCCTCGGTGACCATGCGCTCGAGCTCCTGCGGGCTCGGAGTCTCCTTGCCTGCATACACCTTGGTCGGACGCACCCCGTCCGTGTAGATCGGGAAGCTGAAGGCGATGCTGTTGGCCCCGAGACCGATCACGTAGTCGAGGATCTCGGCGGTGTTTCGGTCCGCTGGACCGGAACCGACCCGGTGGACGTAGGTCTGGAGCCCGTACTGGAAGTCGCCCTCGTGCCACTGGCGCGCGGCCGGAACCCTCTGGGGCTCAGGTGGTTTCGAGCTGGAGGGGCTGGGCTGGGCGCCGCTCTGTCCTGGGTCCACCCGCTGGGGCGACTGGAACGGTGAGCATGCGGCAAGCAGCAATGCCAGTCCTGCCGATGCGGTGATGGTCGTGAAGCTCGTTGCTGACCCGTCACGCCGCACTGGTCTCACCTTCCCTCACCTCAGCAGGAGCGCTGTAGCTCTTGGGGATGACCTCGAACAGGTCACCGCGGCGGATTCCTGTCAGGTCGAGGAGGAAGGCGCCGAGGCCCCGCAG
>DASSJT010000143.1:0-6120 GCA_035691065.1 Dermatophilaceae bacterium
GGCGACGTCCTGGTAGCCGGGGCGCTCGGCCTGGAGCTGCTCCAGCATCGGGATTGCGGTCGAGTGCGCTCCGAAGGCGAGCGCGGTGCCGGCTGCCTCGTAGAGCGACTGCCAGCGCTCCTCCTTGGCGGGCCGGGAGACCGGTCCCGTGGTCACGAACTCGAAGGGCTGGTCCGCGCCGGAGCGCAGCAGCACGGCCGTACCCCACTCGGACGCCTCGTCGGAGGTGGCCATGGCCTTGCGCACCTCGCACATCGCCTGCTCGATCGGGAGGCCACGCGAGAGGAAGTAGTAGAACTCGTGGGTGAAGGCCAGCGCGGCCCGGTCGGAGATCTCGGTCTGCATCGCCACGACAGCGGGCATGCCCTGCTGCACGAGTGCCTGGGCGACTCCGGAGAACGCATCCCGCCCGGATGTGCGTGCCCCCTCGCAGGCGTTGAGCACTACGAGCTGGAGGTCCCGCGCATCATGCAGGAGGGTGCCGAGGCGGTTCCCGCTGACGCGGTGCCCCGTCCCGTCCTCCTTCTCGAGGACCAGCACGCCCTCGCCCTCGGCGTTCTCGAAGCCGCCGTGTCCGATGAAGTGGAACACGTGGTACGGCTCGATCAGGGCGCGCTGCAGGCCGCCCAGGGTGGCCCGGTCGAGGATGTCGATCGTCACCAAGCCGTTCGAGACGAGGTCCGCGGTGGTGGCGCGCAGCAGGTCGATCTCGCGCTGGACCTCGAGGGTCGGCAGGTCCGAGGGACTCGACACCATGGCCAGGACGCGGAGCGGCGGCTCGACCTGCACGGCGGCCGGCTGCGAGGCCGAGTCGAGGTAGCGCACGAGCGGGGTGTCGTCGGACAGGGTGAGGAACCGGACGAGGCTTGGGCAGTAGAGATACTCCCATGGCACGGAATCCAGCTCCGGAACGGCGGCCAGACGCAGCCTGACGCGCAGGCCCTTCTGCGCGCTGCGTGCCCGGTCCAGGCTCAGCGTGAACGCGGACGCCACCGGTCCGGCGAACAGCGCGTCGTTGAGCTTCTGCCCGTACTCGCGCACATCGGTGACGCGGGCTGCGACCGGCATGAGGCGTCGCGACGGCATCCGCGGGGGACCCACGGCAACCATGAACTGGGCCAGTTCGGTGGCCGCAAACGGCAGCATGAACAGAGCCGACGCCTGACCCGCGGGGGAGTCAACAACCCGCACCGAGTACCCGCTGGCCGCTTTCTCGATGGCCACGTCGAAGTCGAGGTAGTGCCGACTCATGTCCATCCCCCTTCGTCGACCGGTCGCGGGGGGAGAGGCACGCTCGGGACCCTGCAGGCCCTGCTCGTGCCGTCCATTCCCCGTGGTCTACCGAGAGGAGGCCATAGCCCAGATGGGTGATACGTCCCGTTCCGCAGCGTGCTGTAGGAACTGGCAGGGGGAGGGGTTGGCAGCGCCCCATCTGGTGTGGGAGCGCGCGAGCCGCACTCTGGGCGGGATCAGCCCCACCACTCGTGGGGCATGTCACCCACGCTGATCCTGCGACCGGTCACTTCCTCCGGATCGATCCGGACGTAATGCGACTTCTGCCCGGGTGCATACGGCACCAGCGGCAGTCGGCGCAACCGCTCCAGCTCGACCCGGTCCGTCACGTGGTCGGCGCGGCCCTGGACGAGCACGCTCCAGCCCGTGCGGTGCTCGCTGCTGATGCCGTCGACCTCGAATGCGACGGCCGCGCCACTCACCGCCGCATCGAGCTTGCTGCCCTCGTCGGTGCGGAACACAACCACACGACCGTCGAGCACGTAGTTCACCGGCAGGATGATCGGCCGGTCTCCGTGGACGATGGCGAGCCGGCCCAGGTGGCCTTCGGCCAGCAGGGCTTGGCATTCATCCTCGGACAGCTCTTCCCAGCGTTCAGGCGACATCTCGGTCCCCCTCCTTCGGCGTCGCGACTCATTGTGCCGTCGAACGCCCTCCGTGACCCGTCAGTCTCAAAGCCCGAGTGGGCTCCCTGTGCGGTCGAAGAGCCGGAGTCGCCACGAACCTGCGCAAGACGGAGGGGGTATGCCGGGCGGATTCCGGGAATGGTGACCACCCGGCATACCCTTGCCTGTGCTGCGTCAGTCTTCGGACTTGGCGCTGGACAGTCCCTCCTTGATGAGGTTCATGACCGTGGAGTCGGCGAGCGTCGTGACGTCGCCGACCTCGCGGTTCTCAGCGATGTCTTTGAGGAGGCGGCGCATGATCTTGCCGGACCGGGTCTTGGGCAGCTCGGGCACGACCATGATCTGGCGCGGCTTGGCGATCGGGCCGATCTCCTTGGCGACGTGGTTGCGCAGCTCCTGCACTGTCGCGTCGCCGTCGTTCGCCGCGTCGCCCCTCAGGATCACGAAGGCGCAGACCGCCTGGCCCGTCATCTCGTCCGTAGCCCCGACGACCGCGGCCTCAGCGACCTTGGGGTGCGAGACGAGAGCGGACTCGATCTCAGTGGTTGACAGGCGGTGGCCCGACACGTTCATCACGTCGTCGACGCGGCCGAGGAGCCACAGGTGGCCGTCCTCGTCCTTCTTCGCCCCGTCGCCCGCGAAGTAGTAGCCGTCGAAGCGCGACCAGTAGGTGTCCTTGTAGCGGTCCGGGTCGCCCCAGATGCCGCGCAGCATGGCGGGCCACGGCTTGGTGAGCACGAGGTAGCCGCCGGCCCCGTCGGGCACAGGGTGTCCCTGGTCGTCGACCACGTCGGCACCGATGCCCGGCACCGGCATCTGCGCCGAGCCGGGCTTGGTGGCGGTGACGCCGGGGAGCGGGCTGATCATGATCGCGCCGGTCTCGGTCTGCCACCACGTGTCGACGATCGGGGCACGGTCGCCGCCGATCACGCGGCGGTACCACATCCAGGCCTCGGGGTTGATCGGCTCGCCCACCGACCCGAGGAGCCGCAACGAGGACAGGTCGAACTTTCCGGGGATGTCCTCGCCCCACTTCATGAACGTCCGGATCGCGGTCGGCGCGGTGTAGAGGATCGACACCTTGTACTTCTCGACGATCTCCCACCAGCGCCCCTGGTGCGGCGAGTCGGGCGTTCCTTCGTACATCACCTGGGTCGCACCGTTGGCGAGCGGGCCGTAGACGATGTAGGAGTGCCCGGTGACCCAGCCGACGTCGGCGGTGCACCAGTAGACGTCGGTGTCGGCGTGGAGATCGTGGACGACGGCGTTGGTGTAGGCGCACTGCGTGAGGTAGCCGCCGGTGGTGTGGAAGATGCCCTTCGGCTTCCCCGTGGTGCCGGAGGTGTACAGGATGAACAGCGGGTGCTCGGCGTCGTGGGCGACCGCCTCATGCCTGTCTGCGGCGGCCTCGAGCGCCTCGTGCCACCAGATGTCGCGGTCGTCGTTCCAGTCGACGTCCTGGCCGGTGCGCTTGACCACCAGAACCTTCTCGACCGGGCTGCCGTCGACCGAGACGGCCGTGTCGACAGCCGGTTTGAGCGCCGAGGCCGCGCCGCGCCGGTAGCCGCCGTCGGAGGTGATGACCACCTTGGCCTCGGCGTCGTCGATGCGGGTGTGCAGCGCCTCGGCGGAGAACCCGCCGAACACGACCGAGTGTGGGGCGCCGATGCGGGCACAGGCGAGCATGGCGATCACTGCCTCGGGGATCATCGGCAGGTAGATCGCGACGCGGTCGCCCTTCTTCACGCCCAGCGCCTCGAGGGCGTTGGCCGCCTTCTGGACGTCGCGGTAGAGGTCGGCGTAGGTGATCGACCGGCTGTCACCGGGCTCGCCCTCGAAGTGGATCGCGACCCGGTCGCCTCGCCCGGCCTGGATGTGCCGGTCGACACAGTTCACCGACGCGTTGAGCTCGCCGCCGACGAACCACTTCGCGAACGGGGCACCGCTCCAGTCGAGCGTGGTGTCGAAGTCCTTGCTCCAGGTCAGGTACTTGCGGGCCTGCTTGGCCCAGAAGGCCTCGTGGTCGGTTTCGGACTCGGCGTAGAGGTCGGCGTTGCCGTTGGCCTGCGCTGAGAACTCCGGGCTGGGCTCGAACTTCCGGTCCTCATGCATGAGGTTCGACAGGGTTTCCTCGGACACGCGGGCTCCTCCTTGAGTGACAACAGCGGCGGGCATGGCGAAGCCCGCTTTCTCCAAGCCAACCTCGTATGCCGCCTGCGGGCAAGGTCAGGGTCGCGGACGCCCGATCGGCGGGGTCTCGGTGCGCCCAGCGGCGGGGTCTCGGTGCGCCCAGCGGCCGGCACTGCGACGGGCACTGCGACGAGCGGTGCGCCCGGTTCTGACGGCGGTGCCATCCACATGGTCATGCCGCATGTCGGATCGGTCTGGCAGGGTTGCCGGAGACCGATGGCGAGGACGGAGAGGCTAAGACGCATGGGTGAGCTGATCGACCAGCTGGCGGCGGAGTACTTCGAGGAGCTCATGGCCCAGGAGCCGACCTGGGCCCACATGATCGGCGAGTACGCACACGCAGGTTCCTACGAGGAGGCGTCCCGCGAGGCGGAAGACCGCGACATCGCCGCCCTGCGCCGGTTCGCCGCGCGCGCGGCAGGTCTTCCTCCGGGGGACCCTGGCGCACAGGACGAGATCACCCGTCAGGTCATCGCCGCCGATGCGGGGTCCCGCGCCGACCTGAAGGAGTGTCGTCTGCGCGAGCTCTCCGCGAGCTCGGTGTTCGGCGACCAGGCGCAGCTCCCCGTGATCATCGGCATGCTGGGGCTCCCCACGCCCGAAGTGGCCGAGGCGATGGTGGACAAGTTCCACGCCATCGGCAGGAGCTACCGACAGCTCGCCGAAAGGCACCGCGAGGGGGTGGCCCATGGCCGGACGCCCGCGCAGTTCTCCGTGGCTGGCACGATCGAGCAGCTCGACGCCCTCCTGTCCGCACCGCTGGAGCAGGATCCCCTGCTCAAGACGGCGGCGCTGCCCGAGGGCGTCGATGCCGCTGCCTGGCGGGCCAGGCTCGAGAAGGCCCTCGAAGACTCGGTCCGGCCCGGCATGGCCGCCTACAGGGACGCGCTGCGGGACGAGGTGCTTCCCGCAGCCCGTCCCGACGACCGGTGCGGCCTCCACTGGCTCGATGGGGGCGCCGAGGTCTACGCCACGACGCTCCGCTACCACACGACGACCGACCTCACGGCCCAGGAGATCCACGAGATCGGTCTCCAGAAGGTCGCCGCCCTGGCCGAGGAGTACGCCGTGCTGGGCCGGTCCGTGCTCGGCACGAGCGACGTCGACGACGTCCTCTCGGCGCTGCGCAGCGACCCCGCGCTGCACTTCACCAGCGCCGACGACATCGTGAAGGCGTCCAAGGCCGCCTTCGCCCGCGCCGAGGCAGCCATGCCCAACTGGTTCGAGGTCCTGCCGAAGGCGCCGTGCGCGGTCGAGGGCGTGACCGCGGGCCCCTCCGCCTACTACTTCCCGCCGGCTACCGACGGCAGCCGCGGCGGGACGTTCTTCGTCAACGTGACGAAGCCGTCTGCGTGGGGGACGTTCGAGATGGAGGCGCTCGCCTTCCACGAGGGCATCCCGGGGCACCACCTGCAGCTGTCCATCGCCGGCGAGCTCACCGGCATACCGGAGTTCCGCAAGCACGTGCACGCGACGGCCTATGCCGAGGGCTGGGGCCTCTACACCGAGCGGCTCGCCGACGAGATGGGGCTGTACTCGTCCGACCTCGCGCGCATGGGCATGCTCAGCACCGACTCCATGCGCGCCTGCCGGTTGGTCGTCGACACAGGGATCCACGCGCTGGGCTGGCGCCGGGAGCAGGCCGTCGACTACATGGTCGCCAACTCGCCGATGAGCGAGGACCTCGTCCGGCGCGAGATCGACCGCTACATCGAGTACCCCGGGCAGGCCACGTCCTACATGATCGGCCGCATCGAGCTGCTCCGGATGCGCGGCGAGGCGATGGAGCGGCAGGGGGAGGCCTTCGACATCAAGGCCTTCCACAGCGCCGTCCTGGGCTCGGGCGGGCTGCCGCTCGACATCCTCGACGGCGTCGTGCGCGCGCAGCTCCCGTGAGAGGTCACCAACCGCGGGCCACGTCCACCCCCAGGCGATTCCGTGCCCGACGGCGAGCCAGCGTGATGCAGAAGGGGCCCAGGAGCGGGAGGGCTGCTTGGCGCCGCGGGGTGCG
>DASSJT010000144.1:0-9055 GCA_035691065.1 Dermatophilaceae bacterium
CGCCGTGAACGTGACTCTTCAAGGCCAAGCGGCGACCCGAAGATGACCGGCATGGCCGTCAGTGCCACGCTGCATTGCCTGACTGGCTGTGCGATCGGAGAGATCGCCGGCCTCATCATCGGAACCACAGCCGGGCTCACCTCTCTCGCCACGATCGCGCTGTCGGTGGCGCTGGCCTTCCTCTTCGGATACGCGCTCTCGATCCTTCCGCTGCTGAAGGCTGGCATGGGGCTCGTGGCCGCCGGGAGCGTCGTCCTCGCCGCTGACACGCTGTCCATCGTGACCATGGAGGTCGTCGACAACCTCGTCATGGTCGTCATCCCTGGAGCCATGGATGCCGGACTGGTCAACGTCATCTTCTGGCTCAGCATGGCGCTCGCCTTCCTCACCGCATTCGCTGTGGCCGTCCCCGTCAACCGATACCTGCTGATGCGAGGCAAGGGCCACGCACTGACGCACTCTCACCACCACAACGTGGCTTCCACGTCCGAAGGGTGGCGCACCCACCTCCCGAATCTCGGCACATCCGCACTCGTCGCAGCCCTGGCCGCGTTCATGCTCGGCGGACTCGTGGTTTCGGCCGCAGCCGAGCTGACCCCCGCCTCCGCCATGAACACCCCGGCGGCCGACAACTCGCGTCATTGAGCGAGACCAAGGCGCAGCAAAGGAGATCGACGTGCATCTCAGACCCCGATGGCCCACCCTGGGCACCCAGATGCGGCTGCTCATCCTCGCGACAGCGACTTGGGGGCTGCACGTGGCGACCGAGACCCTTTTCACGGCAGGCCACGCCACGGTTCAGGAACGACTGGAGCCCATGATTGTCGTATCCGTCCTCACCGCCGCGGCTTTCATGGCATTCACCCAGGCGAATGTCCTCGCGCAGGCGTCGATCGCCTTCCTGATCGCCGTTCTGGCCCTCGCGAACGGTGCCATGCACCTGTACGGCCTCACGATCCATCGCCAGGCAGCGCACGCCCCATCCCCGGGCGCTAACGTCGCGGCCGCCCTTCGGGACGCAGGCGGCGTAGCCGCCCTGATCGCGGGTAGCTGGTTATTAGGCCTGGCGATCGTCCTGCTGCACCGAAGGCGGGTCGCGCGACGCTCGAGACCGTCGTCGCTGTGGCGTCGATGCGCTCGCGCTGGTGCCAACATTGCCGTCGGCCTGGCCGTCCTCGCTCTGGTTGTGTTTCCCGTGGTGCTCGGGACGGTCCAGACTCACCGACTCCAGCACACCTCAACCGGCCCCCTGCCACCCGGCTACAAAGTGGTGGAGCTGGTGGCCTCGGACGGGGTCAAGCTCTCCGGCTGGTACCACCCCTCGACGAACGGGGCCGCCGTACTCCTCGTGCCCAGCGCGAGTGGCACCCGCGACTCGGTGCGCGCCCATGCCGACATGCTGGTGAAGCACGGCTACGGTGTCCTGGCCTACGACGCCCGCGGTTCCGGCGCGAGCGCTGGGGTTCGAAACGCCTACGGCTGGGGGTGGAGCGCCGATGTAGTCGGCGGCGTTCGATTCCTCTCCGCCCAAGGCGACGTGCAGCCCTCCCGCATCGGTGCCATCGGCCTGTCAACAGGTGCCGACGTCCTCATCGAGACGGTCGCGGCACGAGGCGACGGAGAGGTGAGCCTTGCGGCGACCGTGCTTGACGGCGCAACCGCGCGCTCCAGCCGCGACCTCGCGCCTCTTGAGCGCGCGCCGGCAGACGCGCTTGGGAACCTGCCGTTGCGGGTCACCTTCGGAGTGATCTCGCTCCTATCAGGCACCCGCCCGGGCCAGCCGCTTCGTCACCTGGCTGCCGAAGCCCGGCGGCACGGCACGCCGATGTTTCTTGTCGGCGCAGGCAGCATCCCGCAAGAGATACCGCTCAATCGGCGATACGCCGCCGCAGCGGGTGCTCGACTCTGGACACTGCCCGACGTCGCTCACACACGAGGCATCCGCGCCGGCGTCGGCTACGAGGACCGGGTCACCGGATTTCTCGACCACGCGCTGCTCGGCCGATCTCCTGAGCCGAGCAGCGACCCGTGACTTCTCAGGTGAACGACGATTGAGAACGGCATGCCCATCGATCCTGGTCGCTGCGCAACAACCTCGGCCGCCGCTGGGCCTATCCGCGTGAGCGCTCGGCCGCCGCGCATTCAGATCGGCTCACCGGCAGCCCTGACGTACACGCGTCAGGCGTCGGCTCAGGTCTGCCATGGGCGCTGCGGGCTATTAGGCACCCGCAGGCCCTACATGCGGTTCACCTTGGGTGGTGGCGCCATCGACGCCGGTTACTCATGCCAACGAAAAGGGCCGGAGGAACATCGTCGCGACAGGACGAGGACGGCATCGAGGTCGCGGCGAGCCGCGTAGCGCCCATCCATCCCCTCGACCGCGCGGCCCGCGGAGTGGAGAGACTTGCCAATGGTGCCCGGTGGGGCCAGAAGCTGCTTTGGGGTCAGGGATGACCCATAGCGGCCACGGTTCTCTCCCGCCTGATGCGGGAACTGCCACCACGAGTGGAAACGACCGGTCATCCCAAGACACCCGACGAGCTTGAACAGGCCGTGGCCGATCTCGAGCGGGCCGCGATCCATGCCTCCTGCGAAACTCGCGGCCTCTGGGGTCAACAGGCGCGGGCCGTCTCCGCAGCAGCCCTTCCGATCTGCAGACCGATCTGATGGCAGTCACCGGAATAGGCGCTGACCGTTCAACCCGGGAACGTCCAATGGCACCACCTCGACCAGACGGCAACCCTCCTGTCGGGACCCCCCGACTTAGGTGAGGGCACGGCCCGGACCGCGGCCGCTCCGCCCTCCTGTACCGGCTGGCGCGGACAGCGGCTGGACAGTCCAAGGCAAGGCCGCCGGCTGAACCTGAAGCCCTCAACAGCGGCCCGGAACCTCCGGGGCCGACGCCACAGAAACAGGCCAAGGAAGTGTTCGAGATGGCTGCTTCACTGCTCGTCGAGGAAGAGTCCGGCACCTACACCGGCCGGATCCGACACTCACACAACGGCTACTACGCCGGCGACTTCTCCCAGAGGTCCCAGTTCGGGTCCGAGCTGCGCGTGTCCTACGCCGAGCGCCGGGACGTGCGTCGCACCGAGACCCCCAGCCAACCAGCCGTCCCATCCCTTCGGGAGCTGTGATGCGGATCCTCTCTCCGGGATCGGTCGCCCGGGCCTCGGTCATCGTCCTGCTCGCGGGACTGCTCCTCGCTGCGACACCGACTCTCCCAGCTGGGGCCACCCCGCGCCGGCCGGGCACGGTGGTCACGGAGATCGATCGGTACCTGAGCGCGGCGATGCAGGATTCGGCCACCCCCGGTGCCGCCGTCGCGGTCACGCGCGGCGACCGGGTGCTGATGGTGCGTGGCTACGGACTCGACTCCACCGGGGAGGCGGTGACCGGCAACTCGCTGTTCCGCATCGCCTCACTGAGCAAGTCGTTCACCGCGCTGGCGCTGATGCAGCTCGTCGACGCCGGGCTGCTGCACCTGGACGACCCGGTCCAGGACCATCTGCCGGAGTTCCAGCTGGCCGACCCGCGCGCGGACCAGATCACCGTGCGCGAGCTGCTCGACCACACCTCAGGGCTCACCGACGCGGTGGTGCCCGAGCTCAGCCGACCCCAACCGCGGACCACGACCGAGGCGACGACCAGCCTGCGGGCCGCACACTTGGCGTCGACACCGGGGACGATGTGGAGCTACCACAACCCCAACTACCAGGTCGCGGCACGCCTGGTCGAGGTGCTCAGCGGTGAACCATTCGACCAGTACCTGCGCCGTCACATCCTCCAACCGGCCGGGATGGCCTCCAGCACCTCCACGGTGACCGACGACCAACCCGTCCCCGGCCTGGCCGAGGGTCACGTGACCGCCTACGGGCACGCGTTCACCGCGCCCGGGCCAGGCACCTACACGGTCGGCGACGGCGGCATCGTCAGCTCCGCGACCGACATGGCGCGTTGGCTCATCGTCCACGCCAACGGCGGCCAGACCGCCACAGGCAACCGGATCGTCTCCCGCCGCGGCATGCGAGTGCTGCACACCCCGAGCGCGCCGCAGGTCGGGTACGCCCTGGGGTGGGCGACTCGCGGTCCGACCAGCGCACCGACCCGGCTCGAGCACAGCGGCAGCCTGCTGACCTTCACCTCCGAGGAGGCGCTGTGGCCGGCGTCCGGGTACGGGGTGGTGCTGTTGTTCAACGCCGGCTCGCCGATGATGCTCGACCAGACCGCGATCGTGCACGGCGTCTTCGACATCATCGAAGGCACCGCCCCACCCTCGAGCGGACCGCACCTGGCCGCGACCCTGGACACCGTCCTGGCCGCCTTCACGTTGGCGGCGCTGACCCTGGGCGTGTGCGGCGCGGTCCGTGCCGGTCGCTGGGTCCGCCGCCGCCGCGGCGCCCCGCTGCGCACAGTGCTCGGCCTGCTTCCGGCGGTGCTGGTGCTCGGTGCGGGTGCGGCGTTCCCGCGGCTGGCCGAGGCCTGGATCGGGCGCGACGTGACCTGGCGGGCGGCGGCCTACACATGGCCGGCCCTGGTCGTCTTCGTGCTCGCGGCGCTGCTCTCCGCGGCAGCCACCCTGGTCGCCCGGGCCTGGCAGTGGCGGCGCACCGAGGGCGCCAACCCGTCCGTCGACCAGCGCGCCGAAGACCTCGCGACCAGCTCCGCGACCCCGACCCCGGCCATCTGACCGGCGTGAACAACCTCCGTTCGCGTCCACGCTCAACAGCAACAACTCACACACCGAGAAGGAGACCACGATGAGCACCCAGGCCCACCCGGCCAGTCGGCCGCACCACGCGCCTGAGCCGACCAGGCACGCCACCAAGAGCCGACCCGCCGGGCGTGCCATCGTCGCCTCCATGGTCGCCGGCGCCGTCGCCGCGCTGCTGCTGGCCTTCGTCGTGTTCGCCGGTGGCACCGAGGCCACCGTCACCGGGTCCCTGCTGCTCGGGTTCGGGTTCGGCTGGGCGCTGATGGCCACGCTGACCGTACGGCGTACCCGGCAGCCACAGCGATGGGCAGTCGTCCCGGCCGTCGCGATGGGCGCCACGGGTGCCGCCCTGGTGGCCTTCAACCCCGGCAACCAGACCCTGACGGCGCTGAACTGGGTGTGGCCCCCGCTGATGGTGGCGCTCACCGCGTGGATGTTCGTCCAGGTGCGCTGCTCGGTGACCGGGAAGGCGCGCTGGGTGCTCACCCCCGTGCTCGCGGCGCTGGTCCTCGCCTCGGTCGGCGCCACCTACGCCAACATCGCGGGCACCCGCGACCAGGCCACCGTCGCCGCCCCGGGGAAGCTGTACGACGTCGGGGGCCACCGGCTCCACCTGGACTGCCACGGCCATGGTTCCCCGACCGTCGTGCTGTCCAACGGGCTCGGCGGGGTCTCTGCTGGTTGGGCGCGGATCGCCCGCCCGATCGCAGCGACGACCCGGGTCTGCGCCTACGACCGCGCCGGGCAGGGCTGGAGCGACGAAGCCGCGGGCCCCCTGGACGGTGTCCAGTCGGCCGAGGACCTGCACACGCTCCTCGCCGAGGCCGGCGAGCACGGCCCCTACGTGCTGGTCGGGCACTCCACCGGCGGGACCTACGCGATGACGTACGCCGCGCGGTACCCCGAGCAGGTCGCCGGCCTGGTGCTGCTGGACAGCTCCAGCCCCGAGCAGTTCACCCGGATGCCCGCCTTCGCTGGCCAGTACACCATGATGATGCGCCCCATGTACTCGCTGATGCCGACGCTCAGCCGCCTCGGCGTGGGCCAGATCCCCGTCACGTCGCACCTTCCGGATGCCGACGCTTCAAGAGTCACCGCGATCACCTCCAGGCCCAAGTACTACCGGAACCAGCGCGACGAGGTCTCGGTCATCCCTGAGGCCTTCGCGCAGGCCCAAGCGCTCACCACGCTCGGTGACCGGCCGATCGCCGTGCTGACCGCCTCCGCGACCAGCACCGGGACCGACGGCTGGGTCGGCGCCCAGGACCAGCTCGCGATGCTGTCGGCCAACTCCGTCCACCGCACCGTGCGATCCACCCACGAGGGCCTGCTCGAGGACGTCCGCCCTGCTGCGGCATCGGTCCGCGCCATCACCGAGGTTGTCTCCTCGGTCCGCACCGGTGGGCCGCTTCCCTCCCGCTGACCGGCCAGGTCATCGCCGGGAAACCCGGGCGCGGAACCCGGCGATTTGACCGGGGCGACCATCCGCCCGAACGACGAGGCTGACGAGCACGAAGACCCCCGGCTCAAGGCTCACAGAAGGGAACGGCGTCATGGCTGCATCGCTGATCATCGAGGAAGAGTCCGGCACCTACACCGGCCGGATCCGGCACGCGCACAACGGCTACTACGCCGGCGACTTCTCCGCCCAGACCCCCACCACCTTCGGTCCCACCCGGCCGACCGCGTCGCCCTGGCGCTAGACCGATCACTGCATCCCCGACCACACCCAGGACCAGGACCAGGCGGGCCACGATGACCATCACTCAGACCCGGACCACACAGACCCGGACCACAGGCAGCCGGCGCCCAGCTCCCGCCGTCCCCGCGCCCGTGCCGGCGCTGCCGCGATTCCGCGGTCGCCGTCGCCGCTCGGTCGCGCTCGGGCTGCTGGTCTCCGCCCAGTTCGTCGTCATGCTCGACACCTCGATCGTGAACGTTGCTCTGCCCTCCATCCAGGCCGACCTCGGGTTCGGCCCCACCGGGGTCACCTGGGTGGTCAACGCCTACGTCCTCACCTTCGGCAGCCTGCTCCTGATGTCCGGGCGGGCCGCGGACCTGTTCGGCCGACGCCGCATGTTCGTCGCAGGGTCGACCCTGTTCGCCGCGGGCACGCTGCTCGCCGCGGGGGCCGCCAACCCGGCGATGCTCGTAGCGGGCCGCATCATCCAGGGCACCGGCGCTGCCGCGCTGAGCCCGGCCGCGATGTCGCTGCTCCTGCTGACCTTCCCCGGTCCGGCTCGGGCCCGGGCCATGAGCATCTGGGGCGCCGCCTCCGGGCTCGGAGGAGCCACCGGCGTCTTCCTCGGCGGCCTTCTCGCCGGCGGCCTCGGCTGGTCCTCGGTCTTCCTGGTCACCGTGCCCGTGTCGACCGCCGCCGTCCTCCTCGCCCGGCAGGTGCTCGAGGAGGGTCCGCGTGGCCCCCGCCGGCGGTTCGACTGGCGCGGCGCAGCGACCATCACCGGGGCAGTCATCGCCCTGGTCCACGCTGCTCTCGGTGTCCCCGAGAGCGGATGGACCTCGTTCCCCGTCCTGGCCAGCCTCGCCGCCTTCGCCGGGCTCCTGGCGGCGTTCGTGGTTCTCGAGGGCCGCACCGCCGATCCGCTGGTGCCCCTCGAGCTGCTCCGGTCCCGGGTCATGCGCACCGGTCTCGCCCTCGCCGTCTTCGGTGGAGCAGCCCGCGCCTCCGCGTTCGTGCTGGTTGCCCTGTACCTGCAGCAGGCGCTCGCCATGGCCCCGCAGCGGGCCGGGATGGCCATGGTCCCCACCTCGGTGACCGGCTTCGTCGTCTCGCTCGCCCTACTGCCGCGTCTGCTGCGTGCACTCGGTCCGCGACGCACCATGGTGATCGGGCTGGTGGTGCTGGCCGCCGGTCACCTGTGGCTGGGGCACGCACCGACCCACACCGGCTACCTGGTCGCGGTGTTGCCCGGGCTGCTGCTCGTCGCGGTCGGCGTCGCGCTCAGCTTCATGCCCACCACGATGGTGATCGCGTCGGCGGCCCCCGATGCTCACGCAGGGCTGGCATCGGGGCTCGCCGGCTCGACGAGCCAGGTCGGAGCGGCGCTCGGCACGGCCACGTTCACCGCGATCGGCATCGCGGCAGGTGGCGCGGGCGCCAGCACCCTGACCTCGCCGGGGTTCACGGCGGCCTTCACCGCCGCGGGAGTCGTTGCGCTCGGGACCGCTGTCCTGGGTCTCACGATCGCGCGCCGTCCGCCGGGAGGTGCGCCGCTTTCGTAGCGCTCCACACCGGGAACACCCAGGTCGCGGCGACGCGTGGGATCCTGCCCGCGGACGCCCAGCGCCGTCCAGGAGCACTCCCGAAAGGCGCGACCATGGACTTCACTTCTGAGAAGCGGCTCGACGACGGGGTCCTCGAACGCGGGTTCACCCTCGGCGAGGTCCCAGGCACCCTGTGGACGCCTGCATCCGCGCCAGCACCGCTGATCCTGCTCGGGCACCCCGGCGGACTGCGCCAGATGTACCCCCGGCTGGCGGGGCGGGCCCACAACGCGGCGGCGTACGGGTTCGCTTCGGTCGCCATCGAACTCCCCGGCGGCGGTGACCGGCCCCGCTCGGCCGCCGCCGAGCAGGCCCGCGCAGACCTCCGCAGGGCGCTGGCAGCCGGTGAGCCGGTCGACCAGATCGTCGACACGCTGGTCCTTCCGCTTGTCGAGAAGGCGGTCCCGGAGTGGCAGGCCACCCTGGACGCCGTCCTTTCCCTGCCTGAGATCGGTGGCCCGGTCGGGATGTCGGGAGGAGTGATCGCCATCGGTATCCGGCTGGCCGTGGTCGAGCCCCGCATCGCGGCCGCGCTCCTGTTCGCAGGGAGCTTCGTGCCACGAACGATGTTCGAGGAGGCCCGCCGGGTCACCATCCCGCTGCAGGTCCTGCTGCAGTGGGACGACGAGGGGAACGACCGGCAGATGGCCCTCGACCTGTTCGACGCCTTCGGCTCCAAGGAGAAGACACTGCATGCCAATCTGGGCGGGCACACCGGCGTCCCGTCGTTCGAGCTGGACTCCGCGGCCCGGTTCTTCGTCCGGCATCTGTGCCAGCCGTCGGACGGCCCTGTCGACTCGCAGTGAAGTCCACCGATGGCCCCGCCGTCGAGTGACCCATGACCTACCCCTTCGGACCTAGGCCGCGGCCGCGGGGTGCGGCATTCTGTTGCCGACACCTCCGGTCCCGGAGGGAAAGGATGTGAGGTCATGTCCGACGTCGAAGTACGGCGCCGCCGCCGCGGAGGCGGTCTTGGCCGTCTGATCGGTCTGCTCCTGGTGATCTGGCTGCTCATCGGCGCAGCGGCAGCGTTCCAGCGCGACTACTTCAGCAACA
>DASSJT010000145.1:0-3117 GCA_035691065.1 Dermatophilaceae bacterium
CCGGGGCCCTGGCCCGCTCGGCCCCGGTAGCCGGACCGAGGGGGCGACCCGGATCGGGGAGGCGACCCGGGTCCGGTGGGCGACGTGAATCCGGTGGGCGACGCGAATCGGGGAGACGACCCGGGTCCGGTGGGCGACGCGAATCCGGTGGGCGACGCGAATCGGCGGCGCGCCCAACCTCGGCCGCGCGGCGACCCTCGGGCGCGCGACCGCTCTCAACGGCGCGGCGACCCTCGGCCGCGCGACCTCTTTCTGCCGCGGGTCGCGCCTCTGCGGCGTGACCCGCGTCGGCGCTCCCCTCCGGACCACTGACCCGCAGCACCAAGGGGGTCACGAGGCAGGCGAAGGCGAAGGCGCCGGCCGACCAGACGTGGCCGAGCCCGTAGAGGGCGGCCACGCCGGCGCCGAACCACAGCGTCTCGAAGGCCGCGAGCGGGAGCCCGTGCAGCCGGCGATGGGCCTTGGGAGCGGCGAAGATGCCCCACAGCACGGCGAGCGCCACGGGCAGTGCGATGCCCAGGATCCAGCGACCGGGGTTCGCGTCGACGCTGAAGCCCCACGCAGCGGTGGCCCACAGGGCGATGAGCTCGAGGGCGAACGCCACCGCCAGCGCTAAGGCTCGCTGAGCGCGCATCCCGCTCCTTCCGTTGCGGTGGATGCTGCCAGACCCGGCTGGGCGACACCACCTAGACTGCATCACGATCGAGGAGGGTGTGTGGCGGGTCTCATCAAGGCCGACGACATCGCGCTCGTCAAGGAGCGCTCGTCGATTGCCGATGTGGTGCGCGAGCACGTGACGCTCCGCCCGGCGGGCCCGGGATCCATGAAGGGACTGTGCCCGTTCCACGACGAGAAGACGCCGTCGTTCACGGTGCGCGATGCGGTCGGCGCCTACCACTGCTTCGGGTGTGGCGAGGGCGGTGACGTGATCTCGTTCGTCCAGAAGGTCGAGCACCTCACGTTCGCCGAGGCGGTCGAGCGGCTGGCGGCGAGGCTCGGCATGGAACTGCACTACGAGGACGGCGTGGGCCGGGGGCGCGAGGAGGGGCTGGGCCGGCGCTCGCGCCTGCTGGAGGCACACCGGGTCGCGCAGGAGTTCTATGCCGAGGCGCTCCTTGGCCTGGCCGAGGCGCGGCTGGCTCGCGACTTCCTGCGCGACCGGGGGTTCGGGCGCGAGGCGGCCGAGCGGTTCGGGGTCGGGTTCGCGCCGCGCGGGGGAGAGGACCTCTCGCGGCACCTGCGCTCGAAAGGCTTCAGCGACGACGAGCTGATCGTGGGCGGGCTGTCCGGGCGGGGCTCGCGCGGCCTCTACGACCGCTTCCGAGGTCGACTGGTCTGGCCCATCCACGACATCACCGGCGACACCGTCGGCTTCGGCGCGCGCCGCCTCTTCGACGACGACCGGATCGCGGCGAAGTACCTCAACACGTCCGAGACGCCGATCTACAAGAAGTCGGCCGTGCTCTACGGCCTCGACGCCGCGAAGAAGGCCATTGCCGCCGAGCGTCGCGCCGTCGTGGTCGAGGGCTACACCGACGTGATGGCGGCTCATCTCGCGGGTGTCGGCGGCGCGGTGGCGACCTGCGGCACCGCTTTCGGTCTCGAGCACATCAAGATCCTGCGGCGCATCATGCGCGACGAGGCCGACCTTGCCCCGGCCCGGGTGGTGTTCACGTTCGACGGCGACGCCGCGGGCCAGAAGGCGGCCATGAAGGCGTTCGAGGAAGACCAACGCTGGGCGTCGCAGTCGTTCGTCGCGGTGGCCGCGGACGGCATGGACCCCTGCGACCTGAGGCTGGCCAAGGGCGACGCCGCGGTGCGGGCACTGGTCGACGACGCGGTGCCCATGTTCGAGTTCGCCGTGCGCACGACGATCTCCCATTTCGACCTGGCCACCGTCGAGGGCCGGGTGCAGGGCATGCGCGCGGTCGCCCCGATCGTGGCGCGGATCCGCGACGCCTCGCTCCGACCCGAGTACACCCGCGCGGTCGCCGGTTGGATCGGCGTCGAGGTCGAGCAGGTGCAGGCTGAGGTCGCGCGGGCCGGGCGGACGGCTCGGAGGGCCAGCCATGACTCGGGTCGCCCAACGGCCCAGGGACCGGCTCCCGCGTCGGGCATGCCTGCGGTTGCCGGCCATTCGCCATCAGCCATCCCCGAGGCCGAGGCCACCGTCGATGCGGTCCCAGAGCCCAGCGCCCAGGAGGCCAGGGCCACACTTCCCGTCCCCGACCTGCGCGACCCCGTTGTCTTCGCCGAGCGCCAGCTCCTCCAGACCCTCCTCCAGTACCCCCAGCTGTTCGAGGCCGGCGACCTCGACGCGATCGCGACCGAAGCGTTCGCGGCGCCGGCGCACCGGGCCGTCTTCGACGGCATACTTGCTGCTGGGGGGCCCACCCGCGGGCTGTCCACCGCCGCATGGACCGACCGCGTCGCTGACGCGGCGCCCCTCGCGGTGCGTGGTCTGGTCGCCGAGCTCGCCGTCGCCGAGCTGCCCACCCGGTTCGACAAGGCCACTGGCCTCCCGGAGCGCCGCTACATCAGCTCGCTTCTCGTGCGGGTGCAGGAGGTGGCCCTCAGCAGGCAGATCGGCGAAGCCATGTCGGCCATGCGACGACTGGCCGCGGACCCCTCTGCCGACCATGGAGCCTCCCGCGAGCTGGCCGAGCGGCTCCAGGGCCTGCAGCGCAGCCTCGTCGACCTACGCGCCCGGCTGGCCTGAGCTCGCGACTGACAGACTGGCGCCGTGGGATTCCTCCAGAGAGCGCGCGACGCCGTTCGCATTCCCGAGCCGGCGGCCACCGCCATCCAGGCAGGCAGGGGCGAACGCCTGCTGACGTGGGCTCACGACGAAGCCACCGGCGCGACGGTGGTGGCCAGCAACCATCGGCTGTATGCCGTCAGCCCCGGTGGCGAGGTCACCCTGGCCCGCGCGTGGCATCTGGTCGACACGGGGACCTGGGACCATGACGCCTTCACCCTGACCGTGTCCTGGGTCGATGACCAGCGCCCGGTCCGGTGGGTGCTGAGGGACCCGTCGCTCGTGCCCGAGACGGTGCGCGAGCGGGTGCAGGCGTCGGTGGTGGTGGTGGAGCGGGTTCCCCTCGGCGGCCGTGCCGG
>DASSJT010000146.1:0-33416 GCA_035691065.1 Dermatophilaceae bacterium
GCGCGGCCGTGCGCCGGAGGGGGGAAGCACCTCACGCAAGGCGAATGCTGCGAGCACCGGGAAAGCTGCGAGCACCGGGAACGCTGCGAGCACCGGGAACGTCGGGAACGCTGCGAACGCCGGGACCACCCGCAGTTCGGCGAGTGACCAGCAGACCGGGGGTGCGCGATGAAGCGGCTCGTGGTCGCTGGGCTCGTGGTGGCCGCCGGCTACGGCATCTACCGGCTGGCGCGGGCCTGGGCGCCCGACGACCTCTCCGAGCGGGCCCATGAGTTCGCGGACGCAGTGCGCCAGGGCATGGCGCAGCGGGAGGCCGAGCTGCGCGAGGCCCTCGGCATGGAGGCGGCCCAGACGGCCGGCGACCCCTTCGCGGTGCCAGCGCCACTCGACGTCGCTGCCGCACGTGCGCTGCTCGACGACCCGGCGGGACCGCGAGCTCGGTAGGGGCTGGAGCGGCCCTTGTCGGCCCACGCAGCCCCGCCCCGCATCCGCCCTGCCCGTACCATCGGCCATGGCCGAAACCATGGCCGAGTCATGACCTAAGGACCCACACGCATGGAAACCGCCGAGATCAGGCGCCGCTGGCTCTCGTTCTTCGAGAGCAAGGGCCACACCGTGGTGCCCTCCGCGCCGCTCATCTACGACGACCCCAACCTGCTGTTCGTCAACGCCGGCATGGTGCCGTTCAAGCCCTACTTCCTGGGCCAGCAGGAGGCCCAGTGGCGTCGGGCGACCTCGGTGCAGAAGTGCGTGCGCACCGGTGACATCGACGAGGTCGGCAAGACGTCGCGGCACGCGACGTTCTTCCAGATGAACGGCAACTTCTCCTTCGGCGACTACTTCAAGGAAGGCGCCATCACCCTGGCGTGGGAGCTGATCACGACCTCCCAGGACCAGGGCGGATACGGCCTGGACCCCGAGAAGATCTGGCCGACGGTCTACGAGGGCGACGACGAGGCCTTCGACATCTGGAAGAACACGATCGGCATTCCCGCCGAGCGCATCACCCGGCGCGGGAAGCTGGACAACTACTGGCACATGGGGGTCCCCGGACCGGGCGGCCCGTGCAGTGAGATCTACCTCGACCGCGGTGCGGAGTACGGCCGCGACGGGGGGCCGTCCGTCGACGAGGACCGGTTCCTCGAGTTCTGGAACCTCGTCTTCATGCAGTACGAGCTCGGCGCCGTCCGGGCCAAGGACGACTTCGACGTCTCCAGCGAGCTGCCGAAGAAGAACATCGACACCGGCATGGGGCTGGAGCGCATGGCGACGCTTCTCCAGGGGGTCGACAACCTCTACGAGATCGACGAGGTCTACCCCGTCATCGACCGCGCCGCCGAGATGACCGGGAAGCGCTATGGCACGCAGTCGGGCCACGCCGCGTCGGAGTCACACCCCGACGACGTCCGGCTTCGCGTCGTCGCCGACCACGTGCGCTCCTCGCTGATGCTCATCGGCGACGGCGTCACGCCGGGCAACGAGGGACGTGGCTACGTGGTGCGGCGGATGCTGCGTCGCGCGGTCCGGTCCATGCGGCTGCTCGGCTACGACGAGCCGAGCCTGCCCCACCTGCTGCCGGTCTCGCTGGAGCGGATGCAGAACTCCTACCCCGAGCTGGAGACCGGCTTCGACCGGATCTCCCAGATCGCGTATGCCGAGGAGGACGCCTTCCGCAGGACCCTCACCGCCGGCACGACGATCCTCGACCTCGCCGTGGCCAAGGCCAAGGCCGAGGGCCGGACCCGGCTGGGCGGCGACCAGGCCTTCCAGCTGCACGACACCTACGGCTTCCCCATCGACCTGACCCTGGAGATGGCCGACGAGCAGGGGCTCGAGGTCGACCGCGAGGGGTTCCGGGCGCTCATGCACGAGCAGCGAGCCCGCGCCAAGGCCGATGCCAAGGCGAAGAAGGCCGGCCACGCCGACACCGAGGTCTGGAAGGAGCTGCGCGCCCGTGGGGCGACCGACTTCCGCGCGTATGTCGAGCTCAACAGCGAGGCGAGCGTGATCGGCCTGGTCATGGACGGCGAGCAGGTCAACGAGCTCGAGCCGGGTCAGCGCGGCCAGGTCGTCCTCGACCGGACGCCGTTCTACGCCGAGTCCGGCGGTCAGATCGCCGACGAGGGCGTCATCACCGGCGACGGCGCCCACCTCAAGGTCGTCGACGTGCAGCGGCCGGTCAAGGGCCTCATCGCCCACACCGTCGACGTGCTGCGCGGCCCGGTCCGCCTGGGCCAGGTGGTCGAGGCGGAGGTCGACGCCGAGTGGCGGCGGTCGGCCTGCCAGGCCCACTCGGGCACGCACGTCATCCACGCGGCCCTGCGGCAGGTGCTCGGGCCCTCGGCCCTCCAGTCCGGGTCCTACAACAAGCCCGGCTACCTGCGCCTGGACTTCGCCTGGAACCACGCGCTCTCGACGGAGACCCGCTCCGAGATCGAGGAGGTGGCCAACCTCGCGGTCCGCCAGGACCTGCCCGTGTCGGCCAGCTACATGACGCTGCCCGAGGCGCGGCAGATCGGTGCCCTGGCGCTGTTCGGCGAGACCTACGACGAGAAGGTCCGCGTGGTCGAGATCGGCGGCCCCTGGTCGCGGGAGCTGTGTGGTGGCACGCACGTGCAGCACTCCTCCCAGGTCGGTGCCCTGACGATCACCGGGGAGTCCTCGGTGGGGTCCGGAGTGCGCCGGCTCGAGGCCTTCGTCGGCATCGATGCCCTGCGCTACCTCGCCAAGGAGCGCGCCCTGGTCGCCGAGCTCACCGAGCTGGTCAAGGTCCAGCCCGGCGAGCTGAAGGACCGCATCGCCGCGCTCCTGACCCGGGTGAGGGATGCCGAGCGCGAGCTCGAGCGAGTCCGCCAGGCACAGGTCATGGCGTCGGCGGGGGCGCTGGTCGACTACGCCCGCGACATCAACGGCATCCGGCTGCTCACGCATGACGCCGGAACGGGCACGTCGGCCGACGACCTGCGCACCATGGCACTCGACCTGCGCAGCCGCCTGGGTGACGCCAGCCCCTCGGTCGTCGCACTCGCCTCCGTGGCGAAGGACCGGCCCCTGGTCGTGGTGGCCACCAACGCGCCGGCCCGCGGCCGTGGAGTGCGGGCGGGTGACCTCGTTCGCCAGGCTGCCCGGGTGCTGGGCGGGGGCGGTGGCGGCAAGGACGACCTGGCGCAGGGCGGTGGCACCGACCCGGCGCGGGTCGGCGACGCGCTGGGCGCCGTCGAGCAGGCGGTCCGGGGTCTCCCGGGCTGAACCCGTGCGGCTCGGGGTAAGAGTGGGCGTGGATGTCGGCAGCGTGCGCGTCGGCGTCGCGGTCAGCGACCCCGACGGGATCCTTGCGACGCCGGTGTGCACCCTGAGCCGTGACCCGGTCGGCCAGCACGACCTCGCCGAGCTTGCCGACCTGGTCCACGAGGCGGGTTCGATGGAAGTGGTCGTGGGGCTGCCCCGTACCCTGTCTGGGGACGAGGGTCGTGCCGCGCAGGAGGCACGCCAGTATGCTCAGGAGGTTGCGGCGCGGGTGTCTCCCGTTCCCGTGCGCCTCTACGATGAGCGGCTCACGACGGTCGACGCCCACCGCAGCCTGCGCGACAGCGGCGTGGCAGGCCGTCGCCAGCGCTCCAAAGTCGACCAGGCGGCAGCCGTCCTGATCCTCCAGGCCGCGCTCGACGTCGAACGGGCCTCCGGGCAGCTGCCCGGGGAGCTGGTCAGGCTCGACCGGCGCAAGCCGCGGACGAAGGACAGAGGTCGATGAGCGGGTCACACGGTTCCCACATCGAGCAGGCGATCTTCCACGAGGACGTGGGGCGCCCCCCCGAGCTGACCCGCCGGGAGCGCCGTGAGCTCGAGCGCCGGCCCCAGCGGCGTCGGCAGCGCAGGCGCCGCCGGGGCCTGGTCCTCCTTGTCGCGGCGGTGCTGGTCGGCGCGGCTGCGTTCGGCGGCTACACGTTCGTGCGGCCCATCTACGACTCCCTTACGGCTTCCAAGGACTTCCCCGGCCCCGGAAGCGGCAGCGTCCAGGTGGTCGTGAAGCCGGGCGACGCCGGCAAGGCGATCGCCCGCACGCTGGTCGCCGCCGGTGTGGTCAAGACGACCGACGCCTACATCGAGGCCACGAACACCGACCCGTTGAAGGCGCAGTCCATCCAGCCCGGCACGTACACCCTCAAGAAGGGCATGCGGGCCATCGACGCGTTCGCCATCCTCGCCAACCCGGCCAACCGGTCAGTGCCGCACGTGACGATTCCCGAGGGGCTGTGGGCCTCTGAGGTCTACGACCGGCTGTCCAAGGCCACCGGCGTCCCGGTCTCCGACTACAAGGCCGCGGCCAAGGACAGCCGGGCCCTCGGCCTGCCTGCAGCCGCCAAGGGCAAGATCGAGGGCTATCTCTTCCCGTCGAGCTACGAGTTCCCGGCCAAGGCCACGGCCGCCCAGCAGCTGCGGACCATGGTGCAGATGAGCCTCGACGAGATGCAGAAGCTCGGCATCACTCCTGACCGCATGCAGCGCACCCTGATCGTGGCCTCGATCGTCGAGGGTGAGGTCAGCGGGAAGGCCGACCGCGGCAAGGTGGCCCGGGTCATCGAGAACCGCCTGCTGCCGACCAACCACATCACCTTCGGCCTGCTCCAGATGGACTCCACGGTCCACTACGCCGTCCAGAAGCGCGGGAAGGCGGGTACCTCCGACGCCGACCGCAACAGCAACAGCCCCTACAACACCTACAAGGTCAAGGGGCTCCCACCCGGTCCGATCAACAGCCCGGGCGCCGCCTCGCTCAAGGCTGCCGCACATCCCACGCCGGGCTCGTGGCTCTTCTTCGTCACGGTCAACCCCGAGACCGGGGAGACCAAGTTCGCGACCACGCTCGCCGAGCATGACCGCTACGCCCGGGAGTTCAACGCCTGGTGCGCGGCGAACCGCGGCAAGTGCTGAGAGCAGGCGTCCTCGGCGCACCGATCGCACACTCGCTGTCGCCGGTCCTGCACCGCACGGCCTATGCCGCGCTGTCCCTTGCTGACTGGGAGTACACCGCCCACGAGGTCCAGGCGGAGGAGCTGGTGGCCTTCGTGGCCAGGCTCGACGAGTCGTGGCGGGGCCTGAGCCTGACCATGCCCCTGAAGGAGGCAGCATTCGCCGTCGCCGACGACGTCACCGACGTCGCCAGCCGCACCGGCGCCATCAACACCCTCCTCCGGCGGCCCGACGGCACCTGGCTCGGCGACAACACCGACGTCCACGGGATCGAGGCGGCGCTGGCGGGCCTGCTGGCCGAGGTCGAGCACCGGGCGAGGGCCACGGTCCTGGGCTCGGGCGCCACGTCACGCTCGGCACTCCAGGCCCTGGCCCACCTTGGGTTCCGGCGCGTGCGCGTGGCGGCCCGCCGGCCGGTGCGCGCCGCCCAGGTGGGGTGCGTCGCCGAGGGCGACCTCGACGTGGTTCCGGTGCCGCTCGGCGAGTGGCCCGACGAGGACGACCTGCTCGTGGTGAGCACCCTGGCCCCCGCCGGGGGACTGGCGGCCGCGGCGTTCGTGCCCCCGTCGCGAGCCGGTGTGCTGCTCGACGTGGTGTATGCCGGGTGGCCGACTCCGCTCGCAGCCGCGGCCGAGCGGGCCGGAATGCGGGTGGTGTCCGGCCTCGAGATGCTGGTGCACCAGGCGGCCGAGCAGGTACGCCTCATGACGGGGCTCGAGCCACCCGTCGACGCGATGATGGCGGCGGGCCGGGCCCGGCTGGGCCGGTGATCCGGCTCGCCGTCGGCGACGCGCCCGGGTGGGCGGTGGTCGCCCTCGTGCTGGCCGGGACGCTGCTGGGGTGGCGCACGGGGCGCACCCTGGCCTCCGGTGGCTACCGGCTGGACGACGAGGCCGCCCGACCGCAACAGCAGCCGGCGTGGTGGCCGGCCGCCGCCCTCGGCCTGCTCTGGGGCTTCCTGGCCTGGCGGATCGGTGACCTGGCCGGGTGGGCCGCCCTGCCGGCATACCTCTGCTTCGCCTGGCTTGCCGTCTGCCTGGCCTGGATCGACCTGGACGTCCACCGCCTGCCCGACGGTCTCGTGCTGCCCGGGTACCCAGCGCTGGTGGCGCTGCTCGCCGTCCCGACCGTCACCGCGGGAGCCTGGGGACGCGGAGTCGCCGCTGTGGCGTGCATGGCCGGTCTGTTCGCGGTCTTCTACGCCATGGCCTGGGTGTCGCCCGACGCGATGGGCTTCGGCGACGTGAAGCTGTCGGGGCTGATCGGGCTGGTCATGGGCTGGCTCAGCCCGTGGGTCGCGGTCACCGCGGTGCTGGCCGCCTTCGTGGTCGGCGGGATCGTCGCTGTGCTCCTGGTGGTGCTGCGTCGAGTTGGGCTGCGGGGCCACATCGCGTACGGCCCGGCGCTGCTCGTCGGGTCGTTCGTCGCCCTCGCCCTCGACTTCCAGATGTTGACCGGGGCGGCGAGCGGCTGAGTGGCGCGTGGCAGGATTTCGGGCATGCTGCGTTGGCTGACCGCCGGTGAGTCCCATGGGCCGGCCCTGGTCGCGACCATCGAGGGCCTCCCCGCCGGCATCGAGGTCACCACGTCCGACGTAGCCGCCGCCCTGGCCCGCCGGCGGCTCGGGTTCGGCCGCGGCGCCCGCATGAAGTTCGAGCAGGACGAGGTGGAGTTTCTCGGCGGGGTCCGTCACGGCGTCACCATGGGGTCGCCCCTGGCGATCCGAATCGGCAACAGCGAGTGGCCCAAGTGGCGGACCGTGATGAGCGCCGACCCGGTGTCCGACCAGGCCTTCGCTGCCGCCGACGACGTCAACGCCCCTCAGGAGATCGGGCGCAACCGGCCGCTCACCCGGCCCCGGCCCGGCCACGCCGACCTCGTCGGCATGCAGAAGTACGGCTTCGAAGACGCCCGGCCGGTGCTCGAGCGCGCCTCGGCGCGCGAGACCGCGGCCCGGGTGGCCCTCGGCGAGGTGGCCGCCCGGCTGCTGCGCCAGGCCTACGGCATCGGCGTGGTGTCCCACACCGTGGCGATCGGGGCGGCCTCGGTGTCCGACGACGCGCCGGTCCCGACGCCCGAGCAGGTCGACGCCCTCGACGCGGACCCGGTGCGCGCGCTCGACCCCACGGGTTCGGCGGCGATGGTCGCGGAGGTGGAGGCGGCGCGCAAGGACGGCGACACCCTGGGCGGCGTGGTGGAGGTGCTGGCTTACGGGCTGCCGCCGGGCCTGGGCTCGCACGTCCACTGGGACCGCCGCCTCGACGGGCGCCTGGCCGGTGCGCTGATGAGCATCCAGGCGATCAAGGGCGTCGAGGTGGGGGACGGCTTCCGTACGGCTTCCCGGCGCGGGTCAGCGGCCCACGACGAGATGGAGCGCGATGCCGGGGGAACGATCCGCCGGCGCACCGGTCGGGCGGGGGGCACCGAAGGTGGCATGTCCACCGGGGATGTGCTGCGTGTGCGAGCGGCGATGAAGCCGATCAGCACCGTCCCCCGCTCGCTCGACACCGTCGACGTCGCGGGGGGCGAGCCCGCCAAGGCGATCCACCAGCGCTCCGACGTCTGCGCCGTGCCGGCGGCTGGGGTGGTCGCCGAGGCCATGGTGGCGCTGGTGCTCGCCCAGGCCTGCCTGGAGAAGTTCGGCGGGGACTCGGTGGCTGAGACCTCGCGCAACCACACGGCATACCTCGCCTCCATCCCCGAGGGGATGCGCACGTGGTGAGCGGTTCCGAGGGCGCCGGGCGCCCGCTGGTGGTGCTGATCGGGCCACCGGGTGCCGGCAAGACGACGATCGGCGAGCTGCTCGCCCAGGCGCTCGGGGTCGGCTTCCACGACACCGACGCGGCGATCGAGGCGGCGCAGGGGCGCAGCATCGCCGACATCTTCGTCTCCGACGGCGAGCCCTACTTCCGGGACCTGGAGCGGGCGGAGGTGCTGCGCGCTCTCGAGTCCCACCCGGGGGTGCTCGCCCTCGGCGGAGGAGCGCCGATCGAGACTGCGGTGGGAGAGGCCCTTGGGGAGCACCGGGTGGTCTTCCTCGACGTCGGCATCGCCGACGCGGCCAAGCGGGTCGGCTTCGCCACCAGCCGGCCGTTGCTGATGGTCAACCCCCGGCAGCAGTGGACCGCGATGATGGGCCGCCGGCGACCGGTCTACGAGTCCCTCGCGGCCTTCCGGGTCAACACCGCCGGCCGCGAGCCGCAGGAGATCGTCGACGAGATCCTCGCCCTTCTGGAGGCGCCGCAGTGACCGTCGGCAGCGGCGGCGGCAGCGAGCCCACCCGGATCAGCGTGGGCGGCGACTACGACGTCGTGGTCGGCAGCGGGCTGCTCGGTGAGCTGCCCGGCCTCGTCGGAGAGGGCGTCCAGCGGGTCCTGGTGATCCACCCGCACGCGCTCGCTGCGACCGGTGAGGCAGTGCGGGAGGACCTCGCCTCGCGTGGTTTCGAGGCGTATGCCGCGGAGGTGCCGGACGCCGAGGCGGCCAAGACCGCGCAGGTCGCCGCCTTCCTCTGGGGGGTCCTCGGACAGGCCGGATTCACGCGCTCCGATGCGGTCGTCGCGGTCGGGGGCGGCACGGTGACGGATCTGGGGGGCTTCGTGGCGGCGACCTGGCTGCGCGGGGTGCGGGTGGTCCAGGTGCCCACAACGCTGCTTGCCATGGTCGATGCCGCGGTCGGCGGCAAGACCGGCATCAACACGCCCGAGGGCAAGAACCTCGTCGGCGCGTTCCACCCGCCGGCCGGGGTACTGTGCGACCTCGCCGCCCTCGAGACGCTGCCCGAGCACGACTTCGTCGCGGGGCTCGCCGAGGTGGTCAAGTGCGGCTTCATCGCCGACCCGGTCATCCTCGACCTCGTCGAAGCCGACCTCGCGGGAGCGCGCCGCCACGACGGACGACACGTGCGCGAGCTCATCGAGCGGGCCATCCGGGTCAAGGCCGAGGTCGTGGCCCAGGACCTTCGGGAGGCCTCGCTGCGCGAGATCCTCAACTACGGCCACACCTTCGGCCACGCGGTTGAGCAGGTCGAGCGCTACCAGTTCAGGCACGGTGCAGCCGTCAGCATCGGCATGGTCTATGTCGCCGAGCTGGCGCGGCTGGCCGGGCGGCTGCCCGAGGCCGACGCCGAGCGGCACCGCGCGATCCTGGCGGGCCTGGGGCTGCCCACCTCCTACCGCGGCGACCGTTGGCCCCAGCTGCTGGAGGCCATGAAGCGGGACAAGAAGTCGCGCGGCTCGCTGCTGCGGTTCGTCGTCCTCGAGGCCATCGGCCGGCCGGTGCGGCTCGAGGGACCCGATCCCGCGCTGCTGCAAGCGGCCTACGCGGAGATCAGCCGCGACGTCAGCGGCCAGCCGGTGCTCCTGGGCTGAGCCCGAGACCGGCCGCCGTGACCGCCGACGGCGGGGGCACACCGCGCATGGAAGGGGCACAGGGACACCACAGCGGCGCGATGGCATCGCCGGGCAGACTCGAGGGATGACGGAGCACCGCGTGAGCCTTCCCGCCGAGCGCACGGCGAAGCGGACCTACGACCACGCCCCAGGGCGTCACGACCTGGGCCTCACCGCCGACGTGCGGACACTGCTGCACCGCCGCCAGGCCCTGGCGCTCCTCGGCGGCGCCGGCCTGGTGGCCATCGTCGGCTGCTCGGCCGAGGACAACGGTGCGGCCGGAGTCGGGGACTCGTCGACCTCCTCCACGTCCGCCATGTCCTCGACCGACAGTGGCTCAACCGGGTCGGCCGGGTCAGCGGGGTCGGCGGCGGCGAAACCGGCGGCGGAGGTCCCCGACGAGACGGCCGGGCCCTATCCCGGCGACGGTTCCAACGGGGTCGACGTCCTGGACGACTCCGACATCGTGCGGCGCGACATCACGTCCAGTTTCGGCACGTCGACAACCCGTGCGGCCGGCATACCCCTGGTTGTCAACCTGACCGTCACAGACGCGGCCAACGGCTATGCGGCCATGGCCGGCGCAGCGGTGTATCTGTGGCACTGCGACATCAACGGCGAGTACTCGATGTACAGCCAGGGCCTGGAGGACGAGAGCTACCTGCGCGGGGTGCAGGCAACCAACCGGGCCGGGACCGCCACGTTCACCAGCATCTTCCCCGGCGCCTACCCCGGGCGCTGGCCGCACATCCACTTCGAGGTCTACCGGTCGGTGCGGGACGCCACGAACAGCGGCCCGATCGTCAAGACGTCGCAGGTCGCTCTGCCAGAGGCCGCCTGCCGCGAGGCCTACGCCACCAATGGCTACGGGCAGAGCCTCGCGAACCTGTCCCGCATGTCCCTGGCCTCGGACAACGTCTTCGGCAACGATGGCGGCATCTACCAGCTGGCCACGATGACCGGCGCGCCCGGCTCGGGATACGTCGCGAACCTGACCATCGGCGTCTGAGCCGGCTGTGACGCCGCGGGGCCGCGGCTCCGATGCCCGCAGGGGTGCAGCCCCAACACATGGGGGCTGATGCTCCGGCTCGGGGGTCGGGCACCCACGCTCGGGCAGACCGGCCGTCGCACCACAGACGGTAGGATGATGCGGTTCCCGACCCCCTTGCGACGGGACCTCCGCGCGCCCCGGCGCACCCGGCATACGAACGCGTCTCCCAGAAAGCGACCTCCAACGTGGCAACGACCAACGACCTGAAGAACGGCCTCGTGCTCAATCTCGAGGGCCAGCTGTGGTCTGTGGTGGAGTTCCAGCACGTCAAGCCCGGCAAGGGCCCGGCGTTCGTGCGCACGAAGCTGAAGAACGTCCTCTCGGGCAAGGTCGTCGACAAGACCTTCAACGCAGGGGTGAAGGTCGAGACCGCCAACGTCGACCGCCGCGACATGCAGTACCTCTACAAGGACGGCACCGACTTCGTCTTCATGGACAGCACGACGTACGACCAGATCCACGTGCCCGAGAGCGTCGTCGGGAATGCCGCCAACTACCTGCTGGAGAACCAGACCGCTCAGGTCGCGAGCCACGACGACACCGTTCTCTACGTCGACCTGCCCGCATCGGTGGTCCTCGAGATCACCTACACCGAGCCGGGACTGCAGGGCGACCGCTCCACCGGCGGCACCAAGCCGGCCACGCTGGAGACGGGCGCGCAGATCCAGGTGCCGTTGTTCCTGGAGACCGGGACCAGGGTCAAGGTCGACACCCGCGACGGGTCCTACCTCGGCCGAGTCAACTGACCTGGCGTGGGCGCCCGATCCAAGGCCCGCAAACGCGCGATCGACCTGCTGTTCGAGGCCGAGCAGCGCGGCGTCAACGCGCGCGAGCTGCTCGCCGAGCGAATGGCGCACCCGGTCACCGAGGCGCCGCTGAGCCAGTACACCGCTGACCTCGTCGAGGGGGTGGTCGACCACTGGACCGACATCAACGAGCTGCTGTCCACCTACAGCCAGGGCTGGTCGCTCGAGCGGATGCCCAGTGTCGACCGAGCGATCTTGCGGCTCGGCGCCTTCGAGATCCTCTACGGCGAGGGCGTGCCCGAGGGGGTCGCCATCGCCGAGGCCGTCGAGCTGGCCAAGACGCTGAGCACCGACGAGTCGCCGAAGTTCGTCAACGGCCTGCTTGCGCGGCTCGCCGAGGTCAAGCCCACGCTGGCCTGACCCCCACATCAACACCCATCCAACCAGCCGCATCTACCCCGCTCAGACGGCCGAGAGCGCCGCGTGGGCGGCCGGTGCGGCGAGCTCGCGATCGGTCGGCACCAGCCCTACACGAGTCCGCCGGTCGAGCAGGTCGTCGACGTCCAGGGCGCCCTCGTGGGTCAGCCCGAACCGGAGCTCGGCGCGGGTCACAGCAAGCCCCGGTGCGATCGGCTCCAGCCACGCCGGATCGGCGGCCAGGAGGGGCGCCTCCGTCCCGTAGCGACGCACCAGCCGGGCCGGAGCCTCGACCCGCAGCAGCTCGGCCCGTGGTGCCGCGCCCACCAGCGGGAGGTATGCCGTCCGGCAAGGTCCCGCTGGAAGCCCCCGCAGGCGGACGGCGGCATCGACCGCGTCCTGGGCCATCCGGCGGTAGGTCGTGAGCTTGCCTCCGGTGACGGTGACCACCCCCGAGGGTGAGGTGATCACCGCATGGCGGCGGGACAGGTCCGCGGTGCGTCCCTCGGCCTGGAGGAGCGGGCGCAGGCCGGCATACGTGCCCACGACGTCCTCGTGCGAGAGCGGGCGCTCGAACGCCGTGCCGATCACCTCGAGCAGGAAGGCGACCTCGCCCTGCGACGGCTCCGGGACGTCCGCGACCGGTCCGTCGACCAGCTCGTCGGTGACTCCGACGAAGACGAGCCCATCCGGCTGGGGGAGGGCGAAGACGAACCGGCTGGACTCGCCGGGCACGGGTGCCATGACGGCGGCTGCGGGAGACCCGAGGGACTGCCGCCGCAGCACGAGATGTGTGCCGCGCGACGGCTGCAGCGAGATCCCCTCGACGAGGGCGCCGGACCACACGCCGGCCGCGTTGACGACCGCCCGGGACGAGATCGACGCGACGTCACCGGTCAGCTCGTCGCGCACCAGGACGCCGTCGCCTCCCGCATCGAGCACGCGCACCCGGGTCAGGACGCGGGCTCCCCAGGCCGCCGCGGTCCGGGCCAGCGCGACGACCAGGCGGGCGTCGTCCTCGAGCTGGCCGTCCCACGAAAGAAGGCCGCCCCGCAGACCCGCACGGCGCAGCCCGGGAACCAGCGCGAGGGTCTCGGTGTCGGTGAGGCACCGGGGCTTCGGCAGCTCGTGGCGCGATGTGCGAGCGGCGGCGCGGAGGGCGTCGCCGGCCCAGAAGCCCGCCAGCGCGGCCGACGCCTGCACCCGGCTGACCGCGGGCCCTTCCGGGATCAGCATCGGCAGTGGCCGGGTGAGGTGGGGGGCCGTACGGGTCATCAGGATGCCGCGCTCCACGGCACTCTCGTGGGCGACGCCGAACTGGCCGTGCGCGAGGTAGCGGAGGCCGCCGTGCACGAGCTTCGAGCTCCACCGGGAGGTCCCGAAGGCGAGGTCGTGGGCGTCGAGGGCCACGACGGACAGCCCGCGCGACGCGGCGTCGAGGGCCACCCCGGCACCCGTGGCGCCCAGGCCCACGACCACGAGGTCGACCGTCCGGCCGTCCGTGGCCTCGGCCAGCTCGCGCCGTCGCCGCGCGGCGTTAAGGGCGCTGTCGCCCTGGGGCGGAGGAGTCCTGGCGTCCCCGGGCGCGCGGGTCCTGCCAGCCATCATCGAGCTGGTTCTGCCAGCCGTCATCGAGCGCGTTCCGGCGGCCGCCGCGCGCGCCTGCACAGCGCCCGGGCCGCCCAGGCGTCGGAGGTTCCTCATGGGGCCAGGTATCCGGTCAGGAGGGATCGCAGGTCCTCGGCGAGCTCGGCCTCGGTCGCGACGTCAGCCATGGTCCCGGCGGAGATGGCGAAGCCATGGGTCGCGAGCAGGAGGCTCGCAGCCAGCCGCCGCGGCGGGATGCCAGCCCGCACCGCGCCATCCCGCTGGCCCGCTGCGAGCGCGGGCTCCAGCAGGTCGAGCAGCCGCTCCTGGCTGCGCCCCTTGCGGTCGACCAGGTAGGTCAGGAGGACCTCCGGGTCGACCTCCATGATCCGCCGGAAGACGTCGTTGGAGCGCAGGCCCTGGGCGGCGGCGACCATCGCCCGGCCGATCCGCTCGGCGACGCTGCCCTCACCCTCGGCGCGGACGCCCGCCTCCTCACCCACCCGCACCCACTCGCGCGCCATGAGGTCGCCCACCAGGCTGCGCATGTCGGGCCACCGCCGGTAGATGGTCATCCTGGACACGCCGGCGGTGCGGGCGATGTCGGTCAGTGTCGCTCGCTTCCAGCCCACGGCCAGCAGGTGCTCGCGGGCGGCATCGAGGACGACCGTCTCGGGGTCCGGGTCGGTGGTGTTACGAAGTGACGCCACATGTCACACTGTAACGTATGCAGCATTCACATACCCCGCAGGACCGGCCGGCCCGCCCCGGGCAGATGAGCTGGTCCGGGTGGGGCGACCCGAGCCGCGCGACGCCTCTTCCTGGGCCGGCGGCCGCCCTCCTCGAGACCGCGTTCGGACCCAGCGCCGGCCATGCGCCGGTGCCTCTCGACAGCGTCCGCCTGCCGAGTCGGCGCCTCGCCGGACCGGCGCGCGCGGCCCTGGTCAACGTGGTGGGACAGGCGCACGTGAGTGAGGCACCCGAGGCGCGGATCCGGCATACTCGCGGCAAGTCCACCACCGACCTCCTGCGCATGCGGGCCGGCGATGCCGACGACGCCCCCGACGCCGTGATCGAGCCAGCGGACCACGAGGAGGTCCTCGGCGTCCTGCGCGCCTGCGAGGAGCACGGGATCGCTGTCGTGCCCTTCGGCGGCGGCACGTCGGTCGTCGGCGGGCTGGCGCCCCGGCGGGAGGGCTGGCGCGGCGTGGTCGCCCTCGACCTGCGTCGGCTGGACCGGCTCGTGGCGCTCGATGCCATCTCCCGGGTCGCCACTCTCGGCGCGGGACTCACCGGACCGGCCGCCGAGGCGCTGCTGCGCGACCGCGGCTTCACCCTGGGCCATTTCCCGCAGTCGTTCGAGTACGCCACGATCGGCGGCTTCGCGGCCACCCGCTCCAGCGGCCAGGCCTCCGCGGGGTACGGCCGGTTCGACGGCATGGTCCAGGGCCTGCGGGTGGCCACCCCGCGCGGCTCCCTCACCCTTGGCACGGCGCCGGCGAGCGCGGCAGGGCCCGACCTCCGACAGCTGGTGCTCGGGTCGGAGGGCGCGTTCGGCGTGATCACCGAGGTGACGGTGCGGGTGCGGCCGGTGCCGGACACCTGCATCTACGAGACCTGGCGGGTCGCGTCGTTCGCCGAGGGGATCGACGTCGTGCGCGACCTCGCCCAGGGTGGGGCGCTGCCGACGGTGCTGCGGCTCTCCGACGAGGCCGAGACCGCCCTCAGCCTGGCCAGCCCCGACAGCCTCGGCACTCCTGCCCGGGGCGGCTGCAGCATCGTCGTCGGGTACGAGGGCGCTGCCGACCAGGTCGCCAAGGCCCGCGACGCGGCCTCGGCGCGGCTCGCCAGTCGGGGTGCCCTGCCGGAGGGTGAGGAGGGCGGCCGAGCCTGGGAGCGGGGCCGGTTCCAGGCGCCGTACCTTCGGGACCGCCTCCTCGACGCCGGGGTCTTCGTGGAGACACTGGAGACCGCGGCCTTCTGGTCGCGGATCAGCGAGGTGTATGCCGGGGTGCGCCGCGCGCTGGTGGCTCACCTCGGCGTGGATCGTGCGGACCCCGGGGACAGCCAGGACGGTGAGGACGACGGCGACCGCTGGGGCGGCGGGGACCGCGGCGGCCGGGCGCCCGTGCTCGTCCTGTGCCATGTCTCGCACGTCTACGAGACCGGCGCCTCACTCTACTTCACCGTGGCGGCCAAACCGGGGGACCACCCCCTCGAGCGGTGGCGCGAGGCCAAGGCCGCAGCCACCGAGGCCATGCTCGAGCACGGAGCCACGATCACCCACCACCACGCGGTTGGGCGGGACCACCGGGACTGGCTGGCCGAAGAGGTGGGCGACCTCGGCGTCGAGGTCCTCCGTGCGGTCAAGGCCACACTGGACCCCCGCGGCATCCTCAACCCGGGCGTGCTGGTCCCCTGAAGCGGGTGGGCTGGCCGCCGAGCTGGCCCGCGCCGCCATCGGGCTGCCCCGTGCTGTCATGGGCTGCCCCGTGCTGTCATCGGGCCGCCGCGGGACCTCACGGCGGGGCGGTGCGGACTCCGTGCCGCCACCCGGTAGAGTGACGGCGACCGACATCCTTTAACGACCTGTCCCGTGAGGCAGGGAAGGAGGTCCTGACGCCGATGCGTCCTGACGTTGCAGCGCCCGCCCAGGGTGCACCCCTCCCTTCGCCCGATGTCTCAGCTCGCTCGGTCATGTCCGAGGGTGACATCGCCCGAGCGCTCCGCCGCATCGCCCACGAGATCCTCGAGCGCAACAAGGGGGCAGAGCACCTCGTCCTCCTCGGCATCCCCAGCCGGGGCGTGGTGCTGGCCCGCCGCCTCGTGGAGCTCATCGAGGAAGTCGAGGGCGCCCATGTCCCCTCCGGAGCCCTCGACGTCACAATGCACCGTGACGACCTGCGCCGGCAGCCGACACGCAGCCCCATGCAGACCTCGATCCCGGAGATGGGGATCGACGACAAGGTGGTGGTGCTGGTGGATGACGTCCTCTACTCGGGTCGCACCGTGCGCGCGGCCCTCGACGCGCTGTCCGACCTCGGGCGGCCCCGCGCGGTTCGGCTCGCCGTGCTGGTCGACCGGGGCCACCGTGAGCTGCCGATCCGCGCCGACCACGTCGGGAAGAACCTCCCCACGTCGAAGGCCGAACGGGTGATGGTCCGCCTCGCGGGCTTCGACCCCGAGGGTGACCAGGTGGCCATCAGCGGGGGTGAGTCCCGATGACGACGAGCACGACGAGCCGGCCCACGGGCCGCCCGACGAACCAGCCCGGCCCCACCGGCAGCAGCCGCCCGATGACGTCGGGTATGCCGTCGCGGCGCCACCTGCTGTCGATCGCGGACCTCGACGCCAATGACATCCGCCGACTGCTCGACACCGCCGTCCAGATGCACGACGTCCAGCACCGAGAGGTCAAGAAGCTGCCGACGCTGCGGGGCCGCACCGTCGTCAACCTGTTCTTCGAGGACTCCACCCGGACCCGCTCCTCCTTCGAGATCGCCGGGAAGTGGCTCTCCGCCGATGTCATCAACATCTCCGGCAAGGGGTCCTCGACGTCCAAGGGCGAGTCCCTGCGCGACACGGTCCTGACGGTGGCAGCGATGGGAGTGGACGCGCTCGTGATCCGCCACAGCGCGAGTGGCGCGGCCCACCAGGTCAGCCAGTGGATCGGCGCCCACGTGATCAACGCTGGCGACGGCACCCACGAGCACCCGACCCAGGCCCTCCTCGACGCCTACACGATGGAGCAGCGCCTCGGTGACCTCGCCGGCCGGCGAGTGGTGATCGTGGGCGACCTGGCCCACTCCCGCGTGGTCCGCTCCAACCTGCTCTGCCTCTCCCGGCTGGGCGCCGAGGTCACCCTGGTGGCCCCGCCGACGCTCATGCCGGCGGGGATCGCCAGCTGGGCCGAGCACGACGGCTTCTCGCTCAGCAACGACTTCGACGAGACCCTCTCCGAAGCGGACGCGGTCATGATGCTGCGGGTCCAGCGGGAGCGCATGAGCGGGGGGTACTTCCCGACGCCGCGCGAGTACACCGTCGGCTACGGGCTGACCCGGGAGCGGCTCACGACCCTGACCTCGGCGAACCCGGATGCGGTGATCTGCCACCCGGGGCCGATGAACCGCGGGCTCGAGATCGCCGCTGATGCCGCCGACGCAGCCCAGTCACTGATCCTCGACCAGGTCTCCGCCGGGGTGGCCGTGCGCATGTCCGTGCTCTACCACCTGCTCGCGGGGGAGGAGACCGCATGACGGCCCCGACTGGCGTCGTCGCACCGCCCACCGCCGGCCCGGGCAGCCCCATCCTCGTGAGGGGGGCCGATCTGGCCGGCGGCGGCGCCGCCGACCTGCTCGTCGAGGAGGGCACCATCACCGAGGTGGGGTCGATCTCGTCCCGTAGAGGCGCCACGGTGGTCGACGCCGACGGCCTCATCGCGCTGCCCGGGCTGGTCGACCTGCACACCCACCTGCGCGAGCCCGGTCGTGAGGACGCCGAGACGATCGCCTCTGGTTCGGCCGCAGCAGCCGCGGGCGGCTACACGGCGGTGCTCGCGATGGCCAACACCACGCCGGTGACCGACACCGCCGAGGCGGCAGAGCGGATCCTCGACCTCGGCCGGGCCGCCGCCCTGGTTGACGTCCAGCCGGTGGGCGCGGTCACGATGGGCCTGGGCGGGGAGCAGCTCGCCGAGCTGGGGCTGATGTACCGGTCCCGCGCCCGGGTCCGGGTGTTCTCCGACGACGGCAGGTGCGTCTCGGACGGGCGGGTCATGCGGCGGGCGCTCGAGTACGTTCGCGCCTTCGGCGGTGTGGTGTCGCAGCACGCCCAGGACCCATCGCTCGCACCGGCCGCCGCCTGCTGCCACGAGGGAGAGCTGTCGGGCCGCCTGGGCCTGACCGGCTGGCCGGGCGTCGCCGAGGAGACGATCGTCGCCCGCGACGTCATGCTGGCGCGCCACACCGGCAGCCGAGTGCACATCGCCCACGTGACGACGGCCGGCACCGTAGACGTGATCCGTTGGGCCAAGGCCCAGGGCATTGCCGTCACCGCCGAGGTCACTCCACACCACCTCGTGCTCACCACGGACCTGCTCGCGGGCTATGACCCGGTGTTCAAGGTGAACCCGCCCCTGCGCCCAGCCGAGGACGTCGAGGCACTCAGGGCCGCACTTGTCGACGGGACGATCGACGCCGTGGCCACCGACCATGCCCCGCATGCCCGCCACGACAAGGAGCACGCCTTCGTCGACGCAGCCTTCGGAATGCTCGGCCTCGAGACCGCGCTGGCCGTCGTCAGCGACACGCTGGTCGCCAGCGGACGGCTCGGGTGGGCTGACGTCGGGCGGGTGATGTCCACGGCGCCCGCACGGATCGCGGGACTCGACGGGCATGGGCTGGAGCTCACGGTCGGCGCCCCGGCCAACCTCGCGCTGGTCGACCCCGAGTCGGAGGTGACGGTCGACCGGTCGGCCTCGGCATCGCTCTCGCGCAACAACCCCTGGCACGGCCGCACGCTGCGGGGGGCGGTCCAGGCGACGATGCTGCGCGGCGTGCTCACGTACGACAGGGGTGGCCGGTGACCCGGGGGCAGGCAGTCGGCATCCTGCTCGTCCTGCTCGGTGTCGTCTACGCCGGCCTCTACTTCGCCTGGCAGCGCAAGCGGAGGCGCTACCTCTCCGCAGCCGTCGCGGTCGACCGGGGGCCCACAGGGGACCCCGCACCTGGCATCGTGACCGGCAGCCGGGGCGAGGACTCCGACCGTGAGCCCGGCATCCAGGTCGCCCCCAGTGAGGCCGACTACGACGTACGGGCCGAGGGCACCTACATCTCCACGACGACCGCCCGGTCCCGCCACGAGCGGGTCACGGTCGAGGGTCTGGGGAACCCGTCCGTGGCGGTCCTCCTCGTCCACCGCGGCGATGCCGAGCACCTCGTGGAGATCCGGCGCACGGGCGAGCAGGACGTCTTCATCACCGCCGAGCGCCTCAAAGCCTTCCGGCGCGACCGCGGCATGGCGGGCAAGTTCCTGGGCAGCCCCCGCCTTGCCGTCCTCACCTGGCGCGCTGACGACGGCGCCCTGTACGAGACCGGCTTCTTGCCCCGGCACCGGGCCGACCTGGAGAAGATCGAGGCGGCTCTCTGGTGGCACACCGGCGCCCGGGAGCTCCAGGAGCCGGTGCAGCCGCCGGACCCGGGACTCACCGCCGACTACGAAAAGAGCCCCGAGACCTCGACATCTCGCACGGAAGCCGCGACCGGCGCGGAGTCGCCTGACAAGACCGTGGAACAGGCCCTGGACGAGTCGGCAGAAGAGACGCCGGACGAGACCCCGGAAGAGACGCCGGACGAGACGCCGGACGAGACCCCCGACCCCTCCCACGCCCAGAGCAAGGACGACGTGTGAGCAAGCGCAGCATGCTGATCGACCGCCAGCCCGCGGTGCTGGTCCTCGAGGACGGCCGGTCCTTCGCCGGCGAGGCCTACGGCGCCGTGGGCCAGACGGTCGGCGAGGCGGTGTTCTCGACCGGCATGACCGGCTACCAGGAGACGCTGACCGACCCCAGCTACCACCGTCAGGTCGTGGTCATGACCGCCCCGCACGTCGGCAACACCGGCGTCAACGACGACGACGACGAGTCCCGCCGGATCTGGGTGGCCGGGTACGTCGTGCGCGACCCCGCGCTCCGGCCGTCCAGCTGGCGCAGCCGGCGTGCCCTCGAGGACGACCTGCGCGGCCAGGGCGTCGTCGGCATCTGCGGCATCGACACCCGCGCCCTGACCCGCCACCTGCGCGAAAGGGGGGCCATGCGGGTCGGCATCTTCAGCGGCCAACCAGCGGGTATGCCGGCCGAGCAGCTCCGTGCCATCGTCACCTCCGCGCCACTCATGAAGGGTGCGGCGCTGGCGGAGGAGGTGACGACCGAGGCGCCCTACGTGGTCCCCGCCGTGGGCGAGAAACGGTTCACCGTGGCGGCCGTCGACCTCGGCATCAAGGCGATGACGCCCCAGCTCATGGCGCAGCACGGCATCGAGGTGCACGTCCTGCCTGCCACCAGCACCTTCGACGACATCCAGGCGGTCCGGCCCGACGGCGTGTTCTTCTCCAACGGGCCCGGTGACCCCGAGACGGCCGAGCACGAGGTCGGCGTCCTGCGTGAGGTCCTCGACGCCCGCCTGCCCTTCTTCGGCATCTGCTTCGGCAACCAGCTCCTGGGCCGAGCCCTGGGCTTCGGCACCTACAAGCTCAAGTACGGCCACCGCGGGATCAACCAGCCGGTCCTCGACAAGACCACCGGCAAGGTCGAGGTGACCGCCCACAACCACGGCTTCGCCGTGGACGCGCCGACCACAGGGGAGGTGATGGCACCTGCCGACGGTGACGGCACGGCATACGGTCGCGTGCGGGTCTCCCATGTCTGCCTGAACGATGACGTGGTCGAGGGACTGGAATGCCTTGACCTGCCCGCCTATTCGGTGCAGTACCACCCGGAGGCAGCGGCCGGGCCGCATGACGCGGCCTACCTCTTCGACCGCTTCGTCGAGCTGATGGAGCCGCGAGGATGGCGCGAGGACACGAGCGACGAAGAAGCCGGGGTACCCCGCGGTCGCAAGGGGCGGGCCGGAGCGGCGACGAGCGCGACCGTGGTCATGCAGGAGAAGGGAAAGCGCGCCTGATGCCCAAGCGCGACGACATCACGAGCGTGCTGGTCATCGGCTCTGGGCCGATCGTGATCGGCCAGGCCTGCGAGTTCGACTACTCGGGCACCCAGGCGTGCCGGGTGCTGCGCGAGGAGGGGATCCGTGTCGTTCTGGTGAACTCCAACCCGGCCACGATCATGACCGACCCGGAGTTCGCCGACGCCACCTACGTCGAGCCGATCATCCCCGAGGTGGTCGAACGGATCATCGAGAGGGAGCGTCCCGACGCAGTGCTCGCCACCCTGGGAGGCCAGACGGCCCTCAACACAGCGATCGCACTACACGACAGCGGTGTCCTGGAGAAGTACAACTGTCCGCTCATCGGCGCCAACGTCGAGGCGATCCAGCTCGGCGAGGACCGCCAGAAGTTCAAGGGCGTGGTCGAGCGCTGCGGCGCGGAGGTGGCGCGTTCGATCATCGCCCACACGATGGAGGAGTGCCTGGCCGCCGCGGACGAGCTCGGTTACCCGCTGGTCGTGCGGCCGTCGTTCACGATGGGCGGCCTCGGGTCCGGCTTCGCCCATGACGAGGACGACCTGCGGCGCATCGCGGGTGCGGGGCTGCACGCGAGCCCGACCACGGAGGTGCTCCTGGAGGAGTCGATCCTCGGCTGGAAGGAGTACGAGCTCGAGGTCATGCGCGACCACGCCGACAACGTGGTGGTCGTGTGCTCGATCGAGAACCTCGACCCCATGGGCGTCCACACCGGCGACTCGATCACGGTGGCGCCGGCGCTCACGCTGACCGACCGGGAGTACCAGCACCTGCGCGACCTCGGTATCGCGATCATCCGCGAGGTGGGCGTCGACACCGGCGGCTGCAACATCCAGTTCGCGGTCAACCCGCGGGACGGACGGGTCATCGTCATCGAGATGAACCCGCGGGTGTCGCGGTCGTCGGCGCTGGCGTCCAAGGCGACCGGGTTCCCGATCGCCAAGATCGCGGCGAAGATGGCGATCGGCTACACCCTGGACGAGGTCCCGAACGACATCACCCGAGAGACGCCGGCCTCCTTCGAACCGACCCTCGACTACATCGTCGTGAAGGTGCCGCGCTTCGCCTTCGAGAAGTTCCCCGCGGCCGACCCGACGCTCACGACCACCATGAAGTCGGTGGGCGAGGCGATGGCCATCGGCCGCAACTTCACCGAGGCCCTCCAGAAGGCGTTGCGCTCGCTGGAGCGCAAGGGCAGCTCCTTCCACTGGGACGGCCAGGCGCCCTCCCACGCCCACGCCCTCGAGCTGCTCGACCAGGCGAGGACGCCGACCGACGGCCGGATCGTCACCGTCCAGCAGGCGCTCCGGGGCGGGCTCAGCGTCGAGCAGGTCCACGAGGCCACCGGCATCGACCCCTGGTTCCTCGACCAGGTGGTTCTGGTCAACGAGGTTGCCGACCGGGTTGCCGCGGCCGACCAGCTCACCCCGGCACTGCTGCGGCTCGCGAAGCGGCACGGCTTCTCCGACCACCAGCTCGCGCAGCTGCGGTCCATGCCCGAGGCGGTGGTGCGCGGGGTGCGCCACGCCCTGGGCGTGCGGCCGGTCTACAAGACGGTGGACACCTGCGCGGCCGAGTTCGCCGCCCAGACGCCCTACCACTACTCCTCCTACGACGAGGAGACCGAGGTCGAGCCGCGGGAGCGCCCGGCCGTGATCATCCTCGGCAGCGGGCCGAACCGGATCGGCCAGGGCGTCGAGTTCGACTACTCGTGTGTGCACGCCAGCTTCGCCCTGCGGGACGCCGGCTACGAGACGGTCATGGTCAACTGCAACCCGGAGACGGTCTCGACCGACTACGACACCAGCTCGCGCCTGTACTTCGAGCCGCTCACGCTGGAGGACGTCCTCGAGGTCGTGCAGGCCGAGACCAAGGTCGGCCCGATCGCCGGCGTTGTGGTGCAGCTCGGGGGCCAGACCCCGCTGGGCCTGGCCGATGCCCTCAAGGCCGAGGGGGTGCCGATCGTGGGCACCTCACCCGAGGCGATCGACCTCGCCGAGGACCGCGGGGCCTTCGGACGCGTGCTCGCCGAGGCGGGCCTGCCCGCGCCACGGCACGGGACGGCATACAGCGCTGCTGAGGCGGTGGAGGTGGCCCGCGAGATCGGGTACCCCGTGCTCGTCCGGCCGTCCTACGTCCTGGGCGGTCGCGGCATGGAGATCGTCTACGACGACGACACCCTGGCTACCTACGTCACTCGCGCGACGGTCGCCTCGCCCGAGCACCCGGTGCTGGTCGACCGGTTCCTCGACGACGCGATCGAGATCGACGTCGATGCCATCTACGACGGCCACGACCTCTACCTCGGCGGGATCATGGAGCACATCGAGGAGGCCGGCATCCACTCCGGCGACTCGGCCTGCACCCTGCCGCCGGTCACCCTCGGCCTGCAGGAGCTGGAGCGCGTGCGGGCCGCCACGCTCCAGCTCGCACGAGGGATCGGCGTGCGGGGGCTCATGAACGTGCAGTTCGCCCTCGCCCAGGACGTCCTCTATGTCCTCGAGGCCAACCCTCGCGCCTCACGCACCGTGCCGTTCGTCGCGAAGGCCACCGGCGTGCCCGTCGCCAAGGCCGCCGCACGGGTCATGCTGGGGGCCACGATCGCCCAGCTCCGCGACGAAGGCCTGCTTCCAGCCCACACCGACGGGGGGCGCATGCCGACCCACGCCCCGATGTCGGTCAAGGAGGCGATCCTTCCCTTCAAGCGGTTCCGCACCCGCACCGGCGAGGTGGTCGACAGCCTGCTCGGCCCCGAGATGCGCTCGACCGGCGAGGTCATGGGCATCGACACCGACTTCGGCGCGGCCTTCGCCAAGAGCCAGCTCGGCTCGATCAGCGGGCTGCCGCGGTCGGGCAAGATCTTCGTGTCCGTCGCCAACCGCGACAAGCGGGCCATGATCTTCCCGGTCAAGCGGCTCGCCGACCTCGGCTTCGAGCTGGTCGCCACGGTCGGCACAGCGGATGTACTGCGCCGCAACGGGATTCGCGCGGAAGTCGTCCGAAAGCACAGCGAGCGGGCGCCCGGGGAGCGGTCGATCGTCGACCGGATCACCGCGGGCGACATCGGGATGGTCGTCAACACACCGTCCGGCCCCAACGCGCGAGCCGACGGGTATGCCATCCGCGCCGCGACCACCGCGATGGACCGCCCGATCATCACGACGGTCCAGCAGCTCGCGGCGGCGGTCCAGGGCATCGAGGCGCAGCTCCACGGTGAGCTTCGGGTCAAGTCGCTTCAGGACCACGCCCGCGACCTCGACCTCTACGCGCAGGGCAGCGCGCGGTGAGCGCCACCCGACCGGCTGACCCGCACGCGCCGGACGCCACAACCGGCCCCGCGGTGGACCGTCGGGTCGTGGTGCTGGACGGCGAGCTCATCGCCTCCCGCCGCGTGGGGGCCTACCACCACCTCACCTTCGCGGCGCCCGGCATCGCCGACTCGGCGCGGCCCGGGCAGTTCGTGGCGCTTTCGGTCGGCGGACCCACCTCCGCCCACCTGCTGCGCCGGTGCTTCTCGATCCACCGGGTCAGCCCCTCGGGCATGTACGGCGCCACCGTCGAGGTCGTGGTCGCCGCCCACGGCGCGGGCACCGAGTGGATCACGCGGATGCGCGCGCATGACGAGACGAACATCGTCGGCCCGCTCGGGCGCCCCTTCCCGCTCCCGACCGAGCCGGTCTCCTGCGTCCTCGTCGGCGGGGGCTACGGCAGCGCCCCGCTCTTCTGGCTCGCCGACGCGCTGCGGCAGCGGGGCTGCCACGTCGAGATGGTGCTGGGCGCGGCGTCAGAGCCACGGCTGTTCGGGATCGGTGAGGCGAAGCGCAGCGCCGACGGCGTGACCATAACCACCGACGACGGCTCACTGGGGCACCGCGGGTGGGTGTCCGACGTCCTGCCGGACGTGATCCAACGCAGCCGCGCGAGTGTGGTCTACGCCTGCGGCCCCATGGCGATGCTCCAGTCGGTGACCGAGGTCGCCACCGCGCACGGAGCCGTCGCACAGGTGGCCGTCGAGGAGGCCATGGCCTGCGGCGTGGGGGTCTGCATGACCTGCGTGCTGCCCGTGCGCGGCACGGACGGGCGCACGCGGATGGTGCGCTCGTGCGCCGAGGGACCAGTGTTCCGAGGTGATCTCGTGCGGTGGGATGCGTTCCACGACGGTGTATGCCGGGTGCCCGGCGATGCGGTCGGCGCACCGCGGGCGGGTGGACACTGATGGGCCACGACCTGCGGGACGCTGCGGCAGAGCTGGCGCGCGACCCGGCGCGGGCACGTGTGGGCCGGGCGGGGAACCGGTCAGACCACCCGTCGACCGACCTCGACATGAGCACCGACCTTGCCGGTGCGGTGCTACCCAACCCTCTGATGACCGCGTCCGGATGCGCCGCCAACGGCAAGGAGCTGCAGCGCTTCTTCGACGTCAGCCGACTCGGAGCGTTCGTGACCAAGTCGGTGATGGCGGAGCCCCGGTCCGGGCGGGGCACGCCGCGCATGGCGGAGACGCCGAGCGGCATGCTCAACTCGATCGGGCTCCAGGGCCCGGGCATCAGGGCCTTCGTCGAGGAGGACCTGCCCTGGCTCAAGTCGGCCCAGGCTCGTGCCCTGGTGTCCATCGCCGGTTCCAGCAGCGACGAGTTCGCCCACGTGGCAGCTGTACTGCGCGACAGTTCCGCTTTCGAGGCGGTCGTGGGAGTAGAGGTCAACATCTCCTGCCCCAACGTCGCAAACCGCGGCCTGGTGTTCGCCTGCGACCCCGCGTCCTCCGCGACCGTGATCTCCATGGTGCGCGAGCAGCTGCCGAGCGAGATCCCCGTCCTCGCCAAGCTCAGCCCCGACGTGACCGACATCGTGGCCATCGCCGCCGCCTGCATGCAGGCCGGCGCCAGCGGCCTGACGATGATCAACACCCTGCTCGGCATGGCGATCGACACCGACCTCCTGCGGCCGCACCTCGGCGGCATCACGGGCGGCCTGTCCGGGCCCGGCATCCGGCCAGTGGCGGTCCGAGCGATCTGGCAGGTGCATGCCGCGATGCGCCAGGGCATGGTTCCTGCGGGGCCGATCGTCGGCGTCGGGGGCGTGCGAACCGGGCGGGATGCCCTCGAGCTGGTGGCCGCCGGCGCGAGTGCGGTGCAGGTGGGCACCGCGACCTTCAACGACCCGACGGCACCGCTCCGGGTCGCGAGCGAGCTCGCGGACCTCCTGCTGGAGCGGGGATTCGACCGGTTCGCGGACGCCGTGGGCGTGGCCCACGACCGGATGGTCTGAGAAGCCGTGGGCACACGCGAGGGTGACGAGCAAGCCGTGAGCCTAGGCGTCGCGACCGCGGGCAGCCCTGCAGCATTCGGGCCCCGGCTCCGCTCCGCGATGGACCATTTCGGGCCGTTCTGTGCCGGCATCGACCCCCACCCGCGGCTGCTGCGCGAATGGGGCCTGCCGGCCGATGTCTCCGGGCTGGAGTCCTTCGCCATGACCTGCGTCGACGCCCTCGCGGGACGCGTGGCCGTGGTGAAGCCGCAGTCGGCGTTCTTCGAGGCGTACGGCAGCGCCGGGATCGCCGTCCTGGAGCGGGTGCTCGCGGGCTTCCGCGGCACCGGGACGCTGTCGCTGCTGGACGTGAAGCGGGGCGACATCGGCTCGACGATGGAGGCCTACGCACAGGCCTACCTCGGTCCGGAGTCCAGCCTGCGCGCGGACGCCATCACGGTCAGCCCCTACCTCGGCTACGGGTCCCTCCGCCCTGCCCTCGACCTTGCGGCGGCCACCGGGCGTGGTGTCTTCGTGCTAGCGCTCACGTCGAACCCCGAAGGACCGGAGGTGCAGCACGCCGGGGGGCCGGGCTCGTCCGTGGCGGGCTCGGTCGTGGCCGGGGTGACTGTGGACAATGCCCCCGCCGCTGCGGCAGGACACCTCGGCAGCGTGGGCATGGTCGTCGGCGCCACGGTGGGCCAGGCGGTTGCCCAGCTGGGCCTCGACCTGGCCACGGCGAACGCCCCCCTGCTCGCGCCCGGTATCGGGGCCCAGGGCGCAACCGTGGACGACCTGAGCAGCGTCTTCGGCGCCGCCGTGGCCAATGTGCTGCCCACCAGCAGCCGCGAGATCCTGGCCGCCGGGCCTGACGTCGCTGCCCTCCAGAATGCTTGCGCCCGTGCGGTTTCCGCCGTTCGGCCGCTCACCCGCCTCTGACCGTCGAGCCGCTCGACGGGAGAACGGCCAGGACCCTGCCGAACCCGTTGCGCCCTCGGCGGGGTGTCGCTAAGTTCCCGCGTAGAGTGGCTTCTCGCCGCTGGGGCTCACGACAGACAGCGGCGCGCACCTACCTCGACGCACCTCCTCAACGCACCTGAATACCGATCCTGACCTGACGATCGACCGCCAAGGAGACCCAGACGTGGCGCTTCCCCCGCTGACCCCGGAGCAGAGGGCAGCCGCCCTGGAGAAGGCGGCGGTGGCGCGCCGCGAGCGGGCCGCGGTGAAGAACCGGCTCAAGTACTCCCACGGGTCCATCGCCGACGTCATCGCCGACGGCAAGGACAACGAGGTCATCGGCAAGATGAAGGTCTCCGCACTCCTCGAGGCCATGCCGGGGGTGGGCCGGGTGCGCGCGCGCCAGATCATGCAGGAGGTGGGCATCTCGGAGAGCCGGCGTGTCCGCGGTCTCGGCGCCAACCAGATCTCCGCCCTGCTGTCGCGCTTCGACCGGGCGTGAGCTCCGCGCCCGTCGCACACACCGAGCCGAGCCCACCGCCTGGCCGCCGGGCCACAGCACCACACCGGCTGGTCGTCCTCGCTGGGCCCACCGCCGTGGGCAAGGGCACCCTCGCGGCCTACGTCCGTGAGCACTTCCCCGAGGTCTGGCTGTCGGTGTCGGCGACGACGCGCCAGCCCCGGCCGGGCGAGGTCGACGGCGTGCACTACCACTTCGTGAGCGACGCGGAGTTCGACCGCATGCGGGAGGCCGGCGACCTGCTGGAGTGGGCTGTGGTGCACGGCCGGGCCAAGTACGGCACGCCGAGCCACCCGGTCCTCGAGGCGTTGGCCCAGGGTCGGATGGCCATGCTGGAGATCGACCTGCAGGGAGCGCGACAGGTCAAGGCTTCCATGCCCGACGCGCTGTTCGTCTTCCTGGCCCCGCCCAGCTGGGATGAGCTGGTGCGCCGTCTGGTCGACAGGGGTACCGAGGACTCCGCCGAGCGCGCGGCGCGGCTCGAGACGGCCCGGGTCGAGCTCGCGGCGGCCAGCGAGTTCGACGTCACCATCGTCAACGACGACGTTCGCCGGGCTGCGGAGGAACTCGTATCATTGATGGGATCCCACTAGCCAGACGAAACGAGATACCACTGTGTCCGGTACCACGGCCAACCCGATCGGCATCACGAACCCGCCGATCGACGACCTCCTCGAGAAGGCCGACTCCAAGTACGCCCTGGTGATCTACTCGGCCAAGCGTGCCCGCCAGATCAACGCCTACTACTCCCAGCTCCAGGAGGGGCTGCTCGAGTACGTCGGCCCGCTCGTCGAGTCCGAGGTCCACGAGAAGCCGATGTCCATCGCCCTGCGCGAGATCAACGAGGGACTCCTCACCTCCACGCCGACCGAGGGCTGATCCCTTGCGGATCGTCCTCGGGGTCAGCGGCGGCATCGCGGCATACAAGGCCTGTCTGCTGCTGCGGCTGTTCACCGAGGCGGGGCACGACGTCACGGTCGTGCCCACCGCCGCAGCCCTCAACTTCGTCGGCGCGCCCACCTGGGCCGCCCTCTCCGGAAAGCCCGTCCAGACCGACGTCTGGACCAGCGTTCACGAGGTCCCCCATGTCCGCCTCGGCCAGACCGCCGACCTCGTCGTCGTCGCTCCGGCCACTGCCGACCTCCTCGCCAAGGCCGCCACCGGCCAGGCCGACGACCTCCTCACCAACGTCCTCCTGACCGCGCGCTGCCCGGTCGTCATGGCGCCGGCGATGCACACCGAGATGTGGGAGCACGCCGCCACGCAGGCCAACGTCGTGACCCTCACCGAGCGCGGCGTCCACATCATCCCGCCCGCGAGCGGGCGCCTCACCGGTGCCGACACCGGCCCCGGACGGCTCCCCGAGCCCGAGGAGCTGTATGCCGTGTGCCGGCGGATCCTCGAGGGGCACCACCCGGCCACCGCCGCCGGAGGGGCGCCGGAACGCCGGTCGGCGCAGGTCGAGGGCACCGTTCCGGGCCGGGCCACGGAAGCCAGCCCACCGGCATACCGGCCGCTGCAAGCGCGGCACGTGGTGGTGAGCGCGGGCGGCACCCGCGAGCCCCTCGACCCGGTTCGCTACCTCGGCAACCGCAGCTCGGGCAAGCAGGGCTATGCCCTCGCCCACGTGGCCGCGCGCCGCGGCGCCGACGTCACGCTGGTGACCGCCAACCCCTCCCTGGTCCCGCCGTCCGGGGTCCAGGTGGTGCCCGTGCAGACGGCGCTCGAGCTGCGCGACGCGGTGGTCAAGGCGTCGGTCGATGCCGACGTGGTCGTGATGGCAGCCGCCGTGGCCGACTTCCGGCCGGCCCACTACGAAAGCGCCAAGATCAAGAAGAGCCACGACGCCGCCGACCCCGAGGCGGCGCCCACCATCGAGCTGGTGCGCAACCCCGACATCCTCGCCGAGCTCGTGCGCGACCGCGGCGAGCAGGCGAGCCCGGTGATCGTGGGGTTCGCGGCCGAGACCGGTGACGATGAGGGAAGCGTCCTGGAGCACGGCCGGACCAAGCTGGAGCGCAAGGGCTGCGACCTCCTGGTCGTCAACGAGGTCGGCGCCGACAAGACGTTCGGCAAGGACGACAACACCGTCCACATCCTGCGGCAGGGTTCGACCCGGGTGACCGACGCGGGCCCGGCCTCCAAGGAGCACATCGCCGCCGCAGTCTGGGACGCCGTGCAGGAGATCCTCTAGCCCCCGATACACTCGCGAGAAGTTCCTGCGGCGTCCGCTCCCAGTCGGTTCGAGGCGTCTCGAGCCCCCTGAGGGCCGGCCGAGGGCCAGATGGCCGCCGCAGCGCCAGCCAGCCAGCCGCCGCTGCCACGAAGGAGAAGCCAGGTGTCTGCACGCCTGTTCACGTCCGAGTCCGTCACCGAGGGGCACCCGGACAAGATCTGCGACCAGATCTCCGACTCGATCCTCGACGCGATGCTCGACCAGGATCCCCGAAGCCGGGTGGCCGTCGAGACCATGGTCACCACCGGGCTGGTGCACGTCGCGGGCGAGGTGACCACGGAGGGCTACGTCGACATCCCCTCGATCGTCCGCGAGACGGTGCTCGGCATCGGCTATGACTCCTCCACGAAGGGCTTCGACGGCGCGTCCTGCGGCGTCGAGGTGTCGATCGGGCAGCAGAGCCCCGACATCGCGCAGGGCGTCGACACCGCGTACGAGAACCGCACCGGCGGCATCGACCCGCTCGACAAGCAGGGCGCCGGCGACCAGGGCCTGATGTTCGGCTACGCGTGCGGCGAGACTGCCGAGTACATGCCGCTGCCGATCTTCCTGGCCCACCGGCTCGCCGAGCGGCTGAGCCTGGTCCGCAAGAGCGGTGAGGTGGCCTACCTGCGGCCCGACGGCAAGACCCAGGTGACCATCGCCTACGACGGCGACCGGGCAGTCAGTCTCGACACCGTGGTGCTGTCCACGCAGCACGCGGCCGACGTCTCACTGGAGGACCTGCTCGCGCCGGACATCCGGGAGAAGGTCATCGCGCCCGTGCTCGCCGAGCTCGCCGACGGTGGCACGGAGCTGGACACGTCGGCCTACCGCACCCTGATCAACCCGACCGGGCGGTTTGAGATCGGCGGTCCGATGGGCGACGCCGGGCTCACCGGCCGCAAGATCATCGTCGACACCTACGGCGGCATGTCACGCCATGGCGGCGGCGCGTTCTCCGGGAAGGACCCGTCGAAGGTCGACCGCTCGGCCGCCTACGCGATGCGCTGGGTGGCCAAGAACGTCGTCGCCGCGGGCCTGGCGAAGCGCTGCGAGGTGCAGGTCGCCTACGCCATCGGCAAGGCCCAGCCGGTCGGCCTCTACGTCGAGACCTTCGGCACCGAGTCGGCCCCCGTCGACGCGATCCAGAAGGCGATCTCCTCGGTCTTCGACCTGCGCCCTGCCGCGATCGTCGAGCAGCTCGACCTGCTTCGTCCGATCTACCAGGCGACGGCCGCCTACGGCCACTTCGGCCGCACCGGCAAGGTGCGCGGACAGGAGGGCTTCACCTGGGAGCGCCTCGACCGTGTGGACGACCTGATGAGGGCCGTCGTCGGCTGACGGTAGATTCGCCCCGTGGGCGAGTCGTCGCGAGCGGGGGCGAAATCCGAGGCGGCATCGGAGGCGTCCGAGCAGCTCGCGCTGATCCGGTCGCGCCTGTCGAAGCCGCCGCCGGCGCCGCCTGAGGCGGTCGCGCCGGTCGACCCGGTCGCGGAGGTTCTCGTCGACACCGGGCTCCCACACCTCGACCGGCCCTTCGAGTATGCCGTTCCCGCCGAGCTGGCTGCTGACGCGGTGCCCGGCGTGCGGGTCAAGGTCCGCTTCGCGGGGCAGGACCTCGACGGCTTCCTCGTGCGGCGCATGGCGACGGCGGAGCACGAGGGTCAGCTGACCCCCCTGCGACGCGTGGTCTCGCCGGAGCCGGTCCTGACACCAGCCGTGCTCGAGCTGGCCCACGAGCTGGCGCAGCACTACGCGGGCTCCGTGGGCGATGTACTTCGGCTCGCGGTTCCACCCCGACACGCACGGGCCGAGAAGGCCCTGGCAATGGCGCCGCAGGCGGCCCCGCTCACCCCTGCCCCCCAGGGTGGGCCGTGGGCCGCCTACCCGGCCGGTGCGCCGTTCCTCGCCCGGGTGGCTGCCGGTGAGGCCCCGGCCGCCTCCTGGCTTGCGGCCCCGGCAGCCGGCCACCCGGCATACGACTGGCCCGCGGCCTTGGCGGAGGCGGCGCAGGCGGCGGTCTCCGGCGGCCGCGGGGCGGTCCTCGTGGTGCCCGACCATCGTGACGTGGCCCGCGTCGACGCGGCCCTCAGCGACGCGCTCGGCAAGGGGCAGCACGTCCGGCTGACCGCCGACCAGGGGCCACAGGCGCGCTACACCGCGTGGCTGAAGGTCCTGCGCGGGCACGTGCGGGTCGTCGTGGGCACTCGGGCGGCGGCCTTCGCCCCGGTCCGCGACCTCGGCCTCGTGGCCTGGTGGGACGACGGCGACGACCTGCTCGACGAGCCGCGGGCGCCCTACCCCCCCGTGCGCGAGGTGCTCCTGGCCCGGGCCCGCATCGAGGGCGCCGCCGTGCTCTCCGGCGGGTTCGCCCGCACGGTTGCCGTTGCCGACCTGGTCGACTCCGGCCGCCTCAAGACCGTCGCGGCGCCGCACGGGGCGGTGCGACGGGTGGCGCCCCGGGTGCATGTCGCGGGGGAGGGGGCCGAGCCCGAGCGGGACCCCGCGGCAGTGACCGCCCGACTGCCCTCCATCGCCTGGCGGACGGCCCGCGCGGCGCTCGACGCTGGTCCGGTGCTGGTGCAGGTGCCGCGCCGGGGCTACCTGCCCGCCCTGGCCTGCCAGACCTGCCGACGGCCGGCCCGGTGCGGTCACTGCCACGGGCCGCTCTCGAAGACCGCCGCGCGGGCTGCCCCGGCCTGCCGGTGGTGCGGCCGCGACGCCGAGCCGTGGCGGTGCCCGCACTGCGACGGCACCGGCCTGAGGTCGTCCGTGGTCGGCGCCCGGCGCACCGCGGAGGAGCTGGGCCGAGCGTTCCCCGAGGTGCCGGTCCACACGTCGCGGGCCGGCCAGGTGCTCGACCGCGTGGCCGCCACGGCATCCCTGGTGATCGCCACGCCCGGGGCAGAGCCAGTGGCTGACGGGGGCTATGCCGCGGTCCTGCTGCTCGACGCCTGGGCGCTGCTCGACCGGCCGGCCCTGACCGCGGGGGAGGAGGCGCTGCGGCGATGGCTGGCGGCGGCGGCGCTGTGCCGCGGCGCCGCCGATGGCGGGTCGGTGGTGCTGTGCGGTGTGCCCGGGCACGCGACCGTGCCCTCCGTGGAGGCGTTGGTGCGCTGGGATCCGGCGTGGTTCGCCGAGCGCGAGCTGGCCGAGCGGCGGGAGCTCCACCTCCCGCCGAGCGTGCGAATGGCAGCCCTGGCCGGGCCGCGCCGAGCAGTGCAGGGGGCCCTGGCAGCACTTGAGCTGCCGGCCTCGGCGCGCATCCTCGGCCCGCTGCCGCTCGACGAGGCGACGTCGCGGGTGCTGCTGTCGGCGCCGCTCTCCGAGGGCGCCGAGCTGGCGCGCAGGCTGGGGGCACTGCGAGCCACCCGGAGTGCCCGCAAGGAGCCAGAGCCCGTCGCGATCCGCGTCGACCCTCCCGACATCGGCGCCTGAGCTGCCTGAGAGGCCTGAGCCAGGCCGGAGGGCCTGAGCTGCCTGAACCGGCCTGGGTCCGCCCGCCGGGCCCAGCGGGTCCAGGTCAGCGCGACACCTAGACTGTCGCGGTGTCCATCCAGACCATCCGCCTCTTCGGCGACCCGGTGCTGCGCACGTCCGCGCAGCCCGTC
>DASSJT010000147.1:0-8187 GCA_035691065.1 Dermatophilaceae bacterium
CGCCATCCATCACGCCATCCATCACGCCATCCATCACGCCATCCATCACGCCATCCATCACGCCATCCATCACGCCATCCATCACGCCATCCATCACGTCAGCCATCGCCACAGCCACTGCCACCAACGCACAGGAAGCCGGTGAACCCCGATGAACACCGCACAGCCAGACATGGGCGGTTCCCCCACCCGACCCGCGCGGGCCATCACGCCGGAGCGCATCGGTGACGTGGAGTCCGTTCCGGTTCCGCGCCTCAAGCCGGTCGGGCACCTGACCACGCTGCGTCGGACGGGCCGCTCCGAGCTCGTCAAGTTCTGCACCCTGCGCTCCAACGTGTGGCTGTTCACGGTGGCCATCGGGTTCCTGCTGGTGCTCGGCCCCGTCCAGGTGCTCGGTTCTGTCCTCGCCGAGTCGGAGGCCACCATCACCGACAGCGCCGGCGCAGTCTCGACAGCTCTGACCGGCGGCACGAGTTCCACCTTGCTGCTGGGTGTCCTGGGGGTGCTGCTGGTCGCCAGCGAGTACGCCCCGCGCGCCATCCGCAGCACGTTCATGGCCGTGCCGCGGCGCGGCGTGGTGGTGGTCGCCAAGGCGGTCGCGCTGAGCCTGCTCGTCATCGCCGCCGGAGCGGTCGCCGTCGTGACAGCAGTCACGGTGTCGATAGCCCTCTTGGGGCGCGGTGACCTGGAGCTGAGCTGGGCGAGCCCGCACGTGCTGCGTGTCTCGGTCGCGATGCTCTGGTACCTGGTCGGCTGGGGAGTACTGGGACTGGCCGCGGGCTGGGTGACTCGCAGCAAGCTCGGCGGCGCCGCTCTGCTGATGACGGTGATGCTGATCCTCGCGCCCGTGCTCGGCCTCATCCCCGGCCGAGTCGGCGAGGTCGTAGTCGCGCTGATGCCCTCGTCGGCGGGTGCGGCAATGGTCAGCACCCACCCAGCAACCGCGGACATCGCCGGCGTGGGCGTCAACGTGCCTCTGTTCGGGTTCGTCGTGTGGACCGTGTACCTGGTGGTGGCCACCGTCGCCGCTGCGGTCGTGGTCTCTCGGCGCGATGCCTGACTCCGCCAGGAAGACGACCCGGATCCCCTAGTTGCCCTCCGCAGTCCCTTGCGGGAGCCTGAGGCCCCTGAGGTGACGTGATGGAGGGCCGGAGGGTGCCGTGGAGAAACGCGTCGAGTTCCACGTTCTCGGGCCGTTGCGGGTGGTGGTCGACGGCGTTGAGGTGCCGATAGCGGCCCGACGGCAACGGGCGCTGCTGGTGTTGCTGGCAATCAACGCGGGGCGCGTGGTGCCAGCCGAGCGGCTCATCGACCAGCTGTGGGACGGCACCCCGCCGCCTCAGGGGGCCGTGACGCTGCGGTCGTACGTTTCCAACGTCCGCCAGGCTCTCGGCGGCCAGTCCGGGTTCGGGTCTCTGCTGGTGACCCGGGGACCCGGCTACTGCCTCGATGTCCCCGGCGAGTGCGTCGATGCCATGCGGCTGAGCACTGCCGCGGAGGAGGGTCGCGAACGCCTCCGCCAGAACCGGCCCGGCGACGCGCTGGCCGCCTTCGACATCGCAGTGAGCACCTGGACCGGAGACCCGCTCGCCGAGGTCGCCGACCACGAGGCGGCCCAGAGCACCATCACCCAGCTCACCGAGGCCTACCATGGTGCCCTCGAGGGTCGCTTCGAGGCGCTCCTCGCTCTTGGCCGCCACGCAGACGCACTGCCGGGCATGGAACGACTCGCCGCTGAGAACCCGCTACGAGAAGAGCCACGCGCACTGCTCATGGTCGCGCTCTATCGGGCCGGCCGCGCTGCCGAGGCACTCGAGGTGCACCGCACCTTCCGCCTCCTGCTGAACGACGAGCTCGGCATCGACCCGAGCCCACGTCTCGACGGGCTCTTGCGAGCGGTCCTGGAGCAGGCCCCGACGCTCGATGCCCCTGCGGTCTCCGCCACTCCCGACCGGTCGGGCGCGGCGGCAGTGGCCACCGACACGGCACCGACTTCGACCGACCTCCACACCCAAGCTCCCGCGGTGATGCCGACTCCTCATCGAGGCAAGACCGTGGTCGGGCGGGAGAGCGAGACCGAGCGACTCGCGGGCCATCTGGACGCGCTGGTCGGTTCCGGCGCAGGCTCCTTGGTCCTGCTCGCCGGAGAGTCCGGCATCGGCAAGACGACGTTGCTGGAGCACGCGGAGACCCAGGCTCGCCGGCGCGGACTTCGTGTGCATGCTGGGCGTTCACCGGCGGCGGGAGGGGCACCGGCCTTCTGGCCCTGGACCCAGGTGCTGGAGTCGATCGCCTCATCCCTGGACGATGACGCCCTCCTCACTGCGACCGCGGGTCCGGCCGCTCCGGTCGCACAGCTGGCACCCTCGATCGCGGCGCGAGTCGGGCGCCACGCCCCCATCACCGGCGACAGCGCCCAGGGCCTTCGCTTCATCGTGTACGAGGCCGTGTCGACGTTCCTGGGCCAAGCCTCGAACGGGGCTGCCATGGTCATCACCCTGGACGACATCCAGTGGGCAGACCTACCGAGCCTCGAGCTGTTGTCCTACCTCACGCCGACCTTGGGGGCCAGGCCGATGATGCTGGTCGGTGCCTACCGCAACCTTCCCGCCGACAGCACCGAAGCCTTGGCCGCAACGCTGGCCACGGTCTCGCGCGACGACGCCGCCGATGAGATCCTGCTGGCCGGCCTTCCGCACGAGGCCGTCGCGGAACTGGCAGACGACGTGATCGCCGACGGTGTCGAGGGCGACGCCGCAGCCCGCGAGCGGCTCGTCAACGTCCTTCACGAGCGCACCGGCGGCAACCCCTTCTTCGTCCGCCAGCTCGCCCGCCTGTTGCTGGATGCGCACTCCCCGACTTCTGCAGCCGTCGAGGCAACAGCAGAACTGGTGCCACCAGGCGTGGGACACGTCATCGCGCAACGCATCAGCGGACTGAGCCACCAGACGCAGGAGTTCCTGATCGCGGCCGCGGTGGTCGGCCGCGAGTTCCACGTCTGGCTCGCTGCAGCCGCCGCCGAGATGAGCACGGAGGACGCACTCGACAGCTTCGACGAGGCCGGGCGACATGGGCTGGTGGAGTCCGGGCCCGAGGACGGCGGGCCGTCGAGGTTCGTTCACGCTCTGGTCCACGAGGTCCTTCTTGGCAGTGCGCCGGCGGGGCGAGTCGCACGGCTGCACGCCCGGGTCGCCGACCGGCTGAAAGACGCGTCGTCCACGGCGCCAGCCGCGCTTGCCGAGCATCTGTGGGCCGCACGGGACATCATCGGTGCTGCTGGCGTGCCCGCGCAGATGGTCGCGGCCGAGGCTGCTGCCGGGTTGTTCTCCTATGCGCAGGCCGAGACCTACCTGCGCCGGGCGCTGCAGATGTTGCGGACATCGTCAGCGCCGGACCCGCACACCGAGCTCGTCGTGCTGTTGAGCCTGTTTCGGGTGATCGCGATCGACCGCGGCTGGGGCGACGAGGACGCCCGCCGGGTCGTGGACCAAGCCACCGCGCTGACCGAGACCGGCTCGCTCCAGGACGACACCGCCAGGTTGTGGTGGTCGCTGTTCTTCTCGCTCCTGGACCGTGACGACCACGACGGGTACGTCGAGGTGTCCCGGACCCTGTCCCGGACGCTGGCCGCCTTCGAAACGAACAACGGCCCCTCTCCTGCCAGCAATGGCTGCCACGACGGAGACCTCGAGACCGGTCCTGGGCATGCGGCACGCGCAGCAGTGCACGTGATGGCGATCTTCGAACGCCTCGCCGGCGACGACGAGGCTGGCGCACAACAGCAGCTCAGGCAGGCCCGTAGGCACGTCGACGCCGCGCCGGCGGCGGAGCTCGCCGCCTACGACGAGCACCTGCACGTGATGCTGCTCCTCATCGAGGCCTACTGGGCTGCGCTTGTGGGAGACCTCGAAGCCAACCGTTCCGCTGCCGCTGCCGCCGTCGCGCTGGCCGACGCAGACGGACGCCCCTTCCCGCGAGCCATCGCCCGAACGCTGGCCATTGCCGGACTTCCCTACCTCGATGACCCCATGGCCGAGAACGCTGTGGAGCGGATCAGCGCAGCCGCGCAGTTCGCAAACCGGTTCGGGTTCGGCTGGCTGGCCTTGTCATCCGCAGCATTCCACGCCTGGGCTGATGCGCTCAGCGGCGGCGACGCCCACGAAGCAGCAAGATCGATCGAGCAGTTCCTCACCGACCTGGCCGCTGCCAACCGGCACGGCAACGACGCGATCACCTATCTCCAGCTCGCGGACGTCAAGCTCAAGCTGGGCCGCCTCGAGGAGGCCAAGACCGCCCTCCGGCACGCCATCGAGCGGCCGGGACCGTACCGGAGCATGGTGACTCGCATCTACGAGCGGCGCCTGGCGGAGCTCGGAGGGTAGTCCCGGCAGGCGCCTGAGCCAGGAGTACGGCTGCCCTGCCGAACCACTCGGCCGGCCACCTCGTCCTCGGTGTCGAGATCGCCACTGCGCGACGACGGTCGGCGGGTCATCGCCTCGCTCAGCTCGGCCCGCGTCGCGGAAGTCGTCATCCGTATGTGGCTGCACCCCAGTCGGAGCCGGTCTGGGGGGTGTCCGGCGAGAACAGGATCGGGTGCACCGGACCGCCGCGTGCACTGATCCGCACGAGGGTGTAGCCGCTGGAGGTCTCCAGCCGAGCGACCACCCAGTGCCCATCGGGGGAGAAGGACCCGGAGAAGGCACGGGTGGACGCGTCGGTGTACCGCGTGAGCAAGCGCAGGCCGCTGCCGTCCGGGCGGACCGTGGTCAGGTTCGCCGGACGGTCTGACTCGTTCGCGTTGTCGCTGAACAGGATGCGGCGCGAGTCGGGTGACCAGTCGAGCTTGCGTGAGACGTCGTGCGACCGAGGCACCACCTCGCGCAACGTTCCTCCCGGAGCCAGGTCCATGACGAAGATCCCCGCGAGGTTCTGCTCGTCCTCGGCGACAAGGCCGAGCCTGGTCCCGTCCGGGGACACGTTCGGGTCCTTGCTGTGCATCCCCACAGGCGATGGGGTGATCAGTCGGAGGTGGTGCCCGGTCAGGTCCATGGACCAGATGCCCTCGGTGCAGTCCTCGCAGCGTTGTGCGACGAAGACCAGCGAGCGCCCGTCCGGGGTGAACGAGGCGTTCTCCTCACAACCTGGCCGACCATGCGACATGTCGCGCGGATCCGAGCCGTCGGCTCCCATCAGCATGATCGAGCAGCTGTCGTCGCCCTGCACGTCGAAGACGATCATCCGTCCGTCGGGGGACCAGTCGGGGAAGCTCGCGTCACCGTCGACGTGGGTGACCTGGGTGGTGCTCCGTCCGTTTGTGGTGACCGTGAACAGCTGTCGTCCCGCATCGGTGACACTGCCGAACACGACCTCGCCGTTGCGTCCGGCATACGTGGCCGAGGCGGGTGGCGCTGTGGAGAGGGCCACGCAGGCGGTGAGGCCGACGACAACCGTCGTCACGTCACGTCGCATCCGCATCGCTGCTCCTCCAAGTCCGCTGGTGCCGCCTTGACTCGGGTCTGTCGACCGTGGGCTCAGCATGACTCTCCGCTGCCGCGGCCGGCATCGGGAGAAATCTGTATTCGTGGTGTGCACCACCGCCACTCCGACCGCCCGGGCCCGCCCAGAACGCGTGCGCTCCAGGAGGCGACTCGATGCCCCCAGCGAGCGATCATGGGGGTGTGAGAGAGGTCGGCAGCACCCGCCTGCACGGCCGCCACGCCGAGGAGGAGCGGATCCTCGAGGAGGTCGACCGGGCGAGAGCCTCGCAGCCGGCCTGCGTGGTCGTGGCCGGTGAGGCGGGTATCGGCAAGACCCGGCTGCTGACCGAGGTGTGCGAGCGTGCGGCAGGCCGGGAGGACGTCGTGCTCACGGGGCACGGATCCCCGACGTCCGAGGGTGAGCTGCCGTACGGCGTCATCACGAGCGCGCTGCGCGATCTCGTTCGTCGTGAGGGCCTGGACGAGGTGCGGGCCACGGCGCCGCGGGCGTGTGAGGAGCTGTCTCACCTGGTCCCGGAGCTCGGGTCCGGTCCGGTCGGGATCACCGATCGGGCGCGGATGTTCGACGCCTTCAGCGCACTGATCACGACGTACAGCAGGAGCCGGCTGACGTGGCTGGTGATCGAGGACCTCCAATGGGCCGACTCCAGCAGCCTGGACATGCTCGGCTACCTGGCCCGGGTCGTCGCAGCTCCGGCGCGACTGCTCGTGGCCGGCACGTTGCGCACGGCCAGCGGCGACGGCGAGGGCGAGGCTCGTGCGCGCAGCTTCGTCGACGAGCTCGCCCGGACCCACGGCGTGACCTACATCGAGCTGGGACGGCTGTCGCGCGAGCTCGTCGCGCAACACCTGGTCGACCTCCTTCCCGATCCAGCTTCCCCCCGGCTGCTCGACCGCGTCTTCGAGCTCGGGGAGGGTGTCCCCTTCCTCACCGAGGAGCTGGTGCTGGCCGGGCTCTCCGAGACGGGGCCGGTGCCGACCACGGTCGCGGCCCTGATGCTGAGCCGCTTGCGCGGACTCTCCCGATCGGCTCAGGAGTTCGTGCGCGCCTGCTCGGTGGGTGGGAGCCACCTGACACACGAGCTGGTCGGCAGAGTGTGCCGGTTCCGAGGCGAGGCACAGCTCTGGAGCGCGGCCGCCGAGGCCGTGGACGCGGCTGTGCTGGCGATGACCGACGCCGATGGCGACTACCGCTTCCGCCACGCGCTCCTGCGCGAGACGGTTTCCACGTCGCTGCTCCCCGCGGATCGCCGACGGTGGCACCGACGCTGGGCCGAGGCCCTCGAGGAGGCGCTCCCCTCGGATCTTGCCGCGTCGGTGGCGGCCGCGCACCACTGGGCGCAGGCGGGTGACGTCGTCCGGGCGTTCGACTCGGCGTACGACGTGGCCGAGCGGGCCCACGTCCTCGGTGCCCAGCACGAACGGGCTCTCCTCCTCACTCGCATGCTGCGCTCCTGGGATGACGTCCCGGACGCTGCACAGCGAGCGGGCGATCGCGATGACCTGCTGGAAGAGGTCCTCTCGGCGCATATCGCCACGGGCCAGCCCGGGGCGGCGTACGACCTGCTCGAGGAGGAACTACACAGGGATGTGGGAGCGGAGGACCTGGTCCGGCACTGCCGGCTCCTGCTGGCTCGCGCCGGATTCGCGGAGGAGCTCGGGGTTCGGATCCGGGCGTCCTTGCTCGATGACCCGCTGCGGGTGCTGGCGGTGCTGGAGCAGGCGCCGCCCACCCGCATGTCGGCGCGGGCCGTCGCAGGGCTTGTCGAACGTGGACACACCAGGGAGGAAGCGCTCCGTTACCGGACCATCCTCGCGCGGGCCGTCGACGTGGCCGAGCGCATCGGGACCCCGCGCGACCGGCTCATCGTCCGCCACGCCCAGGTGATGCATCTGGAGTTCCTCGGGGAGCATCAACAGGCCGCGGCTGTCCGGTTGGAGCAGCTCCCCTCGTTCCGCTCCAGTCTGCCGTCCAGCGAGAGCGGGTACTGGGAGGCAGGGTGCGTGTGGGGCCTGTCCTGTGTCGGACGCTTCGCCGAAGCCGTCGAGCTCGGGCGCCGCGCGCTCGGGCATGTCCCGGCACCTCAGCTCGCCCGCTACGTCTGGGTCCATCTGGCAGAGAACCTGGGTTACGCGCTCTTCGAGGTGGGGGCGTGGGAGGAGGCCGACGACCTGCTCGAGCGAGCAAGGCGGATGGCCTCCTCCGGGTACAGCCGACGGTTCGTCGACATCACCCGGGGGCTGATCCAAAGCCATCGCGGGAAGCGGGGGGATGCAGTGGCCAGCCTGCAGTCGGTCCGGCGTGAGGTCGACTCCCGGCTTCCGGGCTCACCATCGGTCGTTCGCGTCTGGGTCCAGTGGCTCGCGGCCACGATCGCCGTCGAGGCTGGCGATCTCGCGGCGGCGCAGGCGCACCTCGGGTCGGTGTTGGCCATGCCGGACCTTGCCGGCTCACCGCAGGGCTGGCGCATCGTGCTCCTCGCCGCGCGGACCGAGGCCGACCGGCGAGCCCAGGTGGCGTCGCGTCGGCGGCGGCGGTCGTCCGAGGAGCAGTCTGCTCGTCGGTTCGAGCAGATCCGCAGCGTCGCCCGGCAGCTCACAGGCCTTGCCGACAACCTGCGCGAGGCCTGTGACGCGCAGCTGGTGGCGGAGCAGACCCGATTCGACGGGCACCCAGACCCCGCCGCCT
>DASSJT010000148.1:0-5696 GCA_035691065.1 Dermatophilaceae bacterium
CTCTCGAACGTCGGGAAGGGGAAGGTCGCGGATGTCGCGTCCGTCCACCGTGTAGTGGCCCCCGGCCGGGTCGAGCTGGCGGGCCAACACCGCGACCAGCGTGGACTTCCCAGATCCGTTGGCTCCCACGACCGCCACCCGGCGGCCCGGTGGGAGGTCGAGGTCCAGCGGGGCCAGGTCCGTCGCACTGAGAACTGCCGCCATCGTGTCTGCCGCGGTGGTGTCTGCCGCCACGGGGCCTGCTGCCACGGGATCTGCTGCCCCGGGGTCTGCGGCCGCGGGACCTGCGGCCGCGGGACCTGCTGCCGGGCGATGGACCAGCCCGGCCCGCGACGGCGCGCGCAGCCACGCCGCGCTGACCCCGCTCAGCCGCAGGTGTGGCGCGGGCGCGGGCGGGTCGGCGGCCGCCGCCTCCACTGGGGCCACAGGAGCGACTGCCGTTGCGGCCACCGCGGGCTCCTGGTCCAGCAGGCGGGCGAGCCTCGTGGCACTCGCGCCCGCCCGCGCCAGGGCCCGCACCGCATCCGGCAGGGTGCCGAGTGCTTCGCCGACGGCAACCGGCACCAGCACCAGAAGCGCCGCCACCGGACCGCTGACGTCCTGCCGGGTGGTGGCACCCGCCACCAACCACGCGGTCACGGCTGTCGCCACCCCCGTGGCGCCGAGCGTTCCCGCGGACAGCAGCGCTCTGCCCCGGCTCTGCGCGCGGGACACTGCGCCAAAACGCTCCTGCGCCTCGAGGAGCCAGCGCTGCGCGGTGCCGCCGGCGCCGATGGCCTGCAGCTCCACAGCCTGGCGGGCCACCAGTTCGCTCACCCGGAGCACCTCGGCTCGCGCGCCGAGCAGCCGCTGCTGGCTCCGCGACTCCTGCGCCCAGGCCAGCCTGGACAGGATGGCCGCTGCGACGAGCAGCGCGCTGACCACGAGGCCCGCGATCGGCAGGAGCAGCGCGGCGAGGACTGCGGCGGCTGCCGCGGCACCGCCCGCGGCAAGGATCGGCGCCGTCACCCGCGCCTGGGCCTCCACCACGTCGGTGAGGTCGTCGACCACGCCGCCGAGCACCTCGCTGCGGGCCCGGCGCCCGAGGCGGGCAGGGGTCAGCGGCACCAGACCGGCATAGACCTGCGTGCGCTGCTCGGCGAGGTCGCCCAGCGCGGCGTCGTGCGAGCGCAGGCGCTCGGCGTAGCGCAGCACCGGCCGCGCCAGCCCGAACGTGCGCACCGCCACGATGGCCACCAGGAGGGTCAGGATCACGGGGCGGGCGCTCGCCCTGACGATGAGCCAGCCCGAGGTCGCCGTGAGGGCCAGGCCGCTGGTCGTGGCGGCCGCGCCGAGCAGTCCGGCGGTCACGACTTTGCGGCTGGGCGCGAGCCGTGGCGTCCAGCGGGCGGGGGCGGTGGCCGCCGTGGTGGCCGGGGCCGTCATGCCCGCGCTCCATCTCGTGAGGCTTCGTCGATGCCGCTGAGATGCACGTGGTGGTCGGCCATGGCCAGCAGCTCGGGGCGGTGGGTCACGGCGAGCACCGCGCGGCGGTCGGCCTCCTCGCGGATCACGTCGTGGACCAGTCCTGCAGTCGCCGGGTCCAGGTGCGCCGTTGGTTCGTCGAGCAGGAGCACTGGGGCCGACGACAGCAGCGCTCGCGCAAGCACCAAGCGGGCTCGCTGGCCGGCGGACAGCCCGAACCCGTCGTCGCCGAGCCGGGTCGCCAAGGCGTCGGGGAGGGCGGCCACCGTGCCGTCGAGGCCGACTGCCCGCAGCGCCTCCCAGATCTCGCCTCCCGAGGCGCCCGTGCCCAGCGTCACCGCCTCCCGAACCGACCCCGCGGGCAGGAAGGGCCGCTGCGTGACCAAGTGGGCCCGCAGCGCGCGGACGCTGCCGGAGGTTGGGGTCCGCAGCCCGGCGATCAGCTCGAGCAGGGTGGACTTGCCGGCTCCGGAGTCGCCCGTGATCACGGTCAGGCCCGGGTCGGCGTGCAGCTCGACACCGTCCAACACTGCGCGGTCGTGGCCGGGGTAGGAGTAGCCCAGCCCTCGCACCTCGACCATCGGGGCCGCGGCGGAAGGCGCTTCGGCCTCGTCGGCCGGGTGTGCACGCTCGAGCTCGGCAAGCACCGAGGTGATGGCCTCCGCGCCGTCGGCGGCGGCGTGGAACTCCGCCCCCACCCGTCGGATCGGCCAGTACGCCTCGGGCGCGAGCAGGATCGCGAGCAGTCCGGCGTAGAGGCCGATCGAGCCGTTCGTGAGGCGCAGCCCGACGGTCACGGCGACGATCGCCACGGAGATGGTGGCCAGCAGCTCAAGAGCCGCGGAGCTGGTGAAGGCCAGCCGGAGGGTGCGCATGGTCGCGCTGCGGTGGCTACGGCTGACCGCGGCGATGGTCTCCACCTGGCGCTCCGCGCGGCCGTAGGACACCAGCACCGGGAGCCCGCGCATGACGTCGAGGAAGTGACCGGACAGGGCCGCCAGCGACCGCCACCGGCGGTCGGTCTCCTCCTTGGTGGTCCGGCCGATCAGCGCTGCGAAGAGCGGCAGCAGAGGAAGGGTGAGCACGACCACCAGGGCGCTCGGCCAGTCGACCGCGACCAGGGTCGCGACCGCTCCGACCGGCACGACCACGGAGGCGACCAGGGCTGGGAGGAAGCGGGCGGCATACGGCTCGACCGCAGCGCACCCCTGCGCGGCGAGCGTCACCGCAGTGTCGGGATCCGGCCGGTGCTCGGCGCGCCCACCCAGCCAGTGCGCAACCAGGCGGCTGCGCAGGGCGGCTGACACCTCCGCGCCGGCGTGGGCTGCCGCCTGCTCCCCCCAGCGCGCCAGCAGCGCCCGGACGGTGAACAGTCCGACCAGCCAGGCGGCGGGGCTCACCAGCGGCGAACCGTCGACCACCGCCGTCGCCAGGCCAGCCAGCGCGAAGGCGAGCCCGACGGTTGCCGCTCCCTGGAGCACGCCCACGGCAGCGAGGCCCAGCACCGGACCCCGCGCCGCCGGGGCGGCACGCAGCAGGCGCGGGTCGAACGGCCTCATCGCGAGCTCTGCTCAGGCGTCTGCCGGCCAGCCGGGCCGGGCCTGGCGGCGGTCACTGCACCGCCACGGCGGCTGGGATGTGCTGGGTGGTGATCCGCTTGCGGAACACCCAGTAGGTCCACGACTGGTAGACCAGCACGATCGGTGTGAAGACCAGGGCGACGACGGTCATGATCTTCAAGGTGTAGTCGGTGCTCGACGCGTTGGCCGTCGTGAGGGACCAGGCGGGGTTGGTCGTCGACGGCATGACGTCGGGGAAGAGCAGCAGGAAGTACGTCGCGACGGCCATCGCGATGGTGACGAGGGTTCCGGTGAACGCCCAGCCCTCGCTCCCGCGAAGGTTGGCAGCCAGCGCGCCGACCAGGGCCAGGGCGGCCACAACGGAGGTGGTCCAGGAGGCGGCGTTGCCGCGGTCGGCGCCGAGCGCCAGCAGCAGGACCACGGCAAGGGCGGCCGTGGCCACTCCGAGCCGTGTCGCGATGGAGCGGGCGTCGTGCCGGATCGGGCCATCGGTCTTGAGCGCGACGAACAGCGCGCCGTGGGTCAGGAACAGCCCCAGCGTGACCAGGCCCCCGAGCAGCGACACCGGGTTGAGCAGTGTCAGGAGGTTGCCGGTGAACTCCTTGGCAGCGTTGATCGGCAGGCCATGCACGACGTTGGTCAGCGCCACGCCCCACAGCACCGCCGGGATGGCCGAGCCGACGACGATGCCGAGGTCCCAGCGAGCGCGCCACGCGTCGCTGTCGCGCTTGCCGCGGTAGTCGAAGCCCATGTTGCGCACGATGAGCGCCACGAGGATCAGCAGGAGCGGCAGGTAGAAGGCGCTGAACATCGTGGCGTACCAGTGCGGGAAGGCCGCAAACGTGGCGCCGCCCGCGGTGAGCACCCACACCTCGTTGCCGTCCCAGACCGGGCCGATCGTGTTGAGCAGCACACGCCGGCGCTGCTCGGTGTCGGTGGCATCGCGGCCGCGCCCCAGCACGGGCAGGAGCATGCCGACGCCGAAGTCGAAGCCCTCGAGTGCGAGGTAGCCGGTCCAGAGCACGGCGATGAGGATGAACCAGACGGTGGAGAGTTCCATGGTGAGTCCTTGTCGGTATGCCGTGTGGCAGGGTCGCGTGGCTGGGTGAGGGCCGGCGTCAGTAGGCGAACGCCAGGGGGGCGTCCTCGTCGGAGGGCTTGGCCGGCTCCTCGAAGGGCTCGGCGCCGCGGCGGACGTAGGTGAGCATGAGCTTCACCTCGACCACGGCCAGGGCGCCGTAGAGGAGGGTGAAGACGATCATGGAGGTGATGACCTCGCCGGCGGAGACCGACGGGGAGACCCCGACATCCGTGGTCATCAGGCCGTAGACGATCCAGGGCTGGCGCCCGACCTCGGTGAAGATCCACCCGAAGCTGTTGGCGAACACCGGCAGGAGCGGCGTGATCGCCGCAACCCACACCCAGGGGCGACCACCCGGCATACGGCCCCGTCGGGTGGCCCATAGAAGCGCAGCCGCGGCGGCCATGGCCACGAACCCGGCGCCCATCATCAGGCGGAAGTTCCAGTAGGACAGCGGGATGTTGGGGGTGTAGGTCGCGTCGGCGGTGAGCGCGTTGCCGGTGCCGTAGGTGGCGGCGAGCTCCTTCCTCAGGGGGTTGATGCCCTCGACCGAGCCGCTGGTGCTGCCGGTGGCCAGGAAGCTCAGCAGGCAGGGCACCTTGACCGCGAACTTCTCTTGCGTGCCGTCCAGGGAGCCGATGGTGAGCACGGAGAACCCGGCGCAGCTGCCGGCGTTCTCGTAGAGCGCCTCGGCCGCGGCCATCTTCATCGGCTGGACCTCGGTCATGATCTTGCCCTGGATGTCTCCGCTGACGACCACGCCGGCACTGGCGACCAGGGTGAGGATCGCACCGACCCGCGCAGCGCGGCGGTACATGGGGGCGTCCTCGCGGACCTCGGGCGCCGCCTCCGCGCGGTTGCTGCGCCGCATCAGCCACAGGCTGACCCCCATGACGAAGGCACCGCCGACCATGTAGGCCGAGAAGACCACGTGCGGGAACGTGACGAGCTGGACCTTGTTGGTCAGCACCGCGTAGAAGTCGGTCAGCTCGGCCCGGTGGGTCTGGGGGTTGAACCGGAAGCCGACCGGGTGCTGCATGAAGGAGTTGGCCGCGAGGATGAAGTAGGCGGACAGCACCGTGCCGATGTGCACCAGCCAGATCGTGGCGGCGTGGAGCTTCTCGGGCAGCTTGCCCCAGCCGAAGATCCACAGCCCGAGGAAGGTCGACTCCAGGAAGAACGCGAGCAGTGCCTCGATGGCCAGCGGGGCGCCGAAGATGTCGCCCACGAAGCGTGAGTAGTCACTCCAGTTCATGCCGAACTGGAACTCCTGCACGATGCCGGTGACCAGGCCGAGGGCGAAGTTGATCGTGAAGAGCTTGCCCAGGAACTTGGAGATGCGGAGGTACTGCGGGTTGCGCGTGCGCACCCAGGCAGTGTGGTAGCCCGCGACCACGGCCGACAGCCCGATCGTGATGGGCACGAACAAGAAGTGGTAGACGGTGGTGATGGCGAACTGCCACCGGGCAAGGTCCAGGGCATTCATGTGTGCTCCCGCGGTCGCGCCGACTTCCTACGCCTGGTCGTTGATGCCGGAAGGCGTAGTAGAACCGCGAGGCCGCGGTCTCGGG
>DASSJT010000149.1:0-10860 GCA_035691065.1 Dermatophilaceae bacterium
GAGCTTCCTTGAGTGGCAGCGATACACGCTCTTCAACATCTGTGCCGGCCTGACCGGCGAGGAGCTGGCACGCTCGGCGCTGGCATCGACCAACCTCACGCTCCTGGGGCTCGTGCGCCACATGGCGAAGGTTGAGCGCACCTGGCTGCGCGAGCGGGTGGCGGGTCAGGAGCTCGCGCCGATGTACGACCCGGCCCTGGGCAAGGACGCGGACTTCGAGGACCTCGATCCGGCCCGGGCCGAGCAGGACTTCGCGCGCCTGGCCGAGGAGTTGCGCCTCGGCGACGAGGCGGTCGCCAGCCACTCCCTCGAGGACACCTTCGACCTGCGGGGCGAGCCCTGCTCGCTGCGGCTGGTCTACGTACACCTCGTCACCGAGTACGCCCGCCACAACGGCCATGCCGATCTCATCCGCCAGGCCATCGACGGCGCCACAGGGCGCTAGCCGGTCCAACGGGACCACGAGATCGCTGGCTGCATGTCAGGCAGGCGAAGGGGCCGGCGCGTCCGCACCGGCCCCTTCACCTGACGACGCTCCCTGACCGGGCTCAGCAGGGAGTGAGTGCCAGTGCGGCGTCGGACACCGCAGCGGTGCCGCCGACGGCCGTGCGCTCAGCCGGGGCCAGCCGGTTGTCCTCCGTGACGATCGGCGCGGGGACGCAGGCGGTCTTGGTGAGCAGCAGCGACACGTCGCCGAACAGGCCGACGACCGGGGCGGCGGCGAGCGCGTCGGGGTAGTTGTTGCCGTTGGCCAGCCAGGTGCCGGTCACGACGCCGGCCGGCGTCGGGAACGCGTACAGCGAGGCCTTGGCCGAGGTGTCGAACCGGTCTGCGCCGGCGATGCGCACGATCTTCGCGGAGGGAAGGATTGCTGCGACGGCGCTCTGGACCGAGCTTGAGACCACCCCGGTGCCTCCCATGATGACGACCGTCGTGGGCTGCATCAGGTCGAGGACCCCCGCCGTCGGGCTTGGAAGGGACGTGGCGGTGGTCAGCAGCAGGGGAGCACCCTCCCTGGCGGCGTTGGCGCCACCGCTCAGCGCGTCGGCGAAGCCGATGCCGTTGGCGATGTAGACGGTCTTGGGGAAGATCGGCTGCTGCGCCGCGTCGAAGTCGACCGTGAAGTCACTGAGCGCCGCCGCGGTCTCGAACCGGTTCGCGCCAGCCACCCGGAAGACCTCCTGCGTGGCGTGCGACTGCAGCTGGGTGACCATCGCGTCGCTCACCGCGCCAGAGCCGCCGATGACCCCGATGCCGGCGGGGTGGAGCCGGTCCAGCTCGGCGGCAACCGCGCTCGGAAGGGTGCCAGTGCTGGGCACCAAGAGCACGGGGGAGGCCATGTGTGCCGCCGCAGGGCCGCCGGCCAGGGCGTCGGGGAAGTTCAGCCCGGACGCGACGAAGACCATGGCGCCCTCGGCCGCCTTGTCCGGGAGCGCGGCCTGCGACACCTTGACCGCAGTCTGGTAGCGGTCGCTGCCGGCGATCCGGCTGAGTGTCGCTGCCGTTGAGGTCGACGACTCCGCCGCCGGCGACTGCGTGAGCAGGCTCTTGCTCGTGTCGCGTGCGTAGCTGCGCGCCTTCGTGAGGAGATCGCTGCTGCTGGGGGTTGTCGTCTCCGCGTGGGAGGCGGAAGCCGCCGCACCGAGGCAGACGGTGGCGACTGCCGTTGCGGCGATGATGCGCGTGCGCATTGTGGTCCTTTCAAGGAGAAGCGCGGGCAGGGGTCGCCGCGCGCTCGGGGAGGATAGCCCAGCCCTTGGGCTGCCCAGCCGACCGGGACGCACCGGGCTGGCGCGGTGCCGGTCGGGACGGCACCCAACCCGTCGGGACGGCACCCAACCGCTCGGGATGGCATCCAACCGGGGCGGCGGGCACCCGGCCGGCCACACGGCATACCGCAATAACCCACTTGGCGCGATGAATAGGATTCCCCGCATGAGTCGTGTGCTGTCTGCCGTCGCCTGGCCGTATGCCAACGGCCCCCGCCACCTCGGCCACGTTGCCGGGTTCGCGGTGCCGTCCGACGTCTTCAGCAGGTACATGCGGATGGCTGGCCACGACGTGCTGATGATCAGCGGCACCGACGAGCACGGCACGCCGATCCTGGTCCAGGCCGACAAGGAGGGCGTCACCGCCCGCGAGCTCGCCGACAAGAACAACCGCGTCATCGCGCAGGAGCTGGCCGACCTCGGCTGCTCCTACGACCTGTTCACGCGAACCACCACGGCCAACCACTACGCCGTCGCGCAGGAGCTGTTCACCCAGGTCTGGAAGAACGGCTACATGATCGAGCGCACCACCAAGGGCGCCATCTCCCCGTCGACCGGTCGCACCCTCCCCGACCGCTACATCGAGGGCACCTGCCCGATCTGCGGCTACCCCGAGGCTCGCGGCGACCAGTGCGACAACTGCGGCAACCAGCTCGACCCCACCGAGCTGATCAACCCCAGGTCGAAGATCAACGGCGAGGTGCCGGAGTTCATCGAGACCCAGCACTTCTTCCTCGACCTGCCGGCCCTGGCAGGCGCGCTGCGCGAGTGGCTGGAGGATCGCGAGGCGTCGGGCACGTGGCGGCCCAACGTCATCAAGTTCTCCCTGAACATCCTCGATGACATCAAGCCGCGGGCCATGACGCGCGACATCGACTGGGGCATCCCCGTGCCGCTGGACGGGTGGCGCGACCAGCCGACCAAGCGGCTGTACGTCTGGTTCGACGCCGTGATCGGCTACCTCTCGGCGTCGATCGAGTGGGCCCGCCGCCAGGGCGACCCCGAGGGCTGGCGGGACTGGTGGAACGACCCGGCAGCGCTCACCTACTACTTCATGGGCAAGGACAACATCACGTTCCACTCCCAGATCTGGCCGGCGGAGCTGCTGGGGTATGCCGGGCGCGGAGACCGCGGGGGAGAGCCCGGTGAGTACGGCGTGCTGAACCTGCCCACCGAGGTCGTCTCGAGCGAGTACCTCACGATGGAGGGCAAGCAGTTCTCGTCCTCCCGCGGCGTCGTCATCTACATCCGTGACGTCATGAGCCGCTACCAGGTGGACGCGATCCGGTACTTCATCTGCGCGGCCGGGCCGGAGAGCCAGGACAGCGACTTCACCTGGCGGGAGTTCGTGCAGCGCACCAACAGCGAGCTGGTGGCCGGCTGGGGCAACCTCGTCAACCGCACGGCGGCCATGATCGCCAAGAGCTTCGGCGAGATCCCGGCCGCTGCGGACCTCACCGAGGCCGACCAGGCACTGCTGGGGAAGGTGCGGGCCGGCTTCGACTCCGTGGGCAGCCTGCTCGAGCACCACCGCCTGCGGGCTGCGGTCAACGAGGCGATGCGACTGGTGGGGGAGGCCAACAAGTACGTCACCGACCAGGCGCCGTTCAAGCTGAAGGCGGAGGCCGAGCGGCCCCGCCTCGCCACGATCCTCCACGTCACGGCCCAGGCGGTCAGCGACCTCAACACGATCCTCAGCCCGTTCCTGCCGCACAGCTCGAACCAGATCCACCTCGTGCTCGGCGGCGAGGGCGAGTTCACGCCGATGCCGCGGATCGAAGAGGTGACCGACCTCGACGACGGGCGGCCCTACCCGGTGATCGCGGGCGACTACTCGGCTACTCCGGAGTGGGGAAGCCGCCCAATTCGGGTCGGAGCGCGTGTGACTAAGCCCACACCGGTCTTTCAGAAGCTGGACGAGTCAGTCGTCGACGAGGAGCTCGCCCGGCTGCGGCAAGCCTGAGCCCCGGGAAGCCACCCGAACCCCCCGCCCAGCCTCGCCGAGGAGTCGAACCACCGGACATGGCGCCCCACCAGAGCACCCATCGCGGCACGCCGGATCTCCCCGACCGCCTGCCGCTCCCGGTGGTCGACAACCACACGCACCTCGACATCGCCCGCGACGGCGAGGACCTGCCTGACGTGGGCGCCACCTTGGCGGCGGCGGCGTCGGTGGGGGTCGACCGGGTGGTCCAGATCGGGTGCGACCTGCCGGGGGCACGTTTCACGGTCGAGCAGGTCGACCTCCACCCCGGAATGCTCGGCGGAGTCGCCCTCCATCCCAACGAGGCACCGAGGCTTGCTGCGCGCGGAGCCCTCGACGCGGCATACGACGAGATTGCCCGCCTCGCTACGCACCCCCGAGTGCGCGTGGTGGGCGAGACCGGCCTCGACTATTACCGCACCGGAGCGGAAGGTCTTGGGGTGCAACAGGATTCGTTCCGATGGCATATCGCGCTGGCGAAGCGGCTGGGCAAAGCGCTGCAGGTCCACGACCGCGACTCGCACGAGGACGTGCTGCGGATCCTCGCCGAGGAAGGAGCACCGGACCACACGGTCATGCACTGCTTCTCGGGGGACATGGCGATGGCTCGCGAGTGCGCGGAGCGCGGCTACTTCCTCTCCTTCGCCGGGACGGTGACGTTCAAGAACGCGAAGGCCCTGCGGGACGCCCTCGCCGTGACGCCGCTGGACCGGGTGCTCGTCGAGACCGACGCGCCCTACCTCGCCCCGAGCCCCTGGCGCGGGGCTGCCAACTCGCCATATCTCGTGCCCCTGACGGTACGGTCGATGGCCGGCGTCCTCGGCGTGTCGGTGCCCGAGCTGTGCCAGGCCATCAGCGCCAACTCCGAGGCGGTCTACGGCCCCTGGTAGCAGGCCCCGCTCCAGGGCCTTTCGCAGACCACGGTGCGGCCGATTTGTCAAGTCTCTGACCCCGGTTCTTGGCCATCTCTTGGAGATTCCGTTACCCAAACTTGATCTTCACTCAAACCCTCGGCATGGTGGATGACTGTTGGCCGGGGCTGACCAGTCTCGGGCGGCACTTCAGAGGGGTGGAACGGCGCCAGTGACGGCGTGGGACCACCCCTTCGCTGTGGATAGCCCGACGGGGTTCGTGACCGTCGCCGGCAGGATGCAGTGGTGTCGCCCTCGTCGGTGCCCGGGGAGTTCGAGCACTGGAGCATCGTGATTTCACGTCCCCTCCGCCGTGCTGCGCAGGGCGCGGTCGCTGTTGCGGTCGTGGCAGGCGCGGTAGGCATTTCGCACTACGACAAATCAGTCACCCTCTCCGTGGACGGCAAGACCAGCACGGTCCACGCATTCGGCAGCACCGTTGGCGACATCCTCGCCAAGCAGGACATCACCGTCGGCAATCACGACATCGTGGTTCCTTCCCCCTCAAGCCCGGTCTCGGACGGACAGAAGGTTGTCGTCCGCTACGGCCGCAAGCTCATCGTCACGATTGACGGCAACACCCGCGAGTACTGGACGACGGCAACCACCGTCGATGCCGCTCTCGCCGAGCTCGGCATCCGTGCCGACAACGCCCGTCTCTCCGCCTCCCGTTCGCAGATCCTGGGCCGTCAGGGCCTGACGCTCACGGTCACCACGGCCAAGGAGGTCAAGCTGGCGGCCGACGGCAAGGTCGTCGACCGCACTTCGACGGCCGCCACCGTCAAGGACCTGCTGGCCGAGGCCGGCATCAGCCTCGGCAAGGACGACCGCGTCAAGCCCGCACTGGCCACTCCGGTCAAGGCCGGCATGACCGTGTCGGTCCTGCGGGTGTCGAAGAAGACGGTCACCGAGACCCAGGTGATCCCGTTCAGGACGGTCAAGAAGACCGACTCCTCACTCGCCGCGGGCCAGAGCAAGACCGTCACCGCCGGCAAGGCCGGAGCCCGGAAGGTCACCGTCCAGGAGACCCGGGTCAACGGCAAGGTGAAGTCGCGCAAGGTGCTCAAGACCACCACCCTGAGGGCGCCGGTCACTCGTGTGGTCGTGGTCGGACCTGCTGCGGCCTCCGGTGGCGGCGGCTCCGGCGCGGGGATCAACCTCGCCAACGCTGCTATGTGGGACCGCATCGCCCAGTGCGAGTCCGGCGGCAACTGGCACATCAACACCGGCAACGGCTACTACGGCGGCCTGCAGTTCGACTACAGCTCCTGGCTGGCGAACGGCGGTGCGGACTTCGCGCCGCGTGCCGACCTCGCCTCGCGCGAGGAGCAGATCACCGTGGCGAACCGCTACTACGCCAAGGCTGGCCTGTCCCCGTGGGGTTGCGCCTCGGCGGCGTAGCACTCCACGCGTCGGCGGTCCTGCCTCCGACCCATCGAGGCAGCGCCCCGGGCCCTTGCGGCCCGGGGCGCTGTCCGCTTCTCACGGCGACCGGTCAGCCGGGCCGGTGTGCCCGGTCCCCTAGAGTCGCCTGCATGGGCGAGCAGCTCGGCAGCGGCTATCTCGGCGCAGCTCAGATCCGCGAGCTCGCCGAGCGCCTGGGCGTCCGCCCGACCAAGCAGTGGGGGCAGAACTTCGTCGTTGACGCCAACACCGTCAAGCGGATCGTGCGCCTGGCAGGCGTGACGCACGACGACGCGGTGGTGGAGGTGGGTCCCGGTCTCGGGTCGCTGACGCTCGCTCTGCTCGCCGAGGCCGGCCACGTCACTGCGGTCGAGGTCGACCCGGTTCTGGCTGCGGCGCTGCCGGAGACGGTCGCGCGGCTGGCCCCAGCTCACGCGGCTCAGCTGTCCCTCGTCCACGCGGACGCGCTGCACGTCGACGAGCTGCCAGGGCCCCCGCCGACAGCCCTCGTGGCGAACCTGCCCTACAACGTGTCCGTGCCCGTCGTGCTCGCCTTCCTCGAGCGCTTCCCCTCGCTGCAGCGGGTGCTGGTCATGGTGCAGCTCGAAGTGGCCGAGCGCCTGGCGGCGCCGCCGGGAAGCCGCACCTACGGGGTCCCCAGCGTCAAAGCCGGGTGGTATGCCGGGGTGAGACTAGCCGGCCAGGTCCCCCGAAGCGTGTTCTGGCCGGTTCCGAACGTGGACTCGGGTCTGGTGTCCCTCGTCCGTCGGCCGCCACCGGCGTCGAGGGCCACCCGGGAGGAGGTCTTCGCCTGCATCGACGCGGCCTTCGCGCAGCGCCGCAAGACCCTTCGAGCCGCCCTCGCGGGCTGGGCCGGGTCGGCGCAGCGTGCAGAGGCCTGCCTGCGCGCTGCCGGTGTCGACCCGCGGACTCGAGGTGAGCAGCTCGACATCCAGGCCTTCGCGGACATCGCGTCGGCGCGCCTCGACCTCCCGCCCGCATGACCTCTGCGGGCCTCTCAGCCAGACCCGGTCGAGCAGCTGGGCGTTGCGGCCGTCGTGCCCGCGGGCGGACGAGTCTCCATGAGTGTGGCCGCATGGGAGCGCGAGTAGTTCCAGCCCAGCCAGTCATCGTTCTTTGGTCTCTCCAAACTCGCCGTGGCGCAGTCGAACTGGTTCTGAGGGAGCCGGACGAGCGCGGGGTAGGCATCGGCTGACAGGTGACCGAGGTAGGACCAGTCCACCTCGACTGCGGCGTCAACGCGCTCGATGTTGCGCTCGGCGATGTAGAGGTCGGGGTTGACTGCCGCCAGGCCGAGCAGGCCGACGGCACCCAGGCGGAGCGAGACCGGGACGATCCAACCCGAACTGCGAGTCACGCCAGCGATCAGGACGAGCAGGACTACGACGCCGAGCCATCCTTCGAATACCGTTACCAGCAAACGCAGCTGGGTGAAGCCGTAGGCCTCCTCATAGACGCGCATGCGGTAGAGCGCCGACCAGACCACTACAAGGGTCATCAGCACGAGCGCGCCGAGGGCCACGTCGCGGGCGCGGCTCGGCGCCGCCCTGTGGGCGGCCCAGCCCACCACGGTCAGGGTGAGGATCGTCGCCACGGTGAGCTGGCCGAATCCTTGGTGCACGTACTCGGCATACGTCAAACCGGTTGTGCGGCGTAAGTACTCGTGCCCTCCGAAGAGCGCTGCGAGCTGGGCGACGAGGAAGGCCGCGAAGACGGTGTCGACGACGAGCACGGGAACCAGCCATTCGAACCGCCGGGTGCTGCGCCGCACCGGCACGGTGATTCGCTCGAGGACCGGGGGCGCAAGGGCCACGAAGGCGGCCGCCAGGGTGCCGGCAGCGATGAAGCCTCCCAGGACCACGCGCAAGGGCACGTCGTTCCACGTGATGGTGGGCGTGATGGCGTCGACCCAGGAGGCGAATACCGCGTCAGCAGAAGCGAACAGTGCGCCAAACGCCACGAGCAGGATCGCCGAGACGGCCACCGTCCGAACCACTGGCCACCAGGGTCGCGACCCCTCGCCGCGGCGGAGCGACCGGCCCAGCCACGGCAGGCCCCGCAGGCTTGCGAGGGGGACTGCGGCCGCGGCAGCGACGACCCCGACGAGGGACCGGGCTCGGGTGACATTCAGCAGGACCACGCCCAGTCCAGCGACGACGCACAGCCCGGTGATCCACATCGCGTCACGGACGACCTGGGCGCTCAGGAGCAGGGCGACCAGAGCCAGGTCCGCGGCGTCGAGCCACGACCAGGGCCGCCTCCGCCTGGCCCACAGAACGACGGTCGAGACCAGGCCGAAGACGACTGCCGAGCCGATGCCGGCGCTGCGGTGGGGGAGCACGACCGCGGCGAGGACTCCGGCTGCGAAGGCCGCGGCGACCACCCGGGGCCGACCTGGCTCCGTGGCCGGCCAGTAGGTCGTCAGGACGTCGGCTCCGGGCGGAGCCGGGGCCTGCGGCAGGGGCGCGGGAGGCGTCAGCGTGCTCACGATGGGCTCCTCTGTCTGGGCTCGGTGCTCACTGGTCTGTGGGAGGGTCACTCGGATGCGGCAGCCGGGCTCGTCGACGTCGACGACCTCGATCGCCCCGTGGTGGAGCTGGGCGACCCAGCGTGAGATGGCGAGGCCGAGGCCGGTGCCGCTGTTGTGGGCCGAGCTCGTGGTGAACCGCTCGAAGACGGTGGCGCGGTCACCGGGTGGTATGCCGGGTCCCTCGTCGCACACGTCGATCGCCACGCGACTGCCCGCCAGCCGGGCCCGGACGGCCACGGTGCCGCCGCTGGGGCTGTGCCGCGCCGCGTTGTCCAGCAGGTTGGCGGCGAGCTGGTGCAGGCGCTCGGGGTCGGCCGCCACGGTGAGCCCCGGCGGGCTGACCTCGATCGAGTAGCGCAGGCCGTCGAGGCGGCCCTGGGCGACCGCGTCTGTGAAGAAGTCCTCGAGGTCGACGTCCTTGAGGCGGAGCGGGGCCACGCCGGCGTCGACGCGGGACAGGTCCAGCAGGTCGGCGACCAGCCGCCCGAGCCGCTCGGTCTGGGCGAGAGCCGCCCGCAGGGTGGTGGGGTCGGGCTCGGAGACCCCGTCGACGAGGTTCTCCAGGACCGCCTGGAGCGCCGAGATCGGCGTCCGCAGCTCGTGCGAGACGTTGGCGACGAGATCCCGGCGCTGCCGGTCGACCTGCTCGAGTGTCGCCGCCATCCGGTTGAACGACCGGGCCAGCTCGCCGACCTCGTCGCGTGAGGTGGCGTGGACCCGCCGGCTGTAGTCGCCCTGCGCCATGCGCTGGGCCGCGGCGGTCATCTCGCGCAGCGGCGAGGTCATGCCCCGCGCGAGCACCTGGGTGATCGCGAGCGCGACCAGCACAGCCAGCGGCACCGTAGCCCAGGGCGAGAGGCCCAGCCGGGTCGCCAGCACGACCAGCAGGGTGGCCGCCGTGATGGTGGCGGCGACGAGGACACCCAGCTTGGTCTTGAGCGACCGCAGCGCGTCTAGCGGTCTGAGGTCGTAGTTCACGGCCGGGCCTCCGGGGCAGTCTCCACAGCAGACTCCACGGCAGTCTCCAGGGCATAGCCCACGCCGTGAACGGTCCGGAACCGGTGGGCGCCGAGCTTGCGCCGCAGGGACTTCACATGGCTGTCGACCGTTCGCGTGCCGGATGCGGCTGACCAGCCCCAGACCCGCGACAGGAGGTCGTCGCGGGTGAGGACCGTGCCGGGCTCGGCCGCGAGGCAGGACAGGAGGTCGAACTCGGTCGGGGTGAGGTGCACCTCGTCCTGTGCCGTCCACACTCGCCGCTGAGCGAGGTCGATCCGGATGCCGTTCACGCTGAGCTCGCCTCCGGAGGGTTCGGCGAGGGCGGCGGCCCGCTCGACCCGGCGGAGCACGACGCGGACCCGGGCGACGAGCTCGCGCGGGGAGAACGGCTTCGTCATGTAGTCGTCGGCGCCGATCCCGAGGCCCACCAGCAGGTCGTTCTCGTCGTCGCGGGCGGTGAGCATCAGGACCGGCAGCGGGCGCTGGGACTGGACCCGACGGCATACCTCGTATCCGTCCAGTCCTGGCAGCATGAGGTCGAGGACGACGAGGTCGGGCGCCCACGAGCCTGCCCTCTCGACCGCCGCCAGCCCGTCGTGGACCTGTTCCACCTCGAACCCCTCCGCGACCAGCCGAGCCGCGACCGCGCCCGCGATGGTCCGCTCGTCCTCGACGACCAGGATCCGCGGCTTCGATGTCACAGGTTGAGCGTAGGAGCCGGACTGCGGCGAGCGGTGGGCGACGTGTGAAGGTTCTGTGCAGGTTTGCGCCCGCGCCCCGTGACAGCTGTAGCCGGTTACGGCTGGAGGCGCTTGGCGAAGATGGTCGTCGGCGCGAGGCGGCCGTTCGGGAAGTGGGCCGGCTTGATCTGGACACACCCGTGGACGACGCCATCATCGGACCGCGCGACCCAGGTCCGCGCGCCGGGTGCTCGAACCGCCTCGCGCCACCAGACCGTCGCCAGTTCCATGCCGAGAGGCGGAGGAACCCGACGCTGGCCCCGTCGTCGACGCAGTCGACCTTCACCTCGGCCAGGCCCGCGGAGGCCGACTCGCACTCCCCTGGGGACAGCTCCTCGATGCGCCCTGCAGGAGTGTGACGCCGACGGATCGGGGGGCCAACGGCATACCTTGTCGGCGCCGGCAGGCGGGGCACCCGGGCTAGGGTGAGCGCCATGACCTCGGCAGAGCTGGACCCCGCATCGGTGACGGTGCGCGTCCCTGCCAAGGTGAACCTCGAGCT
>DASSJT010000150.1:0-5955 GCA_035691065.1 Dermatophilaceae bacterium
GACGAGGTTCTGCAGGAGGCTGTGCGGCGGCTGCATGCCATGCCGCGCAGCGTGTAGGCCCGGGGTCGGTCCTCCTCGCATCTCGCCAAACGTCGACGGGAACAGGTGCACGGGACGTGGACGTGGCGCGTCCGGCGGGCACAACCCGGTCCGAACGGGACGGACGCCTTCTGGCCGGCGCACCTCGTCTCTGATCTGCCTGGCCACGGGTGGCCCTCCCTGCTGGTCAGGGCCTCGGCTGCGCCACCGGCCGTCCACAGGCAGGACCTCGTGCGTCACGTCGTCCACAGCGCGCGGGTCGCCCGGAGCGCTGCTCCTGCCGGTCAGTCCACAGTGGCCGCATGACTCTGGTCCGACCGCTCACCACAGCCGCCGCCACGACGACCGCGACGCTGGCCCTGGCGGCCACGGTCGCGGCAGCGGCCCATGTTGCCCCCGCTCATGGCGCTGGGCCTGCGCCTGGGGGGAGCACGCCGGCAGCGGTCGGAGCGACTACGGCGGACTGGACCGAAGGCCTCGGCACGGTGCCTCGGGCCGCGGCGGACGTGACTGATGCATCAGCCTTCGCGGACACCTCGTGGCAGCTGGCGCAGCCGGTGCCAGGACGGTCGGCTGGCGGGCTCCCGACGCGCGAAACCCCTTCGACGCCAGGTGGCTTGGGCACGGCCGACTCGGTATCGCGCCTCCGGGCCGCCTCGCCCTACGGCGCCTTCCGCGGGCGCTGGCTGTGGCCGCTTCAGCCGCGACCGCTCGTGCTGCGCAGGTTCGAGGCGCCCGCGACGCGCTATGGCCGCGGGCACCGTGGCATCGACCTTGCGGCCAAACCGGGCGACGCGGTGCGCTCGGTCGACGCCGGAGTGGTGACCCATGCGGCAACTCTGGCGGGGCGCGGAACCATCACGCTCCTGCACGCCTCAGGACTCCGGTCGACCTACGAGCCGGTGCACGCCACCGTGCAGGTCGGCGACGTGATCGACCGCGGTTCGCCGATCGGGGTGGTGGAACACGTGCTGGGTCACTGCGGTGTCGCCTCGTGCCTCCACCTCGGGGCGTTACGGGGTGATGCCTACGTCGACCCCCTCCCGCTGCTGATGGGAAGGGTGATCCTCCTGCCCGTGCCGGCATCATGGTGAATCGCGCTCAGCCATCCTCGACGCCCGTCACTCTCCCTCGTGAGCGTCATGGGCCCAGCCCACACCGGCGCCCATACGCGCCCTGGCTCAGACCAGACGCCGTCGCTGTCGGGCTCAGACGCCGTCGCCCTTGGGCCAGGCCCATGGGACGCACCCATGGAGACCCAGGGTTTGCTGCATCATGACGGGTGCGTGCCTCCCCGGCGCCGGGCACTCTGCGTGCTGATGGCCAAGCCCATGGCCGACCTCGTGGTTGATGAGGTAGGTGCGGTAGCCAGCGAGGTTGCCGCCCCAGGTCTCAGCACCAAGGGTCCAGCGCCGCAGGTTGAGCACGGATCGCTCGCCGTTCCAGCACGACACCTGGGAGAGGGTGCGCATCGGCGCGCAGAGTCGGTCCGTCGTCCTGGGGCTGGCCAGCGTCACCCGGATGTCGACGTGCTGTCCCGCGGCTGCCTGGCGCGGCGTCACATTGACGAATCTGATGCCGTCCACAGGTTGCCAGGCGCGCTCGTCGAGCAGCACCCGCGCGACGTTCTCGGCCAGCTCGGCGGCGTCTGCCCGCAGACCGCCCTCGATCTCCACCGTGTAGCGCACGATCGTGCCCACCGTGGTCGGGTTGTCCTTGGCGGGTACCTCCAGCACTCTGAACGTGCCTGTGCCCTCTTCGACGACCGATCGCGCTGCCGCGGCGGCTGGGCCGGTCCATGGGCCGTCCTCGTCGGCCGAGTCAGCGGCGGTGCTCCCGGCTGGGCGCGCGGCGGGGGCGGTGTGCTTGTTCCCGGTCGTGTCCGCGGCGACTGTCGTCTGGGGGTACCCTCCGAAGCTTCGGTATACCCACGTCGAGGCGCCGAGTGCCACCAAGGTCAGGACGGCGATCGTCCGCCGGAGCCGGACCCTCCGGCCGGGACGGCGATGTCGCGGTGGGCCAGCCCCGCCGCGTGGCCGCCGTGATCCCCGCGCCCCACCCCGAGCAGCCGCCAGCCGCCGCCGCTGGGCACGGGTCTCCACAAGGGGACCCGATGCCGGCGACGGCCCGGGCGGGCGCCGGTCAGGCGCGGGGATGTGCTTGGGCATAGGACTTCTTCAGCCGATCGACAGACACGTGAGTGTAGATCTGCGTCGTCGCCAGCGAGGCATGTCCCAGCAGCTCCTGGACCATGCGCAGGTCGGCCCCGCCCTCGAGCACGTGGGTGGCTGCGCTGTGACGCAGCCCGTGCGGGCCGATGTCCGGGGCATCGGGGACGTGCTTCATGAGCTGGTGCACGACGTCGCGGACTTGGCGCGGGTCCACCCGGTTGCCCCGCCGCCCGAGGAACAGGGCCGGCCCGCTTCCCGAACGCGCCAGACGGCCGCGGGCAAGAGTGAGCCAGTCGACGAGGGCAGCCTCTGCCGGGATCCCAAAGGGGACCACGCGTTCCCTGCCCCCCTTTCCGAGGACTCGCACCACACGAGAGCCGAAGTCCACGTCGTCGATGTCGAGGGAGGCCAGCTCGCCGACGCGGATCCCTGTGGCGTAGAGGAGCTCGAGCATCGCCCGGTTGCGCACGTGCAGCGGGTCGACGTCGTCTGCCGCGGTCGCGGCCACGTCGAGGAGACGGCTGGCGTCCCGCTGTCTGAGGACGGATGGCAACCTCGTCTGCCGCTTCGGCGCCGCCAGGCGAAGTGAGGGATCACTCGGAATGCGACCGGTCCGGGCCAGCCACCCGAAGAACGTGCGAGCTGCTGCGGCCCGGCGCGAGAGAGTCGCCCTGGCCGCACCCCCGGAGGCCATGTCGCCAAGCCACCTGCGGAGGTCGCGCAGCGTCACCTCGCCGAGGGCAGTCTCGGCAGAGTCGGCGTCGACATGGCGCAACAGGTGCAGCACGTCCCCACGGTAGGCGCGAATCGTGTGCTCAGAGCGGCCGCGCTCCGACCGAAGGTGACGCACGAAGGCCTCGAGCGCCTCCCCTGCCACATCTGTCACGGTGCCACAGTCGCAAACCAGCGCCATCCGGGCAAACAGACCCGCCGACACGCCGAGCATGCCTGTCGTCGGGGGCGACTGTTCAGTAGGTCGACCACTGCTTCCGGGGCTTCTTCCGCCACAGGTCGCCTTCTCGCTGAGCCATCCCGAGGGCCTCCAGCTGGCCAAGGGCAGCCATCACCGCCGGCAACCCCAGCGTCGTCAGCCGCACCAGATCTCGGACCGGCGCCGCCTTGCGGAAGGGAAGCGCGTCGAGCACGGACTTCTCCTGCTGACCCAGACCGTCATCGGGGCTCACGGCGCCGCGTCGCTCGGGGGCGAGGTCGTCGCCCAACCGGCCCAGCAGCTCGGCCGCCTCCGCGGCATCGGTGACGAGCTGGGCGCGGCCCTCGCGAATCCACTGATGGCACCCCGCGGACACCATCGACGTCACCGGCCCGGGGACGGCAGCAACCGGTCGACCATGGGCCTCAGCCTCGCCTGCCGTGCTGAGGGACCCGGAGCGCAGTCCGGCCTCGACGATGATCGTGCCGTTCGTGGCGGTGGCGATGATCCGGTTGCGCCGCAGGAACCGACTGCGCGTCGGCGCACTGCCTGGTGCCACTTCGCTCACGACCAGGCCCTCCGCGACGATCGTGGTGAGCAGGTTCGCGTGCGCCGCTGGATAGGGGCGGTCGACGCCGCTCGCCAGAACTGCGATCGTCAGCCCGCCCACAGCGAGGGCCCCGCGGTGGGCAGCGGCATCGATGCCGAACGCCGCCCCCGACATCACGGCGAACCCCCGCTCGGCCAGCCCGGCCGCCATCTCGCGGGCGACTTCCTCGCCGTACCGCGTCGCTGCGCGCGCCCCCACGATGCTGGCGGCGCGCTCACATGCTTGGCCGAGGCTGCGCTCTCCGCGCGCCCAGAGGCACACGGGTGCACTCTGATGCTCGCTCACGCCCTGCGGCCAGTCCGCGTCGCCCGGGACCAGCACCTTGGCGCCCACGCGGCTGGCAACCTCCAGGTCTCGCTCGAGGTCCAGCTCGGCGAGCCGTGGCTGCAGCCGCTCTGCGCCCGCGAGGGCAGCTTCGCGAACCGCAGCGAGCGCAGGTGCAGCGCCCAGCGATGCGATCCACCGCAGGACCGACGGGTCGCCCGGCTCGCTGACCCGACTCCACGCGGCACGGGCCCACCGGTCCTCGGAGAGGAGGCTGCTCCAGGGCATCACGCCACCTGCCCTTGCTGGCGCAGGGCGAGGGCCAGCCCGATGTCGGCTCGTGAGGGGGTCGTTCGGCCGGCGAGGTCGGCGACAGACCACGCGAGGCGGAGAACGCGATCGTAGCCCCGGAGGGTGAGCAGGCCGCGGTCGAGCGCGCGGTCGAGATCTGCCGTGGTGGACGCACCGGGGCGCCACGGCGCCCGCCGCAGGGCAGCTCCCGGCGCACGACCGTTGACTGACCACCGGACGCGCGACCAGCGCTCCGCCTGGGCCTGACGCGCCCGGGCCACTCGGGATGCGACGACCGAGCTGGGCTCGCCAGGCGGCATCCCCAGGGCGGCGCGGCTCACGGCCGGGATCTGCACCTGGAGATCCACGCGGTCAAGCAGAGGCCCGGAGAGCCGGCCGGAGTAGCGCCGGCGCTGCAGCGCCGAGCAGGTGCACTCCTCCCCCTTGCCGAAGCCCAAACCGCACGGGCAGGGGTTGGCCGCCATCACCAGCTGGAACCGAGCCGGGAATCGGATTGACTCTCGCGCCCTGGCCACGACGACCTCGCCGGACTCCAGCGGCTGGCGCAGGCACTGCAGGACGGTCGTCCTGAACTCAGGAGCCTCGTCGAGGAACAGGACTCCACGGTGTGCCTGCGTGATGGCGCCCGGCCTGACATGGCCGCTGCCGCCACCGACGATGGCAGCCGTCGAGGCGCTGTGGTGCGGAGCCACGAAAGGCGGAATCCCCGTCAGGAGAGGCTGCTCGGGCAGGTCCCCGACCAGGGAGCGCACCGCCATGACCTCGAGCGACTCCTCGCGGTGTAGCGGGGGAAGGATCGAGACGAGTCGCTCCGCGAGCATGGTCTTGCCCGCTCCCGGGGGCCCGGTGAGCAGCAGGTGGTGGACCCCCACCGCTGCCAGCTCCAGTGCCAGCCGGGCCTCGTCCTGGCCAACGACGTCCGCGAGGTCGGGCGGGGCGAACGCCTCGGTCGGCGACGGCACGAGGGAGGGCCCGACATCGGGCCAGGGCAGCTCCCCACTGTCTTGCGCTTGCTCGTAGCGAGAAACCAGAGTGGTCAGGTCTGAGACATCGTGGACCCGGATGCCCTCGACGAGACGCGCTTCTGCCGCATTGGCCGAGGGCACCACCACGTCTCGGGCGCCGTGGCGGAGCGCGGCATGGACGGCCGGCAGGATGCCCCGAACGGCTCGAACCGAGCCGTCAAGGCCCAGCTCCCCGAGGTGGACGACCTCCCGACAGACGTTGCGAGGGACCTTCCCCGCTGCCGCCAGCACGGCCACTGCCATGGGCAGGTCGAACGCGGAGCCGCTCTTGGTGATGGACGCCGGGGACAGGTTGACCGTCACGCGCATCTGGCTGACCGATAGGCCGAGCGGCAGCGTCGCTGCCTTGATCCGTTCGGGTGCCTGGCCGCAGGCGGCGTCAGGAAGGCCGGTCACCGTGAACTGGGGCAGGCCCTGCCCGATGTGAGCCTCGACCTCGACGGCCGTGCCCTCCAGCCCGTGCAACGCCACCGAGCGCGCCATGCCGAGCTTCACGAGCCCACTCCGGCGATGTGTCGCACGATCGGCGGCCGCCCGGGTCGCAGCAGGATGCCCACCACGTCGATGCGCACGTCAGGTGCCGACTGACCATGCCCGGCCAGC
>DASSJT010000151.1:0-34867 GCA_035691065.1 Dermatophilaceae bacterium
CCGACCGCTTCCGGCAGCTGCCGGGCAGCCCCCTGCCGCCTGCCCCTACTGCCCCATCGCGTGCACGCCGCCGTCGACGTGGACGATCTCCCCCGTCGTCGCCGGGAACCAGTCGCTGAGGAGCGCGACACAGGCGCGCGCGGCCGGCTCCGGGTCCTTGATGTCCCAGCCGAGCGGCGCGCGGTCGGACCACACCTGCTCGAACTGCTCGAAGCCCGGGATCGACTTGGCCGCGGTGGTGCGGATCGGGCCGGCGGAGACCAGGTTGCAGCGGATGCCCTTGGGGCCCAGGTCCCTGGCCAGGTAGCGGTTGGTCGACTCGAAGGCCGCCTTCGCCACGCCCATCCAGTCGTACACCGGCCACGCGAACTTGGCGTCGAAGGTCAGCCCGACAACGCTGCCACCCTCGGGCATGAGCGGCAGGGCGGCGACGGCGAGGGCCTTCAATGAGTACGCGGACGCATGGAGCGCCGTGGCGACGTCGTCCCACGTCCCCTCGAGGAAGTTGAATGCTCCCTGGGGCGCGAACCCGATCGAGTGCAGCACGCCGTCCAGCCCGTGGACATGCTCGCGCGTGCGCTCCGCCAGCGTGTCGAGGTGCTCGGTGTTGGTGACGTCAAGCTCCACCACGGGTGGCGTGCTGGGCAGGCGCTTGGCGATGGCCTGCGTGATCTTCATCGTGCGCCCGAACGACGTGAGCACGACCTCGGCACCCTGCTCCTGCGCCAGCCGGGCGACGTGGAAGGCGATGGAGGAGTCCATCAGGACACCCGTGACCAGGAGTTTCTTGCCCTCGAGAAGCATCTGGGACCTTTCGCTGGAGAGGGGTTCGGGATATCAGTGCCGACGGCGGTCAGTGGCCCATCCCGAGGCCGCCGTCGACAGGAATGACCGCGCCCGTGATGTAGGCCGCCTCCTCGGACGCCACGAACCGCACGGCCGCTGCGACCTCCTCGACCTGGCCGAACCGGCTGGCGGGGATGCTCGCCTGGTAGGCGTCTCGGCGGTCGGGTGGCAGGACGGCGGTCATGTCGGTCTCGATGAACCCGGGCGCCACGACGTTGGCCGTGATGCCACGGCCGCCGAGCTCGCGGGAGATCGACCGGGCCATGCCCACCAGTCCGGCCTTGCTCGCCGCATAGTTGGCCTGGCCGGGCGAGCCGTACAGCGCGACCACGCTGGAGATGAACACGATCCGCCCGCGCCGCAGGCGAATCATCCCCTTGCTGGCGCGCCGAGCGCACTTGAAGGCGCCGGCCAGGTTGGTCTGGACCACGCTGTCGAACTCTTCGTCGCTCATCCGCATCAGCAGCTGGTCGCGGGTCACCCCCGCATTGGCGACCAGGACCTCGATGGGGCCGCCGAGTCGCTCCTCCGCCGCAGCAAAGGCCTGGTCGACCGAGGAGGTGTCGGTGACCTCGCAGGTCACGCCGACCAGGCCCTCCGGCGGCTGTCCCGACCGGTAGGTCACGCACACGTTGTCACCGGCCTCGGCGAACGAGCGTGCGATGGCCAGGCCGATCCCCCGGTTACCTCCCGTGACGAGCACACTGCGCGGCTGGGACATGGGCCTCCCTGTCGTGGCGGGCACACGGCATACGCGTGCCTCGGCGGTCTGGTGGCACAGACGCTAGTGGACTACTCGCGGGTAGGCCGAGGCGGGCCGGGCGGCGTCCCGGGTCACGGACGGGGCGCAGCCCGCGCTGACCCCCTTGGGGTGCTGGCCGCCCTGAGGGGCTGGCACTGCCCGGTCGGCCTATCGTTGGAGCCGTGGAGCGAAACCCATCCCGGCACCGGCCGCAGGTGCAGTCGGTGACCACAGCGCCCGAGTCGCTCCGGGACGAGCAGCGGGGGCGGATCCGCCGCTACCTCGTGACGATGGGTATCCGCACCGCCTGCTTCCTGCTCGCGGCCTGGACAGGCGCGTCTGGCCGCCCGTGGTACGTCTGGGGGTCGTTCGCGCTGTTCGCGGTGGTCCTCCCCTACGTCGCGGTGGTGATGGCGAATGCCGTGCGGCCTCGAGTGCAGGGCATGGTGCAACCGGCGACCCCGACGTCCGACGCCCGAGAAAGGCTCGAGCCATGAGCCTGGCAGAGTCATGCCGGAGGCGATGAACTGCAGCGCCAAGGGCTGCCGGGAGCCCGCTGCCTGGGCGCTGCTCTGGAACAACCCGCGGCTGCACACCCCTGACCGCCGCAAGGTGTGGCTGGCGTGCGGGGCGCACCGCACCACCCTCGGCGACTTCTTGGGGATGAGGGGCTTCCTCAAGGACACCGTGCCGGTCGACGAGATCCCCGTCGACGCCGGCTAGCCAGCCACGGTCCCGGCAGGGCCGGCCCTGCAGCAGCTGCTCTCCGGGCTCAGCCCCCGATGGCCGACATGGGCCGGTCGGGCTGGGCGAACCCGGGCTCGCCGATACCGTGGCCGCGCGCCTTGCGCCACATCTCGCCCTGGATCAGCTCGGCGATCTCGGCGTCGGAGCCCCCGGTGCGCAGCGGAGTGCGCAGGTCGGTCTCGCCGCGGGCGAACAGGCAGTTGCGCAGCTGCCCGTCAGCGGTCAGCCGGGTGCGGTCGCAGGCGGCGCAGAACGGCGCCGACACGCTGGCGATGATGCCCACGGTCGCCGGGCCGCCGTCGACCAGGAACCGCTCCGCGGGAGCGCTGCCGCGGTCGGCCGCGGGCATCGGCTCGAGGCTGAACCGCTCCCCCAGCCGCTCCCGGATCTCGCCCGCTGTGACCATCGTGGCGCCGTCCCACCCGTGCTGGGCGTCGAGCGGCATCTGCTCGATGAACCGCAGCTCGTAGTCCCGCTCGAGGCACCACTGCAGCACGTCGACCACGGAGTGGTCGTTGATCCCCCGCATGGCGACGGCGTTGACCTTGACCGGCGTCAGCCCAGCCCGTGCGGCGGCGGCGAGCCCAGCCTCCACATCATGGAGCCGGTCGCGGCGGGTGATCGCCATGAACTCCACGGGGTCGACCGTGTCGAGACTGACGTTGACCCGGTCCAGACCCGCCTCGGCCAGCGGCGCGGCCAGCCGGTCGAGGCCGACCCCGTTGGTCGTCATCGCGATCTTGGGGCGGGGCCGTAGGGCCGCAATGCGCCGCACCACGTCGACCAGAGAGCGGCGCAGCAGCGGCTCCCCGCCGGTCAGCCGCACCTGCTCGACGCCCAGGCCCACGAAGATGCCGACCAGCCGCACCATCTCGTCGTCGGTGAGCATCTCGTCCTTGGGCTGCCACGGCAGTCCCTCAGCCGGCATGCAGTAGGTGCACCGCAGGTTGCAGCGGTCGGTCACCGACAGGCGCAGGTCGCGCGCCACTCGCCCGAACCGGTCCGGGAGCCCGGTGGTGCCTGCGGGTGCCGTAGGACGCACTCGAGGCAGGGGGAGGCTGGTCATCAGCCCAGCCTAAGCCCGGTACCGTGAGGCAGTGCTCAGGGTCCTGCTCTCGAGACGCTGGCTTGGCGCCCTGGCCGCCGCCGCGGTCTTCGCCGTCGCGGCGTTCTTCCTCGGCCGCTGGCAGTGGCACCGCTACGAGGCGAAGAGCGCGCGCGCCGACCGGATCGAGAGCCACTACTCCGCACCCGCCCGGCCACTGCGGTCGGTGCTAGGGACCGAGCCACTGCCCCTCGCCCGTGACTGGACCCGGGTCCAGGGCACCGGCAGGTATGCCGGTGAGTCGCCGCTGCTGGTCCGCAACCGGCCGTGGCAGGGCATCTACGGATACGAGGTGGTTGTGCCGCTCGTCCTGTCGAGCGGGCAGGCCGTGCTCGTCGACCGGGGCTGGGTGCCCAACACCGCGCGCGCCTCCGAGCTGCCCGAGGTGCCGCCCATTCCCCCGGGGGAGGTGACGGTGACCGGGTGGGCCCGACAGGGCGAGCCGAGCCTGGGGAGGGACCTCCCGCCCGGTCAGCTCGCGAGCGTCAACCTCGCCGAGGCCCAGCGCCAGGTGACGCCACAGCTGCTCGGCGGCTACCTGGTGCTGCAGCGCGAGGTGCTCGCCGACGGTTCGACCCCACCACGCCCGCGAGCCCTCGAGAAGCCGGACACCGGTCTTGGGCCGCACCAGGCCTACGCCTTCCAGTGGTGGCTCGCCATGCCGGTGGGCTTCGTGCTGGTGTTCTTCGGCGTCCGCCGCGAGGCCCGTGAGGGTGGGCTGTCGGGCGTCGGTGTGGCAGCTGCGCCGCCCAAACCGAAGAAGGTGCGCATCTGGGACGAGGAAGACGCCTGAGCCTCCCCGCACCGCTCGCGTTGCGGCACGCTGGGCGAATGGAAGCCGTCGAGTTCGTGCGCGACCTGCGCGGCGGCATCACGGTCGTGGTGGGCGGTCAGCCACAGTCCTACGTGGATCCTTCCGACCCCGGGCACCTCGCGTTCGAGTACGTACAGCACTTGGCCGCCGTCATCACCGCCACCCAGCCGGAAGCGCCGGCACGGCTCGCGGTGACGCACATCGGCGGTGCCGGGCTCACCCTGGCGCGGTGGCTCGAGCACACCCGGCCAGGCTCGCCGCAGGTGGTGCACGAGCCGGATGCCACACTCACACATCGGGTCCGCCAAGAGCTGCCACTCCGGCGGGGGCACCGAATCCGCGTGCGCGCCAAGGGTGGTCGAGAGGGGCTCGGGGACCTGCGCGATGCCAGCGCAGACGTCGTCGTGGTCGACGCCTTCGTGGGCGGACGGGTCCCCGCGGAGCTCACGACGATGGAGTGCCTGCGGGAGGTCGCGCGGGTCCTCCGTCCGGGCGGTCTGCTCCTGCTCAACACGGCTGACGAGCCCGGGCTACGACACACGGCGCGCGTCTTGGCCGGCGTAATCGGTGTGTTCGGCCGGGCCGTCGTCCCCCCTCGCCACATCACCGACCACGTCGCGCTGGTCGCCATGCACGACGTGTTGAAGGGTCGGAGGTTCGGGAACGCCGTTGTCGCGGCATCGGCAGCGCCGCTCGACATCGAGGAGATCGCCCGCCAGGTCGCGCGGTGTGCCTTCCCGACGGCAGTGCGGTCAGGGGCGGAGCTGGCCCGGTTGGTGGCCGGCGCGCGCCCGCTCACGGATGCGGACGGCATACCGTCGCCGGAGGCACCCGACCCGGCGGGCTGGCGGGTTCGGTGACCACCGAGCCCGCTCCTTGCGCGCTCTAGACCGCCACGCTCTGGGACGCGAACTGCGTGGTGTAGAGGTCGGCGTAGAGGCCGCCGCGCGCCAGCAGCTGCTGGTGGGTGCCACGCTCGACGATGCGCCCGGCGTCGACCACGAGGATCTGGTCGGCGCCCCGAACGGTCGAGAGGCGGTGGGCGATCACCAGCGCGGTGCGCCCGGACAGGGCGGTGTCGAGGGCCTTCTGCAGGGCCACCTCCGACTCGCTGTCGAGGTGGGCGGTGGCCTCGTCGAGCACGATCAGGCTGGGACTCTTGAGCAGCAGCCGGGCGATGGCCAGGCGCTGCTTCTCGCCGCCGGACAGGCGGTGGCCACGGTCGCCCACCACGGTGTCGAGGCCTTCGGGCAGGGAGTCGACCAGGGTCAGCACCTGCGCGGCGGCAAGGGCCTCGCGCATCTGCGCCTCGCTGGCCTCCGGCCGGGCGTAGGCCAGGTTGGCCCGGATCGTGTCGTGGAAGAGGTGGGCCTCCTGGGTGACGACGCCCACGGTCTCGCTGATCGAGTCGAGGGTGGCCTCGCGCAGGTCGATGCCGTTGATCCGGACCTGGCCCGAGGTGGGGTCGTAGAGCCGGGCGACGAGGCTCGTGATGGTCGTCTTGCCGGCACCGCTGGGACCCACCAGGGCCACCAGCTGGCCCGGCTCGGCACGGAAGGAGATGTCTTCCAGGACCGGGCCGCTGCCCCGCCGGTCGCCGGTCACCGTGGCCTCGAGCGACTGCAGGGACACTTCGTCGGCCGACGGGTATCGGAAGCCGACGTGGTCGAGCTCCACCGTCGCCTCGCCGCGCGGGAGAGGGACCGCGGTCGGCGACTCGGCCACCAGGGGCTTGAGGTCGAGCACCTCGAAGACCCGCTCGAACGACACCAGCGCGGTCATGACGTCGACCCGGACGTTGGAGAACGCGGTCAGCGGGCCGTACAGCCTTGCGAGCAGGGCCGTCAGGGCCAGCAGCGTGCCGACAGTGAGGCTGCCGCTCACGGCCATCAGGCCGCCGAAGCCATAGATCATGGCCGTGGCCAGCGAGGCCACCAGGGTCAGGGCCACGAAGAACACCGCACGGTTGACGGCGATGACCACGCCCACGTCGCGCACCCGGGCGGCGCGGTCGGAGTATTCGACGTCCTCGCGCTCGGGCTGGCCGAACAGCTTGACCAGGAGCGCGCCGGCGACGTTGAACCGCTCGGTCATGCGGCTGCCGAGCTCGGCGTTGAGGTTCATCTGCTGGTGGGCCAGGTCGGCGAGGCGGCGGCCCATGAGGCGTGCGGGGACCAGGAAGAAAGGCACCATGGCCAGCGCGGCGAGGGTGAGCTGCCACGAGAGCGTCATCATCGCCGCGATGATGAGCGTGAGCGAGAGCGCGTTGCTGACCACACTCGACAGCACGGTCGTGAACGCCTGCTGAGCGCCGAGGACGTCGGAGTTGATGCGGGTCACCAGAGCACCGGTCTGGGCGCGGGTGAAGAAGGCCACCGGCTGCCGCAGCACGTGCGAGAAGACCTCGGTGCGCAAGCGGTAGATGAAGCCCTCGCCGATGCGGGCGGAGAACCACCGCTCGACCAGGCCGAGCACCCCGCCGACCAGGGCGATGGCCGCGACGATCAGCGACAGGCGGATCACGACGTCGCGGTTGCCGGGCACGACGCCGTCGTCGATGAGCCGCTTGAGCAGCAGCGGCGTCGCCACGACGAGGACCGAGTCGACCACGACGAGCCCGAGGAAGAGCGCGATGTCCCGTCGGTAGGGCCAGGCGTAGCCCAGGACGCGGCGCACAGTGCCGGGGGCAAGCTTGCGCTGCGCGACCGAGCGGTCGCGCGTCATGCTGCGCATCGCCATCCAGCCCTGCATGCTCATGTGCTCTCCTGTCCGCCTGCCAGCCTCTCACGGGGCACCAACAGCGGCGGCGGAGCTGGCATTCCCTGGCATCAGGGACGCCTCAGGCGATGGCGCCGACCCGCCGGAGCACCAGCTCCGCCAGCGCGTCGGTGCGGCACAGCGCCCCATCGACCAGGTCGACACCCGCGGCGCCGCACCGAGCCGCCTGGCGGTCGCGCAGGATCCCCTCCGCCACCATGAACGCCACGGCGACCACCTGGCTGGCTTGGCCGCCCAGACTCGCCAGGACGGCATCCAAGGCCAGGCCGCCGTCGAGCGCGGCCACGCGCCACGGTCCCCAAGGTCCCTTGGGTCGGCACCCGGTCAGGGTCTCCTCGATCGACGCCACGGCGGCGCTGTCCGAGCTGCCCGCGGCGAACAGCACCACCGCCGTGTCGGGGTCGGCGGCGACGCCAGCCTGCCCCAGGAGCTCCTCGGCCGCGGCAACCAGAAGCGGGTCGGGCCCAAGGGGTGGTGTCGCCTGGACCCGGTGGGCGGTCACCAGCGCCATCTCGGCGACCGCCTGCGGCACGTCGACCCGGGCGTGGTAGGCCGGGGTCAGCAGGACCGGCACCACTGCGAGTCCCCTCGTGGCGTGCGCTGCCACCTCGACCGGCGATGGGGCGTGGTGGTCGAGGTATGCCGGGTGGACGCCTATGGGGGGCGCCAGCCTGCGCACCCGCGCGGCCAGCTCCTCGACGCCCTGTCGGTGCCGGGGGTCGGGCGAGCCATGGGCCAGCAGGACGACGTCGAGCTCGCCAGGGCCGGTCATCCGGTCAGTGTGCCACCGCGCCGTCGCTGGCCGGGCTCCCGGCTAAGTTCACTGCCTGGGGCTCCAAGTTCAGTGCCGGGTTCGCGGCGAGGTTCACTGCCGTGCTCGCGGCCAGGTTCACGCCCGGGTCTCCAACCGGGTCCGCAGCCGGCGTGCCCCGGAGGTCACCGAGGTGGTCGCGCACCCGCACCACGTCCCCGACCACGACCACGGCGGGCGCGGCCACACCGTGTCGTACCGCGTCGTCGTGCGCCGCGGCGAGCGTGGTGACCGTGGTGCGCTGCTGCGGCGTCCAGCCCCGCTCGACCAGGGCGACCGGGGTCTGGGGGTCGCGGCCCGAGGCGATCAGCGCTGTCGCCGTCTCGCCGAGCCGGGTGACGCCCATCAGGAGCACCAGGGTGGCGTCCGGGGCGGCGTCAGCAGCCGCGCGCAGGACCGAGTCGGCGCCCTCGTGTGCCGAGGCCACGACGAAGCTGGCTGTGATCCCGCGATGAGTGACCGGGATGCCTGCCGCCGCGGGGACCGAGACTGCGGAGGTCACCCCCGGCACGACCTCGACCGGGATGCCGTGGGCGGCGCAGTGCAGAGCCTCCTCGCCACCGCGGCCGAGCACGAAGGGGTCGCCGCCCTTGAGCCGCACGACGTGTTTCCCCTGCGCGGCGTGCTGCACGAGCAGCTCGTTGATGCGGTCCTGGGTGACTGGGTGGTTGCCGGGTGCCTTGCCGACGTCGATCACCTCGACGTCCCGGGAGAGCGACGAGAGGAGGCCTCGCGGCCCGAGCCGGTCGGCCACGACCACGTCCGCCTGGGCGAGCAGCGCTCGCCCCCGGACGGTGATGAGGTCGTCGGCGCCCGGCCCGCCGCCCACCAGCGACACGCGCCCGGGCGCGAGCTCGTCACCTGCGTCGCCACGGCCGGCCCGATGGCCTTCGGACGCTGCGCCGCGTCCCCCGACCGGGCGGATCCGACGGACCGGCAGCGTGGCGCTCTCGAGTGCGGCCTGGACCGCGTCCCGGACCGCGCGGGCCCGACGTGGGTCCGCGCCGGCCGTGACCGCGACCGAGATGCCCTCGGCGGGGCTGCCGGCCCGGCCGCGGGCGACGGCAGGCGTCCACGCTGCGGAGGCGGCGGCATCGTCGGCCCGGACGCACCAGATCCGGGCGGCGTCGGCCTCCCGGGAGACGGCACCATCGACACTCGGGTCACCGGTCGCCGTGTGGGCCAGCCAGGCCGCCTCGGGTGTCACGAGGTCGCCGGTCACGTACTCCCGCTCGTGCCAGGTGATCCGGCCGGTCGCCTCGAGCTCGGCCAGGTGCTCGACCAGCCACGGGCTGATGACCTCGACCGCGGCGCCGGCCTCGACGAGGCCGGCCACGCGCCGGGCTGCGACCGGCCCTCCACCCACGACGACGACCCGGCGTCCGTGGAGGTCCAGCGACAGGGCGTAGTCGGGGCGGCTCATCAGATGCCCTCGCCGGCGCTTCGGTCTGGCGCCTGGGCCATACCCGCGGCCAGGGTCGCGCCGTCGGCCTCGTCGACGAGGAGGAACGACCCGGTGCGCCGCAGGTCGCGGTAGTCGTCCACGGGAACGTCCTCGGCCAGCCGCAGCCGCAGCCGCCCGATCGCGTTGAGCCCCAGCCCGTCCGGTGCGGGACGCTGCTCCATGGACTCGATGTCGAGCTGGTCGACGATGTCCTCAACCATGGCCCGGACCGTGCGCGTGCCAACCCGCAGGAGCACGCGATCACGGGTGCGAAGCACCCGCTCTGACAGCACCGCGACCGTGCCCGCGAGCGACCGCCCGAGCAGCGGGGGCCGGTCGACCGCTGCGATGAGGTCGCCCCGGGAGATGTCGATATCGTGCGCCAGGCGCAGCACGACGGACTGCGGCGCGAACGCGGCCTCGAGCTGCTCCATGGTGGCGCCCGCCACCGCCCGGTCGATGCCGACCACCGTGGTGCGGCTGCCGCCGGGCAGGACGACCACCTCGTCACCCGGTCGGACCACACCAGAGGTGATCCGACCGGCGTACCCGCGGTAGTCGGGGTGCTCGGCCGTGCGCGGCCGGATGACGTACTGGACCGGCAGCCGGAGCGGCTGGCTCTGTGGGTCGGTGCCGACGGGCACCGACTCGAGGTGCTCGAGCAGGGTCGGCCCGGCATACCATGCGGCTCGGTCCGACCGGTCGACGATGTTGTCGCCGAAGAGGGCCGACACCGGGACTGCGACGACGTCCTCGATGCCGAACCGTGCGGCGAGGCCCTCGAACTCCTCGACGATGCGCCGGAAGGCGGCTTCGTCCCAGTCGACGAGGTCCATCTTGTTCACGGCGAGGGCCACGTGGCGAACCCCGAGCAGACCGGTCACCGCGAGGTGGCGCCGAGTCTGCTCCACCACGCCGTGACGGGCGTCGACCAGGATCAGGGCCAGCTCTGCGGTGGAGGCCCCGGTGACCATGTTGCGCGTGTACTGGACATGGCCGGGCGTGTCGGCCAGGACGTAGCTGCGCGTTGACGTCGAGAAGTACCGGTAGGCCACGTCGATCGTGATGCCCTGCTCGCGCTCGGCGCGCAGGCCGTCGGTCAGCAGGGCGAGGTCGGCGGCGTCGAGGCCGCGGTCGCGGCTGGCCCGCTCCACGGCGGCGAGCTGGTCGGCGAGCACGGACTTGGTGTCATACAGAAGCCTGCCGACGAGGGTCGACTTGCCGTCGTCGACGCTGCCCGCCGTCGCAAGCCGGAGCAGGTCGTGGCGTGCGTGCCGGGTCGGAGCGGCGGGCTGGAGGCCGGGTGCCGTCGTCATCAGAAGTAGCCCTCCCGTTTGCGGTCCTCCATGGCCGCCTCCGAGAGGCGGTCGTCGGCCCGGGTGGCGCCGCGCTCGGTGACTCGCGTGCTCCCCACCTCGGCGATGACCGACCCGACATTGCGCGCGTCGGACTCGACCGCTCCGGTGCAGCTCATGTCACCGACGGTGCGGTAGCGGACGGTACGCCGCTCGACCGTCTCGGACGGCTTGGGACCGCCCCACTCCCCCGCGGTCAGCCACATGCCGTCGCGCCGGAAGACCTCGCGCTCGTGGGCGTAGTAGAGCGAGGGAAGCTCGATGCGCTCACGGGCGATGTAGCGCCAGATGTCGAGCTCGGTCCAGTTGGACAGCGGGAACACCCGGACGTGCTCGCCGGGGGCGTGCCGGCCGTTGTACAGGTCCCACAGCTCGGGCCGCTGGCGGCGCGGGTCCCAGGCCCCGAACGCGTCCCGGAGCGAGAAGACGCGCTCCTTGGCCCGTGCCTTCTCCTCGTCGCGCCGCCCGCCGCCGAACACGGCGTCGAACTTGTTGTCGACGATGGCGTCGAGCAGCGGCACGGTCTGCAACGGGTTCCGGGTGCCGTCGGGGCGCTCCCGGAGGCGGCCGTCGTCGACGTAGTCCTGCACCCTGGCCACGACCAGCCGCACCCCGAACTCCTCCACCGTCGCGTCGCGGTAGTCGAGGACTTCGGGGAAGTTGTGTCCGGTGTCGACGTGCAGCAGCGCGAACGGGATCCCGCCGGGCGCAAAGGCGCGTGCTGCGAGGTGGAGCATGACGACCGAGTCCTTGCCCCCGGAGAACAGCAGCACCGGCCGCTCGAACTCCCCCGCCACCTCGCGGAAGATGTGGATCGACTCCGCCTCGAGGTGGTCGAGGTGGTCGAGGGAGAACTCCGCAGCCAGCGCCAACGCCGCCCGAGCCGGGAGCTGGGTGGTGGCGGAGCCGCCGACGGGCGCCGGGTGAGCGAGATCGGTCAAAGGGGAGGTCGTCGTCATGGAGGTCACCGTGGGGTTCACCGTGGGGGTCGTGGTCATGTGTGCAGTCCGCATTCGGTCTTGGTCTTCCCGGCCCAGCGGCCGGCCCTGGCGTCCTCGCCCGCGGCGACCGGCCGGGTGCAGGGCGCACACCCGATCGAGGTGTAGCCCTCCTCGCGGAGGGGGTTGAGGAACACCCCGTGCTCCTCGACGTAGCGGTCGACGTCACCCTGGGTCCAGCCGGCGATCGGGTTGAGCTTGACCATTCCCCGCCGCTCGTCCCACCCGACGACCTCGATGTCGGTGCGCGTGGGCGCGTCCTCGCGCCGCATGCCGGTCACCCAGGCGTCGTGGTCCTGGAGCGCGCGGTTGAGCGGCTCGACCTTGCGCATCGCGCAGCAGCGGTCAGGGTCGCGGTCGTGCAGCCTCGGCCCGTGCTCGGCGTCCTGCTGCGCGACGGTCAGGAGCGGCAGGATCGTGCGGATCTGCACCGGAAGCATGGCCGCGTAGGCATCCCTGGTGCCGAGCGTCTCGGCGAAGTGGTAGCCGGTGTCGAGGAAGAACACGTCGGCACCCGGGATCGTCGAGCCGACCAGGTGGACCAGGACCTCGTCGCCCATGCTGCTCGCGACGGTGAGCTGGTCGCCGAAGGTCTCGGCGGCCCAGCGCAGGGCCTCCCGGGCCAGCTCGACGCGATGGTCGTATGCCGTGGAGCCGGCTTCGGACTCGCGCTCGGCGAAGTGCCGGGAGCCCGCGGCCGCAAGGGCCTTCAGCTCGTCGGTGGCAGTGGTGGCGGTCATGCGTGGCTCCCCCTCTGGAGCTCTGCCTCTTCGCGGAGGCGGCCAGGGATCTGGGTGGTGTCGACGGAGGCGAGTCGGACCGTGAAGACGCGCGCGCAGGCGCGGCACAGCCAGGCCCCCGCGGGCTCCTCAACCGGGCGCAGGTCCTCCTCGGCGCAGAATGGGCAGTAGTAGATGGCGCCCGCCCTGGGGCTCTCGCTCATCGCAGGTCGTCCTCGTCGGCCCGGCGCGCCCAGGTCGCGAAGGCCTCACCCGGTTCGCGCTGCTCGAGGTAGCGCCCGGCCAGGCGCTCGACGTAGTCGGGGAGGTCCTCGGCGCGCACTTTGAGCGCTCGCGTCTTCCTGGCCAGCTGGGGGTCGGTGCCGAGGCTGCCGCCGAGGTGGACCTGGAAGACCTCCACGAGGTTGCCGTCGTCGTCGGTCTGCACCATGCCCTTGAGCCCGACGTCGGCCACCTGCGTGCGGGCGCACGCGTTGGGGCAGCCGTTGACGTGGATCGAGAACGGCGCGTCGAAGTCGGGCAGCCGGCGCTCCAGCTCGGCCACGACTGTGCGGGCCCGCGCCTTGGTCTCGACCAGGGCCAGCTTGCAGAACTCGATGCCGGTGCAGGCCAGCACACCGCGGCGCCACTCGCTCGGCGTGCTCGGCAGCCCGATCTCGGCGAGACCGGCGGCCAGGGCCGCGACCTCGCGCTGCGGGACGTCGAGGACGAGCAGCTTCTGCTGGGCGGTCAGCCGCACCCGGCCGGAGCCGTGGCGCTCGGCCAGCTCGGCCACGGCATACAGCGTGGTGCCGCTGACCCGGCCCGCCACCGGGGCGACGCCGACCCAGAACCTGCCGTCCCTCTGCGGGTGGATGCCGACGTGGTCGCGGCGCTGGTCGGAAGGGGTCGCAGGGGCAGGGCCGTCGACGAGCGCCCGGCCGAGATACTCCTTTTCGAGCACCTCGCGGAACTGCTCCGGGCCCCAGTCGGCCATGAGGAACTTCAGGCGGGCCCGGTTGCGCAGCCGCCGGTAGCCGTAGTCGCGGAAGATCGACACGACGCCCTTCCAGACCTCGGGCACCTCCTCGAGGCTCACCCAGGCGCCCAGCCGCTGCGCGAACATGGGGTTGGTCGAGAGGCCGCCGCCGACCCACACGTCGAAGCCGGGCCCGAATAACGGGTGCTCGACTCCGACGAACGACACGTCGTTGACCTCATGGGCGACGTCGAGGCTGGGTGAGCCGGAGACCGCCGTCTTGAACTTGCGGGGCAGGTTGGAGAACTCGGGGCTGCCGATGTAGCGCTCGAGGATCTCGCGGATGGCCGGCGTCCCGTCGACGACCTCGTCGGCGGCGATGCCCGCCACGGGCGAGCCCAGCACGACTCGTGGGGTGTCCCCGCAGGCCTCCGCCGTGGTCAGGCCCACACCCTCGAGGCGACGCCAGATCTCGGGCACGTCCTCGATGCGGATCCAGTGCAGCTGGATGTTCTGCCGGTCGGTGACGTCGGCGGTGTCACGGGCGAACTCGGTGCTGATCCCGGCCACCGTGCGCAGCTGCTCCCCGGACAGAGCGCCGCCGTCGCTGCGCACCCGCAGCATGAAGTACTCGTCGTCGAGCTCGCTCGGGTCGAGGGTCGCGGTCTTCCCACCGTCGATGCCGGGCTTGCGCTGGGTGTAGAGCCCCCACCAGCGCATCCGACCGCGCAGGTCGTCCCCCGGGATCGAGGCGAACCCCTGCAGCGCGTAGACCTCCTCGATCCGGGCCCGCACGTTGAGGCCGTCGTCGGCCTGCTTGAACTCCTCGTTGTGGTTGAGGGGCGTGCGGTCACCGTCCGCCCACGCGCCGGTGGCTGCGGTGCGCGTCGGGCGGCTCGGGCGGGCTGGTGCCTGGGTCACCCGGACTATTGTGCCACTTCTTTTATGCTTTGCATAACAGTCCATTATGTGACACGCAGCGCCTCACCAGCCTTTTCGCGGACAGGCGCGGGCTTGAGTCTCCCCCGATCGGGCGCAGCCAGAGCCGCACGTTGAACGCCACGGCGCAACTATGCGTGTTAGTAGACAAGCTGCCGTGCGGCCAGACCGCACCAAGCCGCGCGGCCGACGCGCGCCCCACCCGGCATCCGCCACACCACCTATGCCGGACCATCCAGCGCCGGACCACAAGGGCCGGCAGAGCACACAGAATCGAGATCACCATGAAAAGGTCCAAACGACTGCCCCTCTATGTCGCCGGAGGCGCTGGGCTCAGCGCCCTGGGCGTCGTCCTCGGGCTGACCGCCACGCACGCGGGGTCGACGGCCAGTGCGGTCAGCACGTCACCAGCGTCGACCGTTGTGGCGACCCGTGACACCGCCCTGGGCCAGATCCTGGTGGACGGCCAGGGGCGCACCCTCTACCTGTTCGCCAAGGACACGGGCACGGCTTCAACCTGCGACGACAGCTGCGCCTCGTACTGGCCGCCCGTGCCGGTGTCGGGAGTCCCCCACGCGGCGCCCGCGGCGGCCGCGAAGCTCGGGGCCATCACCAGGCCAGGCGGCAGCCAGCAGCTGACCTATGCCGGCCATCCGCTGTACTACTTCGTCAAGGACCGCAAGGCAGGGCAAACCACCGGACAAGCGCTGGACAAGTTCGGCGCGAAATGGTATGCGCTCGATGCAGCGGGGACGGCCGTGGTCAACGCGCCCGCGAGCGACAGCGACGGAACCGTCGGTGGCTACGGCTACTGATGACCCACTCGAGGCTGCGGAGCAGGCACGGCAACCTGGTGTGCCTTCGCCATGCTCCGCGGTGGAGGCGCAAAGGAGTTCAGCGGGGCAACGGCGACCTGGCGGACGACGGCGAACTCCGCGGTGCGCTTGATCGGGGGCTGGCTCGCGGCGACCGCGGCAGGAGTCAGCGCGAGCAGCAGCGGGACGGCGCCGAACGCGGCGACCCCAGTCTGGAACACTCTGCGCCGGCGGGCGCTGAGCGCGACCGGTGGCTCCAGCAGCCGCCGGACTCTCAGCGCGGTGTCACGGCCGGCCGCTCCGAGCACGGAGGACGGCTCCTGGGCGGAAGCCGCGCCCGACCTGGCGGTGGCAACGGCCACCAGCGCGGTGGCGAGGGTCCTGGGATCGTGGTGCCGCGCGGCGAGGTCGTCGGCGTGCATCTCCAGGAGGCTTCTCACCCGACGCGGCAGATCACGCGTGAGCGGCAGCTCCGGCAGCACGCGGCTGACCAGCGCGGCCCATCCCAGCAGGCGATGGTGCCTCGCCTGGAGGTGGGCGTGTTCGTGGGCCAGCACAGCAGCCACCTGCTGCCGCGTCAGCAAGGTGAGTGTTCCGGTGGTCAGGACCACGGTCCGTGCGCGGCCGGGCAGACAGTAGGCGGCAGGCTGGGGATGGTCGAGGACCGTCACGTCGAGCTCGGAGGCACGTCGACCACACAGAGCGAGCACGATGCGCTGACGGCGGCCCTCCGCCCGCCGGGCCCGGGAGACCGCCAGGAGGGCCCAGGCAACCCGGAGGGCGATCGCGCCGGACATGGTCAGGCCGGCCCCAGCGGCCGCCGCTCCGCCTGGTGTGGCGTAGGCGGCGCGCACCCGCAGGATGCAGGCGCCCAGCAGATCGCTGAGTCCACCGGAGAGGGCGGTGCCGGGCATCGCGACGGTGAGCCCGGCCAGGATGAGCGCCGTCAGCACGGACCACGACGCAGCGAGCAGCAGCAGGGCCTGCAGCCGCGGGGCGCGCACGAGCGAACCATCCGTATGGCGCGCAAGGGGCCCGGCTGCGCTCACGATCGCGGCATAGGCGAGCAGCGCCAAACCAACCGTCATTCGGTCGCCTCACCGCGTCGTCGTGCGAGCGCCTGGTCGAGGACCCGGGCCAGCTCGAGCGCCTCATCGGCATCGATCTGCTCAACGAACTGCGCCAGCACCCCTGCGGGATCGGCGCTGCTCGACAGGGCGTCGTTCATCAGCTGCGCGGCATAGCCATGCCGGCTGATGGCGGCCGAATACCGCCATGCGCGACCGTCGCGCTCCCGGGTGACCCACCCCTTGCGGTGGAGGTTGTCCAGGACGGTCATGACCGTGGTGTAGGCCAATTGACGCTCCGGCTGCAGGTCGGAGACCACGTCGCGCACCAGACGCGACGAGTCCGCGTCCCAGAGCAGCTCCATGACCGCCCATTCGAGTTCGCCGAGCTGCCGCAGTCGACGGTGTCCCCTCACGAAGGCCTCCTGCTGTCTGGTCCACTGCACATCACCGATCACGTGTCGCATCGCTGCGGGGTTCAACACCCGCCGTGAAGGCGGCCCTGATTCGTGCCCGGGTCATTGAACGTCGCCGATCTCCTATCCGTGTTAGTAGACATGCTAGGCCACGTCAGCCGGGAGAGCCGGCCAGCCCACGAACGTGGCCAGGCGTTCGCCCAACCAGATCGGAGATCCGTTGTGTCCAGCAACCGCTACCGCGCCGTCCTCCTACGGCGCTCCCCCGCCCTCGTCGCCCTGGGCGCAACTGCGGCCATCGCCGCCGCAGCATGGCCCGGAGTCGCGCGAGCCGCCGAACCGAGCGCGTCCAGACCCGGCACGGGCAACGTCGTCGTGGAGTGGAACCACGCCTTGCTGTCAGCCGTGCAGACCCCAGGTGCGGAGCCTGCCACGATCCACCCCACCCGCGCGTTCGCGATCATGAGCCTGGCGGTCCTCGACGCGGTGGATGCCGTTTCCTCCGAACCCGCTCCCCATCCCCTTCGCTTCAACGTCGGACGTCGAGCCGCGCAGGACGCCGCAGCCGCGCAGGCCGCACACGACGTGCTGACGGCCCTGTTCCCCACGTTGACCGAAGCGCACGACGCGGAGCTGGCTGCCGACCTCGCTGCCATTCCGCCCGGTTACTGGCGCACCGCGGGCACCCGGCTCGGGGCGCACGCCGCAGCCGACGTTCTGAGGGCCAGGGCCGACGACGGCTCCAGCGCCACGGCCCCGCCATACCAGAGCACGGGTGATCCCGGTGACTACCGGCCCACCCCTCCAGACGAGGCGGCGCCGGTCTTCACCCACTGGGCGGCTGTCAGGCCGTTCGTGCTGCGCGATGGCAGCCAGTTCCGGCCTCCGCCACCTCCGGCGCTGAGCAGCCCGGCCTACGCGGCGGCCGTCAACGAGGTCAAGGGCCTCGGCCAGGACCACAGCACCACCCGAACCTCCGAACAGACCACCATCGGACGATTCTGGTCAGCACCGATCCAGAACTACTGGAATGCCATCGCCGAGCAGGTCGCACTCGCCCACCACGACTCCACAGCCGCATCGGCTCGCACATTTGCACTGCTTGACATCGGCCTCGCGGACACCACCATCGCCCTGTACGACGCCAAGTACGCTTTCCGGCTCTGGCGGCCGATCAGCGCCATCCGCCTCGCCGGAACGGATGGCAACGCACAGACGACGGCGGACCAGGCATGGACGCCGCTGGCCGGGACCCCGGCAGATCCCTCCTACCCCGGCGCCCACAGCGCCCTGAGCGCGGCGGCCGCAACCATCCTCGCGTTCGCCTATGGCGACGCCTCCTTCACGGTCAGCTCGCCGACCCTGCCGGGAGTCACGCGTTCCTTCGCCAGCTTTGACGATGCCGCTGCCGAAGCAGGGCTGAGCCGGATCTACGCCGGCGTCCACACCCGGCTCGACCACACGTCGGGCCTCACGCTCGGGAGCCACGTCGCCCGCTACACCCTCGGCAACGCCCCCATCAACGCGCTGGGGCGCAACCATGAGTGACCGCTTCGAGCGCATCCTCGACGTGGCGGACGCGAGAGCCTCATCGGGTCACGACGCCGGCGCAAACCCGTCACAGCGCGACATTGTCATGGCCGACCTCGACGGCCCGCGCGAGAGTGAAGTGCCCGACGTGCTGCTCCTCCACGGCCAGCCCGGCTCGTCGCTGATCTGGACGCGGGTACAGACCCTGCTGCACGGTCGAGGCCTGCACGCGCTCGCGGTCGACCGCCCCGGCTACGGCGCCACGGGCGGGCCAGCCATGGACCACAGCGACAACGCAGCGACCCTCGCCCAGATCCTCGACGAGCGCCAGTGCACACCAGCGGTGGTGGTCGGCCACAGCCTCGGCGCGGGCATCGCCGTCGCCCTGGCAGCCGCCGCACCGCACCACGTGCGCGCCCTGGTCCTCGTCGCGCCAGCCGTTGGGTCCGACGCGGTCACGGCGACCGATCGAGCACTCGCCGCTCCCGTCCTCGGTGCCGGCCTGAGCTGGCTCGGCTTCCGGACCGCCGGCCTCATGTTGTGCCTTCCCGGACTTCGCCGCCGAGTCCTGACCGACCGGATCGGACTGAGCGCCACCGAGGGCAAAGAGGTCGTCCGCCGGATGACCCGGGGGCCGGTCTGGCGCAGCTTCGCCGTCGAGCAGCGGTACCTGATCGCAGACGCCGACCGGCTTAAGGAACAGCTGGGCGAGGTCCGGTGCCCGGTCGTGGTCGTCGCGGGGGCACGCGACCGGGTGGTCCGTCCGCGCGTCGCAGCGGCGATGGCGAGCCGGCTGCCCGAGTCGACCCTCCTCACCACCGACACCGGACACCTGATCCCGATCGAGGACCCGGAGGCCGTCGTCACGGCGGTTCTCCGAGCGCTCAGGTGGGAATACCGCAGGTCGCTGTTCTCCACCCGCTCCACAGTGCCGGTCGCGGATCCGTGAGCTCACGCCAGGGCGACAAGGTCGCGGTAGTCCGGGCCCCAGAGGTCCTCCACCCCGTCGGGCAGCAGCAGGATCCGCTCCGGCTCGAGCGCCTCGACCGCGCCCTCGTCGTGGGTGACCAGCACCACGGCGCCCTTGTAGGTGCGAAGTGCCCCGAGGATCTCCTCCCGCGATGCCGGGTCGAGGTTGTTCGTGGGCTCGTCGAGCAGCAGGACGTTGGCCGACGACACGACCAGCAGGGCCAGCGAGAGCCGGGTCTTCTCACCGCCGGAGAGAACCCCGGCCGGCTTGTCGACGTCGTCGCCCGAGAACAGGAAGGAGCCGAGAACCTTGCGCACCTCGGTCTCGCCGAGGTCCGGCGCGGCGCTCTTCATGTTCTGCAGGACGGTGCGCTCGAGGTCGAGGTTCTCGTGCTCCTGGGCGTAGTAGCCGAGCTTCAGGCCGTGGCCGGGCTGGACCTCTCCCGTGTCGGGCTCGTCGATGCCCGACAGCATGCGCAGCAGGGTCGTCTTGCCGGCACCGTTGAGGCCGAGCACCACCACCCGAGAGCCCCGGTCGACCGCCAGGTCGACATCGGTGAAGACCTCCTGGGACCCATAGGACCGGGAAAGGCCACTCGCCCGTAGCGGAGTCCTGCCGCAGGGCGCCGGGTCGGGAAACCGCAGCCTGGCGACCCGGTCGTTGACCCGCTCCCCCTCGACCCCTGCGAGGAGCCGCTCGGCGCGCCGTGCCATGTTCTGGGCGGCAACGGCCTTGGTCGCCTTGGCCCGCATCTTGTCGGCCTGTGCCAGCAGGGCCGAGGCCTTCTTCTCGGCATTGGCCCGCTCCCGCTTGCGTCGCCGCTCGTCGGTCTCGCGCTGGAGCAGGTAGGCCTTCCAGCCGACGTTGTAGACATCCAGCTCGGCCCGGTTGGCGTCGAGGTGGAACACCCGGTTGACGACGGCTTCGAGCAGGTCGACGTCATGGGAGATGACCACCAGCCCGCCACGGTAAGCCCTGAGGTAGTCGCGCAGCCAGACGATCGAGTCGGCGTCGAGGTGGTTGGTCGGCTCGTCCAGCAGCAGCGTCGACGCACCCGAGAAGAGAATCCGCGACAGCTCGACCCGGCGGCGCTGGCCGCCGGACAGCGTGCCGAGCTCCTGTCCCAGCACGCGCTCCTCCAGCCCGAGCGCGCCGGCGATCGAGGCCGCCTCGGCCTCCGCGGCATAGCCCCCGGCGCTGGTGAACTCGGCGTCGAGCCGCGCGTACCTGCGCATGGCCCGCTCCTGGGTGTCGCCGTCGGCGCTGGCCATCTGCTTCTCGGCCGCCCGCAGGTCGCGCACGATCGTGTCCAGTCCGCGCGCTGAGAGCACGCGGTCGCGTGCGGTGATGTGCAGGTCGCCGGTGCGCGGGTCCTGCGGCAGGTAGCCGACGTCGCCGGACGACATCACCGACCCGGCCGCCGCCTGGGTGATCCCGGCGAGGACCTTGGTGAGGGTGGTCTTCCCGGCCCCGTTGCGCCCCACGAGGCCAACGCGGTCCCCCGCCGCGATCCGGAACGTGGCGTTGTCGAGGAGCAGCCGGGAGCCGGCCCGGAGCTCGATTCCCGTGGCAGCAATCAACGGTCAACCACCACAGAAGGTCACTCCCGAAGGCCTGCTCAGCGCGGATGGATTGGCACGAATCGGGGGCGGGTACCACCGCCCCGATACCTTCCTGCGGCGCGGGCCTCGTTCGCGCGCTGGACAGGTGCTCGTGACTAGTCTAAGGGCGCAGATCCGCCGGCCGGATCCGCCCGAGAGCCCGGAGGCGCACATGAGTTTCAACGAGAACGTCCAGATCGACACCTCACAGGTCGAGTCGGGAGGCTCGGGAGGGCGCGGTCCGGGTGGGCTCGTGGTGGGCGGCGGCATCGGGGGGCTCATCCTGCTCGTCATCATGATGTTTCTCGGCATCAACCCGAACGACGTGCCGTCGAACCCGTCGGGCACCGACCCGGGCCAGGTGCAGCCCGGGGGGTCGCAGAGCAGCAGCAGCTTCGCCCAGTGCAAGACGGGTGCGGATGCCAACAGGAGCGATGTGTGCCGCGTCATCGCCACCGTCAACTCGGTGCAGGCGTTCTGGTCGGAGGACCTCTCGCGCTACGGCAAGCAGTACACGCCCGCCAAGACCGTGCTCTACTCCGGGGCCACCCAGTCGCAGTGCGGCACGGCGTCCAACCAGGTCGGGCCGTTCTACTGCCCGCTCGACAAGAGGGTCTACATCGACGCGTCCTTCTTCCAGATCCTCAGCAAGCAGTTCGGCGCGGACACGGGCGCCCTGGCCCAGGAGTACGTCGTGGCGCACGAGTACGGCCACCACATCCAGGACGAGCTCGGCCTGCTCGGGCGCGCTCAGCAGGACCCCACCGGCCCGCAGAGCGGCGGTGTGCGGATCGAGCTCATGGCCGACTGCCTGGCCGGGGTGTGGGCCAAGCACGCGACCGAGACCAAGGACGCCAGCGGTGTCACGTTCCTCAAGCCGCTGACCCAGAAGGACATCGACTCCGCACTCTCGGCAGCCTCGGCCGTGGGCGACGACCGGATCCAGCAGAAGACCCAGGGGCAGGTCACCACCGAGTCGTGGACCCATGGCTCGTCGTCAGCCCGCCAGCACTGGTTCATGGAGGGCTTCAACCAGGGGGACCTCAACTCCTGCGACACCTTCGCGGTCGACACCGTCGAGTGAGTCCTGAGCTTTCCTGAGCTGAGCGGCCGGTACTGGTCAGGACCCGACCGGCCGCTCCACGAGGCTGATCCGCACGGCCCGACCCCGCCGCAGCGCCTCCTCCAGCACGCTCAGCCTCGGGTCGGGCAGGTCGTAGAGCTCCCGGCGCGGCAGCACAGCCAGGTGGGCAAGGCGCGGGTCGGCAAGCACCTCGCGCACCAGGGCCCGGTCGCCCCCGGCCACCAGCCCAGCCGGTATGCCGGGTGGCAGGGTGCGCAGGGCGAGGTCGGCGACCGCGCGTACCAGCTCGTCGGCCTGGTTGCCGCGCCGCCGGGCGAAGCGCTGCTGAGACGAGCCGCCGGCCGCGGTGCGGGACTGCACGTACCGGGTCCCGGTCTTGTGGGCGGCGAGCCGGCCGGCGCGAGCCAGCCCCACGGCATACCCCCCGCGGCGCACGAGGACCAGCCCCAGCGGGTCGTGCGGGAAGTCCTCCTGCACCACGATGTCGAAGCGCGCGGCGCCGTCGTCGCGACGGGCGAAGCCCTCCAGCCAGAGCTCGAGGCGCTCCGGCGCTACCTCGACCACGCGGGCCACCCGTTGCCGGTCAGATGTTGAAGCCGAGGGCGCGCAGCTGCTCGCGGCCGTCCTCGGTGATCTTGTCGGGGCCCCACGGCGGCATCCAGACCCAGTTGATCCGGTGCGACGCGACGACGCCGTCGAGCGCCTGCTGGGTCTGGTCCTCAATGACGTCGGTGAGCGGGCATGCCGCCGACGTGAGGGTCATGTCCAGGACCGCGTGGTTCTGGGCGTCGACGGTGATGCCGTAGACGAGGCCGAGGTCGACGACGTTGATGCCGAGCTCGGGGTCGACGACGTCGCGCATCGCCTCCTCGACGTCGGCGACGTTCGCCGGCGTCTGGACGGTGGTGGTGTCGCTCATCAGCTCTCTCCTTGCTGCAGCGGTGGTCAGGCCTGGGGGCCGGTCGTGGCGGCCGCCCCGTTGGCGGCGGGTGCAGAGATGTCCTCCCCGGCGCGGGCGAGGGCGTCGGTGAAGGCGCTCCACCCCAGCAGCGCGCACTTGACGCGTGCCGGGTAGCGTGCCACCCCTGCGAACGCCACGCCGTCGCCGATCTGTTCCTCGTCGCCCGGGTCGGTGCCCTTCGAGGTGAGCATGGCCCGCATGGCGGCATAGGTCTCGAGCGCCTCCGAGACCCGGTGGCCGATCACCTCGTCGGCCAGGACGGAGGTGGCCGCCGTCGAGATCGAGCACCCCAGGGCGTCGTAGGAGACGTCTTGGACGACGCCGCCCTCGAGCTTCACGCGCAGGGTCACCTCGTCGCCACACGTCGGGTTCACGTGGTGGACCTCGGCGTCGAACGGCTCCCGCAGGCCGGCGTGGTGGGGCCGCCTGGAGTGCTCGAGGATGAGCTCCTGGTAGAGGTCCATCAGCCGGCCACCTCCGCAGGGTCGCCGGTCGGCACGCCGAAGACGGCAGGCACCCGGTCGAGCGCTGTCAGCAGGGCGTCGACCTCGGCAGGGGTGTTGTAGAGCGCGAAGCTGGCGCGGACGCTGGCCGTGACCCCGAACCGGCGGTGCAGTGGCCAGGCGCAGTGGTGGCCGACGCGCACGGCGATGCCCTGGTCGTCGAGGACCTGCCCCACGTCGTGGGCATGGACGCCCTCGACCTCGAAGGCGACCGCGCTGCCGCGGTGGTCGAGCGTGGTCGGCCCGAGGACGCGGACCCACGGCCGCGCGGCGAGGCCCGCGAGCAGCTGCTCCGTGAGCGCCTGCTCGTGGGCGTGCACCTTGTCCATGCCGATGGCGGTCAGGTAGTCGACCGCGGCGGCAAGCCCGATCGCCTGGGCCGCCATGGGGACGCCGGCCTCGAACCGCTGGGGCGGAGCGGCATAGGTGCTGCCCTCCATGCGGACGGTCTCGATCATGGAACCCCCGGTGATGAACGGCGGCATCTGCTCGAGGAGCTCGTAGCGGCCCCACAACACCCCGACACCCATCGGCCCGAGCATCTTGTGGCCCGAGAAGGCCAGGAAGTCGACGCCCAGCCCCGTGTCGGAGTCGGAGACGTCGACAGGGAGGTGGGGCACCGACTGGCAGGCGTCCAGCACGGTGATGGCCCCCACGGCGCGGGCCGCGTCGGCGAGCTCACGGACGGGCGGGACCGTGCCCAGGACGTTGGACGTGTGGGTGAAGGCGAAGACCTTGGTGCGCTCGGTCAGGAGCTTGTCGAGGCCGCTGAGGTCGAGGCGGCCGTCGTCGGTGACGGGGACCCAGCGCAGCGGCGCCCCGGTGCGCCGCGCCAGCTCCTGCCACGGCACGAGGTTGGCGTGGTGCTCCATCTCGGTGACGAGGATCTCGTCACCCCGGCGGATGCGGAACCGTGCGGCTGCGTCTCCGGCGAACGCCGCGTTGGAGAACGCGTAGGCGACCAGGTTGAGCGCCTCGGTGGCGTTCTTGGTGAACACGACCTCGCGGGCCGGCGCGCCGATGAACGCCGCGATGCGCTCGCGTGCGGACTCGTAGGCCTGGGTTCCCTCCTCGGACAGCTGGTGGGCGCCGCGGTGGACGGCGGAGTTCAGCTGCTCGTAGAACGCCCGCTCGGCGTCCAGGACCTGGCGGGGCTTCTGCGACGTGGCCCCGGAGTCGAGGTAGACCAGTGGCTTGCCGTCGCGCACGGTGCGCCCCAGGATCGGGAAGTCGGCCCGGATGCGGGCCAAGTCCCGGTCGCTGAAGGGGCTGCGCGGGGTCATCTCGGTCTCCCTGTGTGGTTAGGGCGGCTCTGTGGGTCAGGCGGCCAGGCGGGCCCGTGGGTCAGGCGGTGCCGTGGGTCAGGCCGGTAGCGAGGTAGCGGTCATAGCCCTCGTCCTCGAGCCGCGCGGCCAGCTCGGGACCGCCCTCCTCGACGATCCGGCCGTCGATGAAGACGTGGACGAAGTCGGGCTCGATGTAGCGCAGGATCCGCGTGTAGTGGGTGATCAGGAGGATGCCGACGTCGGTCGTCTCCTTGGCCCGGTTGACTCCCTCCGAGACCACCTTGAGGGCGTCGACGTCGAGGCCGGAGTCGGTCTCGTCCAGGATCGCGATCCTCGGCTTGAGCAGCTCCATCTGGAGGATCTCGTGGCGCTTCTTCTCCCCGCCGGAGAACCCCTCGTTGACGTTGCGCTCGGCGAAGGCCGGGTCCATGCGCAGGTGGGCCATGGCCTCCTTGACGTCCTTGACCCAGGTGCGCAGCTTGGGCGCCTCGCCCTCGACGGCGGTCTTGGCCGTGCGCAGGAAGTTGGACACGGTCACCCCGGGGATCTCGACTGGGTACTGCATCGCGAGGAACAGGCCAGCGCGGGCACGCTCGTCGACCTTCATGGCGAGCACGTCCTCGCCGTCGAGCGTGACGGTGCCGCCGGTGACGGAGTACTTGGGATGGCCGGCGATGGAGTAGGCCAGCGTCGACTTGCCAGACCCGTTGGGGCCCATGATGGCGTGGGTCTCGCCGGACTTCACGGTGAGGTCGACGCCGCGGAGGATCTCCTTGACGCCGTCCTCGACATCGACGGTCACCTGCAGGTTGCGGATCTCAAGGGTGGACATAGGTGCTGGTTCCTCGTGTTCTCTCAGTGGATGGGGGTCGTGCCGACGTAGACCTCGTCGTCCTCGACCTTCACCGGGTAGACGCTGATGGGCACAGTCGCCGGCGGGCCTGACGGCTCACCGGTGCGGATGTCGAAGCGGGAGCCGTGGAGCCAGCACTCGAGCGTGTGCCCCTCGAGCTCGCCCTCAGAGAGGGAGACATTGGCGTGGCTGCACGTGTCGTCGACGGCATAGAGCTCCCCCTCCTGGGTCCGGACGATGGCCACGACCTGCCCGTAGATGTTGGCCGCAGCCACTCCCACCTTGGGCAGCTCGTCGAGGCGGCACACACGGACGAAGTCGTCATCGACACTCTCGGGGACGGCGCTCATGCAGCGCCCTCCGCCACGGTGGTCTCCAGGCCGCCGAGCTCAGCGTCGATCGCCGCCATCAGGTGCTCGGTCACCTCGGGCACACCGATTCGTTGCACGATGTCGGCAAAGAAGCCCCGCACCACGAGGCGGCGGGCGAGGTCCTCCGGGATGCCCCGCGCCTGGAGGTAGAAGAGCTGCTCGTCATCGAAGCGACCGGTCGCCGAGGCGTGACCGGCGCCGATGATCTCGCCGGTCTCGATCTCGAGGTTGGGCACCGAGTCGGCCCGGGCTCCGTCGGTGAGCACGAGGTTGCGGTTGAGCTCGTACGTGTCGGTGCCCTCCGCCGTGTGGCGGATGAGCACATCGCCAACCCACACGGTGTGCGCCGAGTCGCCCTGGAGGGCGCCCTTGTACTGGACCCGGGAGGTGCAGTGGGGCGCCTCGTGGTCGACGAACAGGCGGTGCTCCTGGTGCTGGCCGGCGTCGGCGAAGTAGACACCCAGACCCTCGAACGACCCACCCGGGCCCGCGTAGCGGGCATTCACGGCCAGGCGCACGATCTTGCCGCCCAACGTCACCGCGATGTGCTTGAGCTTGGCGTCGCGCCCGATCAGCGCGTCGTTCTGGGCGAGGTGAAGCCCGTCGTCGTCCCACTCCTGCACGGTGACGAAGGTCAGGTCGGCGCCGTCGCCGAGCCGGATCTCGACGTTGGAGCCGCACTCGGCCGAGCCCCGGTGGGTCAGCACGACGGTGCCCTTGGCGAAGTTCCCCGCCTCGACCACGAGGTGGCCGTTGACGCGGGCCAGACCGGTCGCCTCGAGGGCGATGCGGACCGGCGTGGACAGCTCGGCCTCGGCCGGGATGACGACCTTGGTGAGCTCAGGCGCCCCGGCCCAGGCGACGGCCGACGCCCGGTCGGCGGGAATGCCGACCCCGCTGGCGGCTGCCGGCACCTGCTCGACCTTCACGCCGTCGGGCGCCTGGACCGACACGGTCAGCCGGTCGGCGTCGGTGGGCGCCTCGTGGAACAGTGCCCCGAGCCGGTCGACCGGCGTGAACCGCCAGTCCTCCTCCCGGCCCATGGGCACCACAAAGTCGTCGACGGCATACGACGTCTTGCGCTCAGCGCGGGACTGGTCCGGGACGAACGCGGCAGCGCTGTCCTGGTGCCCCGCACGGCCGCGCTGGGGCTTCTCGGCCAGAAGGCTCATCAGCCAACGGCTCCTTCCATCTGCAGCTCGATCAGGCGGTTGAGCTCGAGGGCGTACTCCATGGGCAGCTCGCGCGCGATCGGCTCGATAAAGCCCCGCACGATCATGGCCATGGCCTCCTCCTCGGTCAGCCCGCGGGACATGAGGTAGAAGAGCTGGTCGTCGCCGATCTTCGACACGGTCGCCTCATGCCCCATCTGCACGTCGTCCTCGCGAACGTCGACGTAGGGGTAGGTGTCGGAGCGGCTGATCGTGTCGACCAGCAGCGCGTCGCAGCGCACCGTCGACCTGCTGTGGTGGGCGCCCTCCATGATCTGCACGAGGCCGCGGTAGGAGGTGCGGCCGCCGCCGCGCGCGACCGACTTGGAGACGATCGTGGAGGAGGTGTGAGGTGCGGCGTGGACCATCTTGGCGCCGGCATCCTGGTGCTGCCCCTCGCCGGCGAACGCGATCGAGAGGGTCTCGCCCTTGGCGTGCTCGCCGAGCAGGAAGACGGCGGGGTACTTCATGGTCACCTTGGAGCCGATGTTGCCGTCGACCCACTCCATCGTCGCGCCCTCGGCCGCGGTGGCCCGCTTGGTGACGAGGTTGTAGACGTTGTTGGACCAGTTCTGGATCGTGGTGTAGCGGACCCGGGCGTTCTTCTTGACGACGATCTCGACCACTGCCGAGTGCAGCGAGTCGGACTTGTAGATCGGCGCGGTGCAGCCCTCGACGTAGTGCACGTAGGAGCCCTCGTCGGCGATGATCAGCGTGCGCTCGAACTGGCCCATGTTCTCGGTGTTGATCCGGAAGTAGGCCTGCAGCGGGATGTCGACGTGAACCCCCGGCGGCACGTAGATGAACGAGCCGCCCGACCAGACCGCGGTGTTGAGCGACGCGAACTTGTTGTCGCCGGCGGGGATCACCGAGGTGAAGTACTCGCGGAACAGGTCCTCGTGCTCGCGCAGGCCGGTGTCGGTGTCGACGAAGATGACGCCCTTCGCCTCCAGGTCCTCGCGGATCTGGTGGTAGACGACCTCGGACTCGTACTGCGCGGCGACACCCGCGATCAGCCGCTGCTTCTCCGCCTCGGGGATGCCGAGCCGGTCGTAGGTGTTCTTGATGTCCTCGGGCAGCTCGTCCCAGGACGTCGCCTGCTTCTCGGTCGACTTCACGTAGTACTTGATGTTCTGGAAGTCGATGCCGGTCAGGTCGGAGCCCCAGGTCGGCATGGGCTTCTTCTCGAAGAGTCGCAGGGCCTTCAGCCGCAGGTCGGTCATCCACTGGGGCTCAGCCTTGCGGGCGGAGATGTCGCGGACCACCTCCTCGTTCAGGCCGCGCCGGGCTGAGGAACCGGCGAGGTCGGAGTCGGCCCAGCCGTACTCGTATCGCCCGAGGTCCTTCAGGCCTGGGTTGAGCTCTTCGATGTGGGTGCTCATCGCGTGGACCCTTCCTTGGTCGTGGCAGTGGCAGTGGTCGTGGCAGTGGTCGTCACAGTGACAGGGGGGTTCGCGGCTGCGGGGACAGCCGGGACGAACGTGGTGCACACGTGGTCGCCGTGGGCGAGGGTCGCCAGGCGCTGCACGTGGACTCCCAGCAAGCGGGAGAAGGCGTCAGTTTCAGCGTCACAGAACTGTGGAAATTCCCGGGCCGCGTGCTGGACCGGGCAGTGACCCTGACACAGCTGTATGCCGGTCAGCGGGCCGAGGGGGGTGGGCCCAGGCTCCGGGGCGCCCCGGTTGTCCCGCTCGGACCCGCCCATGGGCCGGGCGGATGCGGCGAACCCGTCGCGGTTGAGGGCCCGGACCAGAGCCTCGGCGCGCTCGGAGGGCGAGTCGCCCGCCCCGGCCAGCTCCGCGGCATACCGCTGCTCGGCCGAGGCGACCCGCTGCTGCACGAACGCCGACACGGCTCCTGACCCACCCGTCTGCTCCAGGAACCGCAGGGCCTCGGTGGCGAGGTGGTCGTAGTCGGAGACCAGGGCCTGGTGGCCGGCCGGGCTGATGACGTAGGAGCGCGCCGGACGTCCGCGTCCGCGGTGTCCTGACGCCTGCTCGCGGACCTCGATCAGACCGTCGTCGACGAGGTTGTCGAGGTGGCGCCGGACCGCCGTCGGGGTCAGGCCAAGCTGCTCGGCAAGGGCTGCAGTGCGGATCGGGCCGTGCTCGCTGATCGCCTTGAGCACCCGGTCGCGCGTGCGCGACTCCAGCCGCGACTCCAGCGACTGGATGCCCGGGTCAGGCGTGCGAGCAATAAACACACATCCATGTTACGTAATTGGCCCCGGCAAGGGAAAGGAAGGCAAGCCTTACCCACCGGCGGTGCGGGTGCCCCGGGGCGCTCAACCGACGAGCAGACCGCGGCGACGGGCCTCCGCAACAGCCTCGCCGCGAGTGGCCACGCCGAGCTTGGCCAGGATGTTGGACACGTGGACACTGGCCGTCTTGGTGCTGATGAACAGCTGCGCCCCGATCTGCCCGTTGGTGCGTCCCTGCCCCAGCAGGGCCAGGATCTCCTGCTCCCGGGGCGTCAGCGCCTCTGGGCTTCGCAGAGCGGCCGCGCTCGACGCGGCCCGTGTTGCCGGCTGGAGCGCGCGGAGCTCGCGCGACAGCGGCTCGGCGCCCAGTCTTGCCGCGGTCGCACTCGCCGCCGCGACCAGCTCGACGTCGCCGTCCAGACCGGCCGCCCGTAGGACCGCCGCCAGACGAGCCTGCGACCTCGCCTCCTCGAAGACGTGCCCGTAGACGTGCATCGCCTCTACGGCCCTTCGCCAGGCCGTCACGAGGTCGTCCAGAGACGGCGCCTCGATGCCGGCAGCCCAGCGCAGCCGAAGCTCCTCGGCGTGCAGCCTGGCAAGCCATGCAAGCCCCTCGGGTCCGGGCGCCTCGTCGGCCGAGAGGTCCGGCCACACCGCGGCGGCCGACTGCACCATCGGCGCCGCGGCGGCGACCAGCTCCTGGCGCCGCGATGTGGAGGCGCTTGGGGCGGCACTGGCGAACTGCCCCACCAGGAGCGCGTCGAGACGAACCTCCGCCTGGGCGACGCGGACCTTCCAGAGGTCGCGAAGGAAGGACACGCCGTCGTCGTGTGCCTGCCAGGCGAGGTCGAGCTGGCCGGCGTCGCCGTAGAGGTCGATGGCGGCTCCGGTCGCCGCCACGACGATGAAGCCGTCGGCGCCCCACGTGCGGCGGATCCGGTCCAGGACGGTCACCGCCGCGGCGTTGCCCCGCCCCGCGTCGATGTTGAGACCGGCGGCGAGCAGGCCCACGGCGGCCGACTCCGGGGGTTGCTCGGCGGAGAAGTCGGCCATCTCCTTGCCGACGTCCCACTCACCGAGCTGGTGGGCGGCCAGGATGCCCACCAAGCGCGCGTCGTGCCCGAACGGGGCCCACTGGAGGCCGACGGCCCGGGCCCGGCGGGTGGCCTCGCGAAAGCCCTCGAGCGCCTCCGCCAGACGCCCCTGGCGGTGGTGGAGCGAGGCCAGGCTGTAGAGGGCCCGCAGCAGGGGAAGCCCGGTGTGGTCGCCCCATTCCAGGATCAGCTTCTCCAGCCGCAGCTGGGACTCCTGGGGCTGCCCCTGGCGCTCGATGAGCCGGGCGCGCTGGCTCTCGATGTCGGCGCCCAGGTCGCGCAGCCCGAGCCGCTCGGCGAACCCGGCAGCCTCCTGGGCCACCGACGCCGCCTCCTCGTAGCGACCGCGGTCGGCCAGCGCCTCCGCGTGCGCGGCCAGCAGCCGCGCGTGCAGCGGCGTCTCGACGCCCCACGGGACGATCGCGAGCGCCTCGCGGATGAGGTCGAGGCGGTCCATGGGGATCTCGGTGAGCCGAGCCGCCGACGCCAGGTGAGCCAGGAGCAAGGCCCGACCCTCGGGGCTCGCGTCGTCGTGCCGCTCGCGGAGCCGCTGCTTCAGGATCGAGACCGCCCGCTCGACGCGACCGGTGCCGATGGCCGCGTCGGCCGCCTTGACCACGAGCTCGTCGAGCAGCGCGTCGTCGTCGGGTGCCAAGCCGATCGCGCGGTCGTAGTGGGAGAGGGCCTCGGCCGGGCCGCCGACCGTCATCGCGGCGTCGCCGGCCTCCATGCTCGCCGCGAGGGCCATCGCGGTGTTGCCCGCGGCACTGGCGTGGCGCGCAAGATCTGAGGCAGTGCCCAGCGCGCGGTCGGCTGCGAGGACCCGCGCGAAGACCCCGTGGCTCCGGCCGCGCTCGCTGGGAAGGAGGTCGTCGTAGACCGTCTCGGCGAGCAGCGCGTGGCGGAAGGTGTAGCCCTGCGGGTCAGTGGCCACCAGGACGTGCTTCTCGATGGCTTCCCTGAGCGCCCGGTCGAGCTCGGGCTCGCTCAGGCCGGCGCCCGCGGCCGCCACGGCCGCGAGCAGCGGGTGGGAGATGCGGCGCCCCGCTGCCGAGGCCAGCCGGACGACGTCCTGCGCGGGCTCGGAGAGCTGCTCGAACCGCACCATCAGCAGCCGCGAGAGATCGTCACCAGCGCCGGCCTGGCCCAGCGCCGCGGCCGCTCCCAGCTCTTCGGCGAAGAAGGCGTTGCCCTCGGCGCGGTCGACGACCGACGCGAGGACGCTCTCGCTCAGGCCCGCCGGGCAGGAGGTGGTGACGATCTGGCGGATGTCGGCATCGCACAGGGGACCGAGGTCCAGCCGGCGAAGGCCCGGGATGCGCGACCAGATCGCGAGGGTCGCCCGCAGCGGGTGCTTCCTGTGGAGGTCGTCGCTTCGGTAGGAGGCGATCAGCGACAGCGGGCCCGAGAAGCCGCGCGTGAACAGGAGGGTGAGGAGGTCACGGGAGGTCTGGTCGGCCCAGTGCACGTCCTCCACCACCAGCAGGACGGGCCGGCGGGAGGCGAGGTCTTCGAGCGTCGCATGCACCGCCTCGAACACGGCCGCGCGGTCGAGGACATCGCCGTCGGGGTGGACGGGGACCGCCCGGCCGGGCACCAGCCGGGCGATGTCTGGGTGGGCGGAGACGAGGTCGTCGGTCGCCTGCGGCTCGGCGGCCGACAGCCGCCCCAGGATCTCCGCGAAGGGGAGGTACGGGAGCGCAGAGCCGGCCTCGCCCACGCAGTGGCCCACGAGAACGAGCCATCCGTCTTCGGACGCCCTGCGGGCTGCCTCCGCGATCAGCCGCGACTTGCCGATGCCGGCATCGCCCGAGACGACCACGAGTCCGCCCGACCGGCTCTCACCGGCCTCGGCACGGGCACCCAGTCCGGACGCCGCGGCAAGCCGCTCGAGCTCGTCGGTGCGCCCGACCAGCGGGCTGGCTGAAGGGTCAAGGGCCACGGCCTCGATTATGACCGGGAGGTGTGACGCAGCCCATGACATTAAGGAAGCCGCGGCGGGCCTGGACTGGCCCGCCGCGGCCGGTGCTGCGGGGTTGTTGGTCAGTGGGTCGGGGTGGATGAGGGCGGTCCGCCGCTGCGCCTCCGCAGTGGCGGCCTGGCTTGCGGTCACGCCGCGCAGGCCGCGTGAGCCTGGTGGTGCTCCACCACGGGGCGACGGTTGAGGAACCGCAGGTGCCGGTGGTGGACGCGCTCATGCCGCAGCTTGCTGCCCTTGTTGGCGCCGCCCAGGCTCTCCTGCCGCCAGGCGACCTCGGCCTCGATGAACCGGGGGTCTGCGTAGATCGACATCTTGCTCTCCTTCATGGATTTCCGATGTCTCAAGACTCGGCTCCTGAGGTAGGCGGGCACATGAGGCACGTGCCGTATCTTCACGGCGCGGTTGGGCGCCGCCGCCGCCTCAGGAGGGTCTAAGGCAGCTACCCGGGCCCACACATCTCTGAGGTAGGCAGCCGACCTACACTCGCCCTCGTGCCCTCCGCCGTCGTCGTGAGCGACCTCCACAAGCGCTACGGCGACGTGCTGGCGCTCGACGGCGCGACCTGGCGGGCCAGCACCGGCCAGGTCACCGCCGTCCTCGGGCCCAACGGCGCCGGCAAGACGACGATGGTCGAGTGCCTCGAGGGTCTGCGCCGGCCCGACACCGGGCGGGCCGAGGTGCTCGGCACGGTGCCCTGGCGGGCCTCGGCCGACCACCGGGCGAGGGTGGGTGTGATGCTGCAGGACGGCGGCCTCCCCAACGGCGCCCGGCCCCTGGCGCTGCTGCGGCACCTCGCGGCGATGTACGCCAGGCCGGTGCCCGTCCCCGAGCTCGCCCATGCCCTCGGGCTCGACGCCTTCGCCGCCACCCCGGTGCGGCGCCTCTCCGGTGGGCAGCGCCAGCGCGTTGCCCTCGCCGCCGCCCTCATCGGGCGGCCCGACGTCGTGTTCCTCGACGAACCCAGCGCCGGGCTGGACCCCCACGCGCGAATTGACGTGTGGGACCTCGTGCGGGCCGAGGCGGCCCGGGGTGCGGCCGTCGTCCTCACCACGCACTCCTTCGAGGAGGCCCAGCGCCTCGCCGACCGGATCGTCATCGTCGCCGACGGCCGCACCGTCGCGGAGGGGACTCCGGGCGAGCTGACCCGCGACCAGTCGCTGGAGGACCTCTACTTCTCCCTGACCCGCCGGGTCGCGTCATGACCGCCGCCGCGGCCCCGCCACGACAGCGCGTCCTTGCGCAGGCGCGGTTCGAGACCGCCACCCTGCTCCGCAACGGCGAGCAGCTGCTCGTCTCCGTGGTCCTCCCAGCCCTCGCCCTCGCCGGGCTGGCCTACTCCAGCGCCCCCTCGCTCGGAGCCGGCCGCCGCATCGACCTCGCGGTACCAGGGGTCCTCGCGCTGGCGGTCGTCTCCACCGCCTTCACCGGCCAGGCCATCGCCACCGGCTTCGACCGCCGGTACGGCGTGCTGCGCCTCCTCGGCATCACACCCCTGGGCCGCGGCGGGCTCCTCGGCGGAAAGGCCCTGGCCGTCCTCGCGGTGGTAGCCGCCCAGTACGCCGTGCTGGCGGCGCTCGGCCTCGCGCTCGGCTGGCAACCCCGTCCGGCCGGCATACCGGCTGCGCTCGTCACGGCCCTCCTGGGGACGTGGGCGTTCGTCGCCCTCGCCCTCACGCTCGCGGGCACCCTCCGGGCCGAGGCGGTGCTTGCCCTGGCCAACCTCGTCTGGGTCCTGCTCCTCGCCCTCGGCGTCCTCGTGCCGACGGCCAGGCTCCCCCATGCCCTGGGCGTGGCCGCGCGGATCCTCCCCTCGGGTGCCCTCGGGGACGGGCTCCGTGAGGCCTTCGTCCACGGGACGCCACCCCTGTCGCAGTGGCTGGTCCTCGTCCTCTGGGGCGTGGGCGGCACGCTGGCCGCCCGGCGCTGGTTCCGCTGGAGCGACTGACCCCGCCCGTCCGGGCGCTCAGCCGCCGGCGCGCGCTAGAGCGCGCTCCAGTGTAGTGAAGCGCACGCCCCGGTCGGCCAGGCGCGGCAGGGCCTCGGCGTAGCCCACTGCAGTACCTCGGCCGGGCTGGTTCATGTGGCTGATCACGATGTCGCCGGGCCGCGCCGACATCACGTTCGCGGCCACCGACCCCGGCGGGAGGGTGGCACCGGCGTCGCCGTTCACCGTGAACCCCACGACCGGCTGGCCCAGCCTGCGGGCGATCGCCGCGCCAACCTCGTCGGTGTATGCCGTGCCCGGGCGGAAGTACCTGGGCCGCGCTCCGGTCTGGTCGACGAACCAGGCTGCCGCGGTCTCGACCTCGTCGTAGATCTCGCCGACGTTCCGCGTGCCTGCGATGCCATAGGCGGAGCGTCCGTCCACCGACAGGGGGCGGTGGTGGAACCCGTGGTTGCCCAGGGCGAACAGCGGGTCGGCGGACAGCTCGGCGGCGAGCGCGGGGTTGGCCGTGATCCAGCGAGAGTTCAGGAACAGCGTCGCCGCGACCGAGTGCCGTCGCAGGAGCGCGATCAGGTCGTGGTCGTACCGGCTCCCGCCTGGTCCCCCGCACGCGTCGAACGTCAGGGCCACCGCCCCGGCGTGCCGGGGAAGCCAGTCCACCACCCCGTCCACCTGCCAGCCCCACTCGTGTGCCGGCCGGCC